>NZ_SRIO01000001.1 GCF_004684205.1 Candidatus Macondimonas diazotrophica
GTAAGCCTTGAACTCACCCCCAAACTTCTCCGCCAACACCTTCGTCAGCGCCGCCGTCAGCGTCGTCTTCCCATGGTCCACATGACCAATCGTCCCCACATTCACATGCGGCTTCGTACGCTCAAACTTGCTCTTGGCCATGCGCAACAATCTCCATGAGAAAATCAAATACGCCAAAAAAGCCTCTCATTGAGCCACGAGAGGCCATCCCACACTAAACTATGGAGCCCATAACCGGATTTGAACCGGTGACCTCTTCCTTACCAAGAAAGTGCTCTACCGACTGAGCTATATGGGCCCTGAACCCAAAACCTGTGGTCACCAATCCTGTCCGTGCGGCCCGCACGATGGAGCGGGTGATGGGAATCGAACCCACACCATCAGCTTGGAAGGCTGAGGTTCTACCATTGAACTACACCCGCATCGAAGGACTGCGACCTGAACCGTATGTCCCAACAAAATTTCGTGGTGGAGGGGGTAGGATTCGAACCTACGAAGGCAGAGCCGGCAGATTTACAGTCTGCTCCCTTTGACCGCTCGGGAACCCCTCCAAAACGCAAGCCCCAAATTATGTTCTGCTCGCCGCCACCTGTCAAACCTCAATCGATCCTGACCGGCAGCGCAGATAACGCAGCACGACTGGTGAGATAGTTGTCAATCGCGGCGAGATCGGCCGGATCCAGGGCACCCACCGCCGCCTGCAGATTGAGTCGCCCCAGCAGATAGGCCAATCGGGCACTATCGAGATTCTGTTGAGCCGCATACACTTGCTGCAGCGCAAACAGAACATCGACTGCCGTCCGGACCCCGACCTCCCGACCACGCCGAGCCGATTCGTACGCCGTCATACTGGACTTGACAGCCTGCTCGAACGCGCGCACCTGCGCAATCGCCGTATTCAGCTGAATGAACGCCTGGCTCGCTTGCAATTCGGCGCCCCGCGCGGCATCGACAAGGTCACTCTTGCGCTGATTGTAAAGCGCCGCCGCCTCTTCGACTTGAGCGCTCAGCAACCCCCCGCGGAACAGCGGCACACTGAGCTGAACCCCGACCACCCGGCTCTCGGTTTCGTTGCGGGTTACGTCGCCGCCAAAGGCGGGACGACGCGTCTCCTGGACATCGTAATTGCCAACCAGAAACAAGGTCGGCAATCGTGCACCCTGCCGGGCTCGGACTTCGGCGCGCGCCACTTCCACACCCAAGCCACTGGCAACCCGAAACAAGTTGGAGTCACGAGCCCGATCGACCCATTGAGCCTGCTCGGCAGGTTCCGGTGGCTCCAGCGGAAAGTCCGCACGCGGTCCCTTCAGGGCCGGAACCGACTGGCCGATGATTCGCGCCAGCGCCTGGCGCGCAATCGCGACATCGCCTTCATATTGCAGAACCTGAGCAGAAACCAGATCGTAGCGGGCCTGCGCCTCATTGAGGTCCGTAATAGCGGCCGTGCCCACCTCGAAGGACTTTCGGGCACGCGCCAACTCTTGCTCAAGGGCGCGTAGCTCGGCTTGACTGGTGGCAAGTGCCTGCTCGGCCTGCAGGACCTGAAAATATCCGGATGCCGTCCGCAGAATCAGATCCTGACGGGCAATTGCAAACTCGACCTCGGCCAGCGCCACCTGCCGCTGAGCCTGTCCATAGCGAAAGATCGCCTCGGCCACAAAGATCGGCTGGCGCAACGTGACGCCATAACTCCAACCGTCGGCATTGTCGACGGAGCCGCTTTGATCAATCAGCGTCGGGGGCGCACCTGGCGGACCCGGCAAAACGGCCGGATCACTGTCCACCTCCAACCAGGTCCGGTTGACACCGCCATTCAGGTCGATACTGGGGAACAGAACGCCGCGCGCCTGGCGGTTCAGCGTGGAAACTGCGGCGAGTCGATGTCGCGCCGACTCATACACTGCATCGCGACTCTGCGCGAGCTGATAGATGTCCGCCAAACCAGTGGCCCACCCGGGGCCACTGAACGTCGACGCCAAGAGAATGCAGGCAACCGTACGCACTTTCGATCGGCGATTAGTCATGACTCACCCCCGTGCCGTGACCGGCATGGAAGCCACGACGCTCCTTCATCCGCTCCACCAAGAGATAGACCACCGGAACAACAACCAGCGTCAACGCCGTCGAAGTCACCATGCCTCCGATCACAGCCGCTGACAACGGTCCATTGGTATCGGCTCCTGCTCCCAGGCCTAGGGCAGCAGGCAGCAGGGCGAAAATGACGGTGAGGGAAGTCATGAGTACTGGCCTAAGCCGAACGGGACAGGCCTCCATCAGGGCCTCTTTCAACGGCACGCCTTCGGCGCGCCGTTGATTGGTCAGATCGACCAGCAAGATGGAATTCTTCGCCACCAGTCCGACCAACAGCAGCATTCCGATCATGGAAAACATGTTGATGGTATACCCCAGCAGCCAAAGCGCCGCGACCCCACCAATCGCCGCGAGCGGCTGAGCCACCATAATGATCAGCGGCTGCAGGAAGGAATCAAACTGGCTTGCGAGAACCATGTACAGCAGGACCAGGGAAACCACCAGCGCGAAGACCATATAACCGGCTGTGTCTTCGAATTCCTGGGCCTGGCCGGTCAAATCAAGACTGTAACCGGTGGGCAGGACTTCAGAACCGATCTCTTGGGCCCGCACCATCGCCTCAGCCAACGGCATGCTGGGATTGATGAAGAAGAATCCGGCGTAATTGAGGTCGAATCGGCTGATTTCCGCCGGCCCCAGTGATTGCTGGATGGTCGCAATCGTGTCCAGGCGAATCAGATCTCCCGCCCGGTTACGCAAGAAGATCTTGCGCAAGTCATCCGGCACGGCATACGCACCCTCCTGGGCCTTGAGGCGCAGGTCATACCGCTCGCCGTCGCCCGGGTCGTCGTTGTAGCGCGCCACGTCCATCCCGCCAACCAAGATGTTGGCCGCCTGCGCGACCTCCAGCGTCGACAAGCCCAGGCTCGCCACACGCTCCCGATCGATGTCGAGCTCGACCTGCGGCAAATCGAGCTGCAGGGTCAAATCGATGCTCCCCATCCCCGGGGTCGCGGCAAGACGCTGGCGAATCTCCTCGGAATAACGCGCCACATCCGCAAGATTGCGACCCCGCAGCACCAACTGCAGCGGTTCACCACGCTCTCCCCCGAACGCCGGCACTTCAGATATGAACACCTGAACTCCCGGGATTTCCGCGGCCTTTTCGCGCAATCGAACCGCCAGCTCCTGCTGTGAAATATCCCGCTCCGCGCGCGCTTTCATCGTGACAAATGCCACCGCCTGATTCACCTGGCCCTGCTGTCCCAAGCCGACCGCCGTGAAATAGCTCACCACCGTTGGCTCCTCGGCCAGCACGGCCTCCATGGCGCGCAGCCGACTGTCGGTGTACTCGACGCTCGACCCCAGAGGTGTTTTGAGTTGGACAAACAATTGCCCCTGATCTTCCTCGGGAACGAATTCGCCACCGACATTGGCAAAGAAGTAGCCGCTGGAAAGCACCACCAGGAACGCAATCGCCAGCACAGCCCATGGCGCACCGATCGCCCATCCGAGCATGCGCCGGTACCCCGACTCCATGGCGCGAAATGCACGCTCAAACGCATTGAATACGCGACCGTGCTCGTGAGAGACCTTGAGATACCGCGAACACATCATCGGCGTGAGCGTCAGTGCCACGAACCACGACACCAACACACCGAACACGACCACGACCGCAAAGGACTCGAAAAACCGCCCCACGATCCCACCCATGAACACCACGGGCACGAAAATCGAGACCAGTGACAAGGTAGCCGCCAAAACCGCGAACATCACCTCCTGGGTTCCGTTCATCGCAGCACTGACGGGATCCGGATCCAACTCCTCCCGATGACGGTAGATATTCTCGAGCACCACGATCGCATCATCGACCACGACGCCGATAAGCAACAGCAGCGCGAGCAACGTCACCACATTGAAGGTGTATCCGAAGAAGTACATCACCGCGACCGCGCCCAGCAGTGAGACCGGAATCGCCGCCGCAATGATCAAGGTGGAACGGAAGTTGCGGAGAAACAACAAAACCACCGCTGCCGCCAGCAGTGTTCCGGTAATCAAATGCTCCTGAAGCGCGTGCACCATCTCCAGGATAAAAGTCGAGGTATCGGTCGCCACGGACACCTTCAGGCCCGGCGGAAGCTGGGGACCGATTTCGGTGTCGAGTCGCGCCTTGATTTCGTCGATGATCGCCACGGTATTGCTTCCGGCAATCTTCACGATACCCAGCCCCACAGTCGGCTCACCGTTGAAGCGTGCAAGTTGGCGATAATCCGCCAAACCGTCAACGACTTCACCGACATCCTGCAAGCGAATCGGCGCACCACTGGAAAAACCGATCACCATCTGGCCCAAGGCCGCCGGGTCGTGGTATTCCAGGTCGAGCTTGAGCAGCGACTCCGTGTTGCCCCCGACGACAAAACCGCCGGGCAACAGGAAGTGCTCACGCTGAAACGCCTGAATGAGGTCCTGAACCGTCAATCCGTAGCTGGCCAGCCGAGCCGGATCCACTTCGACCCGGACGGTCCGTTCCCGGGAGCCGGCGATCCGCACTTCGCCCACCCCATTGACGTTCTCAAGTTGCTTGCGCAGCACATTGTTCGCATAGACGTTCAGTTGCTGCTCGGTTCGATTGCCCTGCAGGGCGAGCCACAAAATCGGCTGGGACGAGGTCTCCAACTTGGCGACAATCGGCGGATCCGCATCGGTCGGCAACTGGTTCAAAACCTGATTGACCTTCGCCTGAACCTCGTTGAAAGCAACATCAACATCTTTTTCCAACTCGAAATTGATGGCCACCACGGACACGCCGGGCGTGGAACTCGACCGGATGTTCTTGATGCCCGGAACGCTGTTCACCTGGCGTTCGATGATGTTGGTGATGCTGGCATCGACGACTGACGGATTGGCGCCGGGCTGGATCGTCGTGATACTGATGACCGGAATATCGACATTCGGGAACCGGTCGACACCGAGATCCCGAAAGCCGATGATGCCGAACAATACCAGCACCGCATTGAGCATGTACGCCAGCACATGCCGGCGAATCGACAGCTCCGGCAAATTCATGCGGCGCGCTCCTGGGCGATGCGCACCCGGGCCCCATCCGTCAAATAGGAAGCACCTTCGACCGCAACCTGCTCGCCGGCCTCAAGCCCTTCAACGATTTCCACGAACTCAGCGGTCTCGACCCCCACCTTGACCAGACGCTCCTGCACTTGGTCATCGGTCACCACATAGACGACAAGGCCGGACGGACGCCGAATCACGGCCAAGGGTGGAATGACCACGGCGTCTTCGCGCCTCGACAGCACGACCTCACCATTGACACTCCCACCGGGGCGCCACCCACCCGGATTGCGCATCTCCGCCAGTACCTCGATCGCACGATTCTGCGCACCGATCACGGGGCGAATCTCGGTAATGGGCAATTCCACCGGCATGCCGGGAGCGGTGGGCACACGCAACCGCAAGGTTTGCCCGACTGCCAATCGAGAACTCAGGACTTCCGGAAACGGCAACACAACCCGCAGCATTTGATCAGTACTGAGATGAAACAAGGGGTTTCCAGCGCCAATATAATCCCCCGGGCTCACCAATCGCTCGGCGATGACGCCCGAAGCAGGCGCGCGCACGGCTGTGCGGTCAAGATTGTTGCGCGCTCGATCGACCCCGCTCCGCGCCGCAGCCAGTTGTGCGCGCAACGCGGTCAACTGCGCCTCGACCTCATCCAATGCGTTGACTGAAAAGAAATTTTCCTGAACCAGCTGCCGATAGCGCTCGACTTGGCGCTGCTGCTGCTCGACCAACGCCTCCAGCCGACGCACATCGGCCGCCGCCCCATCGGCCGCCGCCCGATAGTCGGCAGCGTCCAGCTGGGCCACGACCTGCCCACGCTGCACCGATTCGCCCGCTTCCACAGCGACGGACAAGACGCGACCGGACACCTCGGCCGCAATACGCGGATCCACATTCGACTGCAGCCTGCCGAGCGAAAACTCGAGATCCTCGACGACCTGCTGCTCTGCAAGCTCGGTCGTAATCAGCACAGCTGGCTGATCAGGCGGGGCTGCAGCATCCTCCTGACCGCACGCAACCAGCATCAGTGCAAGCAGCACAGCACATCCCGGTCTGATCCAAGTCCGCATGTTCATTCCCTGATTGATCCACAAAGTAATGGTCCCGTCGTCATGTCCACGGGCGTCAAGACATCGACGCAGCCTCACGATGCAACGGGTATTGCCGCCCGGGGCACGTCGTGCTCTGCAACCCAAGCCCCGCGCAAACCGTGCCGACCCCGGGTCGGGCACCGATTACCACGCATTTCTGCGTCGAAGAGATTGCGCAAAAGCGGCCTAAATGGAGCTGGCGACAGGATTTGAACCCGCGACCTGCCGATTACAAATCGGCTGCTCTACCAACTGAGCTACGCCAGCGTGTTGTTCTTGGCGCCCTGACGGGCCGGCCAAGGATACCGTTAGAGGGCGCACGATCTCAATGCAAGACCGATCTGGAAACGTCAATGCCGATCCTCCGACCGGAATCGACGTCATCATCGGATCGACGCCCCGCATGGTTCCATCCACCAACCTCAACGGGATCGTTACGAGCGCCCCTATTCCGGGGGCATCAAAGCCTGCCCGAGCCGCCGAAAGGCCTGGGACATCTCGCTTCCGAGCACGATGGCACCCGCACGGGTCACGGCATCGCGATGCAGGGTCGACAGGTGGCCACCGACCAGCACCGGCACTTTCGCTCGCTGAATCAGCCCCGCAAGCTCTTCTTCGAAGGTCGGCCAATAAGCGCCAACCGAGCCCGCCAGTACAATCGCGTCGCTCCCCGAGCGGCGCACGGCCGTGGGGAGGTCGGCGAAGGGCATGTTGGCGCCGAGCAGCACGATTCGATAGTTGCGCGTCAGCGCCGCCAGACAGAACAGCAGGAGCGCCAGTTCATGGTTTTCCGTCGGAACACAGGCGCATAACAGCTTGGGGCCGGTGGTCTCCAAGGCCATGTGATGAAAGCGGGCACCCAGCTTGTTGCGCATGAACACGCTGAAAAAATGCTCCTCGGCGACGCTCCCCTCCTGGTTCTGCCATCGCCGCCCCACCTCTTCGAGCAGCGGAACGATCAGCTGGCTAGTGACCAGCTCCACGGGATAGAGCGACAAGGCTTCGCTGTAAACGGCATTCAGGTTCTTTTCATCGAAGCTACCGATCGCCAGAACCATGCGCGCGATGTAGCCCGCCCATAATCCTCGGGACTCCTGAGGAGCAGCCACCGTGACCGAGGTTTCGCCCCGTTGCTGCGCCTCGAGCGCCGCCCGGGCCTGGCCAATGGAGATTCCTCGGTCCAGAAAATCCAGAACTTGCTGAATGCGCTGGACATCGGCGCGACTATAGAGCCGGTGGCCCTTCGGCGTGCGACGTGGACTGATCAAGCCATAACGGCGCTCCCACGCGCGCAGCGTCACCGCATTGACGCCCGTCAGACTGGAAACGGTCCGAATCGGAAACAGTTCTCGATCGTCTGAAGAAGCCGCATCCTGCTTCAAGCGCGAACCTTCTTGAGTACGTTGGTTATGCTCAAACACGAATCTACCCGCTACGGTATTTTAATCCAGTACGCTAAAGTCATGCGGATGGAACAAGTCGCTCATATCCTGTTTTCCTTGGTTCCGGATGCGCGTTGCGCTTGCCTGACCCCGCCCTGCGTTGCGCGCCGATGCGCGGCTCGCGCCTGAATCCAGGCAACACCCAGACCCGCAAGAACGCCGCAACGTGAAACGGAAACCTTGATGAACCGAAAGCCTCCCGCCATCCGCGCGATCACCTTCGACCTCGACGACACGCTCTGGGAAATCGGCCCTGTCATCCGCGCCGCCGAAGCCCGCATGGAGCGCTATCTGCGACACCATTTCCCGGCCATGGCGCAACGTCTACCCGCCGGGGAAGTTCGCCGCCGAATGAATCGCCTGGCCTCACAACGCCCGGAGCTGGCTCACCACGTGACTGCCCTGCGCATGACCGTCCTCCAGCAAGCGGCGCGCGAAGCGGGGACGACCCCACAGGCCGCCGAATTGGCATTCGCTGAATTCATCGCCGCCCGAAACGCCGTCACACCCTTTACCGATGCCGCTGCGGTGCTGAACAGGCTGAGCGGGCATTTCTCGCTGGCCAGCATCACCAACGGCAACGTTGACCTGGCCACGACCAGCCTGCGGGGGTTTTTCCGCGTCAACGTCAGCGCGGAAACCGCCGGGATGGCCAAGCCGCATCCCGCCATCTTTCACCTCACGTGCGAGGCGCTGGGTGTCGCCCCCGAAGAAACGCTGCACATCGGGGATGACCCCGAATGCGATGTAGTCGGGGCGCGGGCCGCCGGGTTGCATACCATCTGGTTCAACCGCCCCGGCCACCGGTGGCCGGGCCCCGGACAGGTACCCAGCTACGTGAGACAACTCAGCGAACTGCTGGAAAGACTCCTGCCCGGCCCGACATCCACTTGAACCGATCGGCGCCATCACAGCTTCCGGAAAGCGAGCGTGACCTGTCCAAGCTCGACACCGAACTTGCTCATCCGGGCCCGATTGAGCAGCACACCATCGGGCTGAAGATACATCCAGTCGTCAAACTGGACATGGTAAGTCTTATCGCCCACGGGCAGGGCCAAAGTATAGGTCCAGTTCAGTGCGCGCCCATAGACCACCCCCTTGGCGACACCCACCACATCGTCGGCCCGGCCTTCATAGTGATGGGCATCCACCCGCTTGATGCGCCAGATCCGCTGGGACTTCTCGCCATCGCTGTAGACAAAGTCCTCGGTCATCACCAACTCGCCGTCGACCATCTTGCCGTCGATACGGACCTCGAAACTGCGCTTGAGCTCCCCGGCCCGGTCTTGAAACATACCCCATGCGCGAGTCTGACCGAGGAAATAGTCTTCCAGCACCAGCGGGGGCTCCGTCCCTTCATAGATTTTCGTGTTGACGCCGCCGCAAGCTGCCAAACCCAGCACACCCAGCAACGCCAACAAACGCATGCAATTTTTCAAGTTCATCTCACTATCCTCGAGTTATAAATCACACGGGAAGAACGATCTTCTGGCGTAACGCGCGCTGATCGGATTCCGTCAGCGGAAAATTCCACATCAACCACACGGCCGACAGCTTGATCAGCACCGGCAATCCCCCGTACAGCAAGGCCAGCGTGGTCAGCGCGAAGGGAGTGTTGTCTCCTTGTGCATCCAGGCCGGCCCAATCCAGAACGGGATAGGCAATCCCGACCGCCAACGCGAGCGCCGCCTTGGTGGCCATCCCCCACAAAGCAAAGAACAAACCTGCGCGAGAATTGCCGCTCTGTGCCGTGTCCAGATCGATGACATCCGCTTGCATGGCCGCCGGCAGGGCCAGATCGGCGCCCACCGTCAGCCCGGTCAATACGCACACCGCGAAGAAGAACCAGAACTGTCCCGGCTCAATGAAGGGAACCGTCGCGAACACCAGGGAAGTGACGATCATCGCCACACACCATGTACGATGCTTGCCCAGCCGGCGGGCGATGCCGAGCCAGAGCGGCAGGCCGAGGAAACCGGCCCCGAAATAGACCATCAACAGAATCCCGGCTTCCTGATCATCGCCAATAAGCGCCTGTACAAACAGCAGAAAGAGACTTGCCGGTAGACCATTGGCAATCCCATTGAGCAGATAGGCCGCCAGCAATCGACGAAAGGGTCGGTTCTCGCTTAGCAAACGCAAGCCTTTCGCCCACGGCACGTCCCCATCAGGCTGGTTCGGCTCCGGCACTTTTCGCAACAGCCAGATTGCGGTAACCGGAAGGGTCGCCAGCGCAAATCCGAACATGACCGCCAATGCCGTTGCCCGCGATGCCCCGAAGGATTGCATGATCCCAGGAATAGCAACGCCCAGTATCGTGCCGACAATGGCAAAAGCCTGAGACGCGCCGTAGATGCGTGCCCGCTCGTGATAATCCGGCGACAATTCGGCAGCCCAGGCGTTGTGCGGTAATGACAGAACGGTCCAGCCGAGCGCAGTCACCACGCTCCAGAACAGCAGATAGGCCCAGCCCACACCCACAGGGGCGAGAAACAGGAAGCCGGTCCCCATCAGGATCAACGGAACACCCGCAAGCACCCATGGGCGCCGACGGCCCCAGCGTGTCCGGATACGGTCACTAAGCAGTCCGACGACGGGATCAGTCACCACATCGAACAGTCGCGCCACAAGCAGCACGGTGCCGACGACCGTCAACCCTAATCCGAGCTCATCGCTGAAATAGGGGGGGAGGTAGATCAGCAGCGGTACCGCCATGGCGGCCATCGGCAGGCCGATGGCCCCGAAAGCGGCCAGAATCCGCAACGGCAAGGGCGCATCCGACGCATTCATGGTTCAGTCACGCGCCAATATGGCCTGCATCACGTCGATGCGCCCCGTTGTGAATCCCGCTTCGCAATAGCACAGATAGGCGTGCCATAGACGCTGGAAGCGCGCATCATAGCCAAGCTCGGCCAAGGCATGGCTCTGACGGTGCACCGCTCCGTCCCAGCAAGCCAGGGTGCGGGCATAATCCTTCCCGAAGGTCTTCACATCGACCAACTCGAGCCCGGCATCTTCAGCCTGATCGAAAAATCGCTCAGGGGACGGCAGCATCCCGCCGGGGAAGATGTAGCGCTGGATGAAATCGGCACTCTTGCGGTAATCCTGGAACCGCTTTTCCTCGATCGTGATCACTTGGATCCCGGCACGCCCCCGTGGCTTGAGCAGGTCATGCACCTGGCGGAAGTAATCCGGCCAATACTGCTCCCCCACCGCCTCGAACATTTCAATGGACACGATGCGATCGTAGTGACCCGACAGGTCGCGGTAATCCATGAGCTCGAAGCGGATCCGATCCGCCACGCCGGCCCGCCAGGCGCGACGCCGCGCTTCCTCGAGCTGCGCTGCAGACAGTGTCACGCTGGTCACCTGACAACCTGTCTGACGCGCAGCCTGAATGGCGAACCCCCCCCAGCCTGATCCGATTTCGAGCACCCGATGTCCGGCGCCGATCTCCAACTGATCGATCAGCCGCTGATACTTGCGGACCTGCGCGGTTTCCAGCGTATCGGTCTCTGATGCGAACAACGCGCTGGAGTAAGTCATCGTGGAATCCAGCCACAGCGCATAGAAGTCGTTACCCAGGTCGTAGTGCGCCGCGATGTTGCGTCGACTACCGGTCCGCGTGTTTCGATGACGCCAGTGATAGAGCGTCCGCAGCGCGCGCCACAGCACGAATCCATCCGCCACACCACCGAAGCAGGCCTCATTGGCCGCCCCCCACAGCAGGAATCGGGTGAGATCCGGCGACTCCCAATCGCCGTCCACATAGGATTCGAGCAAACCCGTATCGCCACCGGTCAGTAACCGGCCAATCAGTCGTGGACGATGCAGCACCAAGGTCGCCTGGGGGCCGGGACGCCGACCCCGAACGTGCATCTCACGACCATCGGGCAGGCGCAACTCCAGTTGGCCGTATTCGGCGCGAGCCAGAATCCGCGTCAACAGGCGCAAAGACCACGGTAGCGCCGGCAACGCCGCGCCCCGCTGCAGGATGATGGGCGGTTGACTGGACATGTCATGAACTCCTTGGAGTGGATGCAATCGGCGGTTCGGCATGGAATGGAGCGCCACGCCACCACAATTTCAGGGCCTGCCAATGAATGGCCGCGAAAACCTTCACACCGGCCCACGGCATACGCAGAACCTGGAGCAACAAGGTCCGGTCGGTCAGGGGGCGCGCGTCTCCACGCAGCTCGGCCAGCATAGCCAGCGCGCCATCGCGCCAGTAAGCCACGGCGACCACCACCGAGCGCGCCGGCGGATCGAGACGAAAGCGATATTCCCCGACGGTGGGAAAGAACGGCGACACATGAAACTGCTTGCGCTTTTTCAGGGCCCCCTGAAGTTCCAGGGGCCGACCATGCTCCCCCGCCAGCACGTAGAAATGGCTGTGACCGAATGTGTTGTGCACCTCGCAAACCACCGCTCGAAGTGCATCCCGCGCATCCTCGCAGTACCAGAGAGTCAAAGGATTGAACGCCCAGCCCAGGACACGCGGGAAACCCAGCATGCGAATCCGCCCAGCCCGATCCAGATCGATTCCATGATCAGCCAGCAATGCCGTAATCCAGATCCGAGGCGGCGTGCCATCGCGCGGACCGTGATCCCGGTCATAAACACTTACTAGATTCGGCCGATTGTGCGAGAACAACCGGAGCTTGCGCGCACGCTCATCGATTTCATCCAAATCGAGCAACACGTTGAACAGTCGATAGCCAAAACGGTGGCGGAAACGGCCTGGACGAACGTGCCGGATGTCGACGCGATACAGACAACTCTTCATGACGACACCCGTCACGCGGTTTCCGGCAAAGCAGCCGGAACCGGCGCCGGCTTGGCTTGCCCGCGCGTGATCGACTCCGGCAAACCAGCCTCCCAAGGCGGAAGAATCCCGAATGCACGCGCCACATCGAGGCCCGACCGAATCCCATCTTCGTGGAATCCATAGCCGAAATAGGCCCCGCAGAACCAGGTTCCCTGCCGCCCCTGCAAGCGGCCCAGCAAAGGTTGCGCCTGCATGGCCCGCTGACTGAATACGGGATGATCGTAGTCATACTCGCCCCAGCGCTGCTCAGGATCGACTTCCATCAACGGATTGAGCGTGACGAAGTACGGGCGCGCATCAGACAGGCCCTGCAGACGATTCATCCAGTAGGTCACTGAGACCGCACGATCGCCCGAGACATTCGCACCGGAGAGGTAGTTCCAGGACGACCAGACGCGCCGGCGACGCGGCATCAAGCGCTGATCGGAATGCAGCACCACGCGGTTCGTCTGGTACGGAAACGCGCCGAGCAGTCTGGATTCCCAGACATCGGGCTGCTCCAGCAGCCGCAGCGCCTGATCCGCATGACAGGCCAGCACGACCCGATCGAATCGGTGCGCTTCTCCTTGAGCGTCGATCAGCCTTATACCCTGCGAATCCCGCTGAATGACGCGCACACCCTGCCCCAGGCGCACACCACCGGCAAAGTCTGCGGTGAGTCGACCAATGTAACTCCGACTTCCGCCCACGACGGTTCGCCACTGAGGCCGCCCCCGAATATCGAGCAAGCCATGATTCTTGAAGAACCGCATAAAGCTGGCGGCCGGGAAGGCCAGCATGGTCTGCGGTGGACAGGACCAGATGGCCGCCGCCATCGGCAGCAGATAGCGCGTCCGCAACGCGTCACCGAATCGGTGCACATCGAGAAACTCGCCCAGGGTTTGCGACTCGAGAGCGGGATCGTCCAGGCTGCCTCGCGCCAGGCGGTTGAACCTCACGATCTCGGACAGCATCCGCCAGTGCGCCGGCTTGAAGAAGTTGCTGGGCTGGCCAAACAGTGCGCGGAGATTGTCGCCGGCGTATTCCAGTTCGCCGTGATCGACGGAGACGCCAAACGACATGTCACTGGGTCGCGTCGCGACACCAAGATGGCGGAAAAGCGCCGTGAGATGCGGATAATTGGCTTCGTTGTAAACGATAAAGCCCGTATCGACCGGAACCGTTCCAGATGGCGCCGGTGCATCTACGGTGTGCGTATGGCCACCCATGTAGTCGTTCTGCTCGAATACGACCACCTCATGCTGCCGCGCCAGCATCCATGCGGCCGAAAGACCGGCGATTCCGCTACCCACAATGGCGATCTTCATTCTCGTTCCCCTTCGCGAATGACGCACATGTCTCAAACCGAAACCCGTCGAGTACCCGGGGCATTGACCCCGCTCAGGGCACGCCAGACATGAACACCGCACCCATGTACAATATTTGTAGCGTTCTTATCGGCGATTGTCAAACTTTCTTGAGCTCAGACCATCGTATTCGCCCCTGAGGCGGCCGATCGTCAGCAAGAGAGAAGGGTTATTTCTATTTATTTACAGTGTGTTGCTGCCGATAGATAACTTAGTGGCGGCGGCAACCGGCCATAAAACAGCCTTATCCCGCTTTTCTAATTGTTGTACAAAACTAGTACGATGTATCGCAAACCACCTGTCCCACTGGACGCAGAAAGCCGAACCGGACCAAACGCCATTATCCGGCTTTCGCCGGGCGCTTAGCCGGAAACAAGAACAGGTGTCAATGAAGAGGGGAAAAGAGAGTCGATCGAATGCGACGCGGGTTACCGAGGAGTACCGGCTTAATGCCACCGCAATCCGAAATTGATGCCAATCGTCTGGGCGTCTGCATCGTTGCCCGATAGGCCGCCGTCCAGACGCCACTCCGCGTAATAGGGATTCACGAACAGACTTTGACGCTCGCCGAACGCCCAGCCGGCATTGGCCGACACGCGCCAGCCTGCGCCCGTATCCGGAAGCGCGCCTTGGGCAGAGACATCAATCACTTCAGCGCTCCAGACTGCCCAGTACTCGATCATGAACTCGCCCTCGATGCTCCAGGCAGCCGGCAATGCGACCCCGATCCCCACCGGGGAATAGGTGAGTTGGCGCTCGAGATCATCACTCTCCCAGCGCCGATGGGCAATCCCGCCAAAGGCCCATACACCCGGGGCAATCACGGGGCCGATCCGATAGTCTGCATCCCATGCGGTCTCGTCAGTCGATGTCAGTGCCTGGCCGGCCTGCTCCAGATCGGCGCTCCCGATCTGATAGCTGCCGGCGAGCTCACCTCGCCAGCTGCCGACGTTTTCCCGAAACGCCAGATGGATGCCCTGAAGATCGGCGTTGTAGGCCGCATCCTGCGGCGCTTCGCCTTCCAGATGCGCAAACTGGAAACCCGCCTCGTAGCGCCAATCCGCCCGCGCAATCCCGGGCATGAGGACACCACAGATCAACGGAAGCACATGTCGCCAGGAAGGACTTGACCCGTTCGATATCACGGAAATACCACCGTCTTGTTGCCATGCACCAGCACACGATCCTGCACGTGGTAACGCAGTCCCCGAGCCAAAACGGCGCGCTCCACATCTCGACCCAACGCCACCATGCGTTCGACCGAATCGCCATGATGCACCCGCATCACGTCCTGCTCGATGATCGGTCCGGCATCGAGCTCCTCGGTCACATAATGGCAGGTCGCGCCAATGATCTTGACGCCGCGTTCATAGGCCTGCCGGTACGGATTGGCGCCGACGAAAGAAGGCAGAAAGCTGTGATGGATATTGATGATGCGATGGGGCAGGCGAGCGCACAGATCGGCGGGAAGAATCTGCATGTAGCGGGCGAGCACCATAACATCGGCGCGATAGTCCTGGAATAGCTGCTCGATTCGAGCGAACGCATCCGCTCGACCCTCCGGAGTGACCGGTACATGATGGTAAGGCAGGCCGATCCGCTCAACGTCGGCGCGCAGATCATCGTGATTGGAGACCACACCCACCAGCTCGAAGATGAAGTCGCGGCGGCGCCAGCGATAGAGCAGATCAGCCAGACAATGATCCTGCCGACTCACCAGGACCAAAACCCGGCAAGGCGTCGCCGAGGACGACACCGTCCAGTCCATCCCGAAACGTTGAGCCAACGGCCGCAGCGACTGCTCGAAGCCGGCCTTGCCGAACGGCAGATCCGAAGCCGCAATCTCATAGCGCATGAAAAAATGACCCGTCAGGGGATCGGAATGCTGACTGGCTTCGGTGATACTGGCGCCGTGCTCGGCGATCAATCCGCTGATCGCTGCAATGATGCCGACCTGGTCCGGGCAACTGGCCTTAAGGGTGAACGTTGTGGCCATAGTCGCTACCGGCTAAGAGAAGGCTTTGTGGCATCGCAAGCACTCGCGTGATGTCAGAATCATTGCCTCATTCCGCCGTCACGGGTGGATTCCCTGTGGGTCCTTGCGACCACTGTTTGCTGGCCCTGACCCCGATTGAATGCCGTCAGACCGGCCCGATAGAGCTCTTTGGCGTGCTCGACCTCGTCCAGCTGCACCAGCAACTCGGCGAATTCCTGATAGGTCAGTGGATCCGGCGCAGCGGCAAGCGCCGCCTCATAGTACTGGCGCGCCTTGCCCCAGATTCGCTCATGTCGGCACTGACGGGCCGCGGCCCGGAGCAACACCGCCTGCTCCCCGTACTGTCCGATCCAGGACTGGATCTGTTCCAGTTGCCGGGCACGTTCGCCCGTATGAAGCTGACCGTACAGATCCGCCAATTCTTCCGACCAGTGGGCCCTCAAATGCTGCTCGATCACATCCACAGCCTGGGCAATCTGGCGCAGGGCCATGAGGCCCCGCACGAATGCCAGAACCAGCGGGGTTTCGTGCCGCAGGTCGCGACCCGCATCTTTCCAGGCCGCTTCCAGCGCACCCACGTCGCCACGATCAGCCGCTATCGCCATGGAAGCACCAAAGACCTGAATCTCCAACTGGCGCTGCGCCTCGGCAGAAAGCGCGCCGAAGTCACGCAGCCTGGGCAGCAAGCCGCGCAGCGCACTCCAGTCACGCCGGGCCTTGTGGCATTCCACCAACAGCTGAAGCCGCCGCGCCTCGACCGCTGGGTCATCCAGCATGGAGAGTGTCGCCAGCGCCTGTTCGTCACGATGGTCCTCGAGTTGCATCTCGGCCTGCGCAATCAATACGGCCGACTGCCCGGACGGCTCTGCTTCAAATGCCTGGTGAAGATAGCGGTCGCGCCGATCGTACGCCTGCTGTCGATGGGCCGCCCGCGCCGCCAGAAGGTAATGCAGTCCCGGCGCATCGGACTCGGCATTCTTGACCAGCGCTTTCTCCGCAAAGGGATAGCGGCCACTCTGCAAGTCCAATAGCGCCGCGTGCAGCGCTGCGCGTGCACGCGCAGCCCGCCGGTGGTTGCGCCGCAACCGCACCCACCGCGGCAATCGCCAAACCCCGGCAAGCAGACGCCAGACCAGCCACAGCAAAAGCAACACCGCGCCCAGAAGAATGACGAAGAAAATCAACGACGTCTCGACCGTCCAGCCGTGCCAGGCCATCAGGACATAGCCATTGTCATCCTGTAACAGCAGGCCCGCCGCAGTGCCCAGCCCCAGAAGCGCCAGCAGCAACACGGCCCATTTCATGGCATCACCATCTCGGCTTCCAAGGTTCGCAATTGAGCCAGCGAGCCACTCAGATCGGGCCGCTTTGGATCAATCGGCATTTCGCGCAACGCTTCCAGTTGCTCCCGCGCGGATCGCACTTCGGGATCCGCCACGTCGAAATAAGTCGACAGACTGCCCAATGCACTGTCCAGTTCACGGCGGAATGTATCAGCATCGCGCTGCAGCAGTGCCAGCCGAGCCGCCTGCAGCTGCAAGATGGTGTGTAAGCGCTGAAGTCGCTCGAGTTCGGGTGAGACCAGCGCAGCGATCGGCTCTTCGTTGCGCCGAATTTCGATCAACTGTCGCATCGCGGCCAGAAACTGTCCCCAGAGCTCGGCGGGGCGGGACGCCTGTTCTGCCTGCGGTGGGTTGGCCGCCCAATGGCTGGGAACATGGTGACGCAACGGCCACTGCTCCACCCCTGCCGCCAGTGTGGAAAGCTGCAGCGAGATGCCCGGGACATCCACCGTGGGCAACGCACGCAACATCGCCATCTCCCGGGCCAGTGTCTCCCGGACCGGCAGGAAACGCGGGTCCCCCAAAACTTCCAGGTTCTTGTCAGCCAGCCACAGCGCACGCAGGGCCGCCGGCGCATCGCCGCGTAGCTGGAGGGCCTGATTCGCCATCTGCATCAGGTAAAGCGCTTCCGCCCGATACCACGCCGGGCGTCCCTGTCGCAGCAGCTCCAACACCGGCTCGACCTGCCGTGCCGTCGCTCGCGCTTGCTCTTGGGTCGAATCGAGCTCGGTCTGCAACACTGTCAGGCGCCGCTCCAGTTCCGTGGCCGGCATTTGCGCAGCGCGTGTCTCGGCCAGCCGGGTACGAACCTCATCGAGCCGGTCCCCGAAAGCCGCGCGAATGCTGTTGATATCGTCGACTTGCTGCCAGAGCAGGGCGATGGCAACAATCATGCCGAACAGGATCGCCAGACGAATCAACCGCACCAAGAACGCCCAGATACGGGACGGACGCCGAACGGGTTCGGCCCCGGTCGGCGGGGAGACCATAGGTGCGGGTTCAGACATGACAACTTCCTTATGTAGGCAATGTCGGCGGTTTGTGGGGATGAAGCCGCTGCGCCCAGCGCGTCAGGGTCCTCATCAGCCCCGCTTCATCCGCGATCGCTCTGAGCGGCGGACCGAACTCCATATTTTGGGCTTGTTTTACCATAGCCTCACTCACGACCACCACTTGTGCACTGCGCAACTGCTGTCGTATTGCGCCGTCCGGTACCAGTTCAAAGAGATTGCTCAACGCCTCGGGGCTGGTGAAGACGAGAATATCCGGGCCACGGGGATGCGTGAGTCGCTGGACCACCACATTCCGGTCGATCTGCGGACATTGACGCCGATAGACCGGCACATAGGTCACGTCGGCGCCGCGTTGCCGCAGGGTATCGCCCAACAGCACCCGGCCATTTTCGCCTCGCACGATCATGACCCGCTGCCCCGCCATGTCGGACAGAGCTGCCTGTGCCAGCAAGCCCTCGCTACGGTAGTCCTCACCCGGGGGTACCAGATCCGGCGACCGGCCAGCGTGCGTCAGTGCCGCAGCAGTAGCCGCGCCGATGGCCGCGATCCGGCCGGTGGCGCGCCGCAGCAGGTGGGGCATGAGCGACGCGGCATGAGCCACCGCGTTGGCACTGGTGAAGACAAGCCAGTCCGCTTGCAGCCCGCTCTCCAATTGTCGCCGAGCCGCGGGTCGATCCATGACCGGCGTGATTTCCAAGGTGGGCAGTCGCACGGCCACCCCGCCAGCTGCAGCGATCCGGCGACACAAGCCCTCCGCCTGGTGCGCCGGCCGCGTCACCAGGATGCGCAAACCGGCCAGCGGTAGCGCCTCGGTCATTGGGGGTGCAGTTCCCATTCGCGCAGCAGCCGATCGGCACCGCACTGCAGCAGGGTTTCGGCAACCTCACGCCCGATTTGCTCAGCTGCGCTCACCGGCCCGCTGCTGCGCGCACGCACCGGCTCATCGCCCCCGCGTGCACCCACCAGCGCCTCGAGCTCCAGGATATCGCCCACCACGCGCGCGTGGCCCGCGATGGGCACCTGACAGCCGCCGCCCAGTCGCGCATTGAGGGCACGCTCCGCCGTAACGCGTTGCCGGGAGGGTACGTGATCGAGCGGCGCCAATAGCGCGTGCAGCGCGTCGTCATGGGTACGACACTCGATCCCGATCACACCCTGCCCCACCGCCGGAAGACTGACTGACGGGTCGAGCCGTTCGCTGATCCGGTCCGCCAGACCGAGCCGATCGAGCCCGGCGGCGGCCAGTACGATCGCATCGAACACGCCGCTGTCGAGCTTCCCCAGGCGCGTCCCGACGTTGCCACGCAGGAAATCGAAGTTCAGATCCGGGCGCTGCGCCCGCAGCTGACATTGGCGCCGCAAACTGGACGTACCGATCCGCGCGCCGGCCGGCAAACCTGCCCAACCGCCGGTGCCGCGGCTAACCAATGCATCGCGCGGGTCAGCACTTTCCAGCATCACCGCCAAGCCGAGGCCATCGGGTAGTTCAGCGGGCACATCCTTCATGGAATGCACAGCAAGATCGGCCACCTCGTCCAACAGGGCCTGCTCCAGCTCCTTGATGAACAGCCCCTTGCCGCCGATCTTGGCCAACGGGACGTCCAGAATCTTGTCGCCCTGGGTTTTGATCGGCACCAGACGGACGGCTTGTCCCGGATGGACACTCTTCACCTGCTCGGCAACATGTTGGGCCTGCCAAAGGGCCAATGGACTGCGGCGGGTAGCAATTCGCAAGACACGATCGGACATGCCCGGGATCCTGATTCAAGGCTAAAGACTTTTCATCCTAGAATCCCAGACCACCATGCCGCAATGGCCGAACTCAGATGATCGAGCCCTCCAGCACCTGACGCACGAGCGTCAGATGTCGCCGGCTCACCATGATCGATTCCGGGCAGTCCTTGAGCATCAACCAGTAGCGAACGCCTCGCCGATGCAGCGCTTCGACATAGGGAATCGCGACCAATGCGTTGCGATGCGCGCGAACGAACCGGCCTGAAAATTCCGCCTCCAGACGCGCCAGGGAATCCTCGATGAGAAATTCCCCCTCCGGACTACGCACAGTCACATATTTCTGTTCAGCCTTGAAATAGCGAATCTGCTCGACGGCCACCACGCGCACCACGCCACCCAGCCGGGTGCGCAGATGGCTGCGCGGCGAACGGTTATCGATCACGCGTTCGGACATACAGTTACCTCCTCGTTCCGCCAGGCGTGCAAACGCCTGGACGAGGCGCTCGCGGCGAACCGGCTTGAGGAGATAGTCCGATGCCTGCACCTCGAAGGCGGCAAGCGCGTGGTTCGGGTAGGCGGTCACGAAGATCACAGCCGGCGGCATCGGCAGGGCAGCCAGCAGACGGGCCGTCTGGAGACCATCGATGGACGGCATGCGGATATCGAGCAGTACCACATCCACGGCATGGTGTTCGCAGAGTGCCACTGCCTGCATGCCGTTCTCCGCCTGCCCGACTACTCGGTGTCCCGGCAGTTCGGCGATCAACTGGGCCAAGCGAAGCCGAGCCAGCGCCTCATCATCCACAATGAGGATGTTCATGCGGATTCCCCTTTGCTGATCGGCGCCTTGCTCAGATAGGGAAAAGCCAATGTCACCTCACAGGTGTGTTCAGTTTGCCGGAGCTCAAGGCGGGCCTTGGCGCCGAAGCTCAACGCCAGACGCTGGCGCGTATTGGACATGGCCAAGCCATGCCCGGGACCGGCATCCCCGCAGCGGGGATAGCACAGACACAAGATGATCATGTCGTGATCCAATCGCCCCTGCAGATGGATCGTGCCGCCTTCGCGACACGTTTCGATGCCATGACAGATGGCGTTTTCCACCAGCGGCTGCAGCGTCAGGGCCGGCAGCAATGCCGCCTCCGGCACGTTGCCCAATGACCATTCCACCCGTAATCGAGTTCCCAAGCGGAGACGTTCCAGATCCAGATAGTGAAGGCACAGCGATACCTCATCGGCCAGAGTCACGAAGCTGCCTTGCTGGCCCAGGCTTGCACGAAACAGATCGGCCAGGTTCTCGAGTGCCGTTTCCGCCAGGCGAGGCTGTCCACGAATCAGGGCGGCGATGGTATTCAGTGTGTTGAACAGGAAATGGGGGCGGATACGCGCCTGCAGGGCATCGATCCGCAATCGCAGCTCGTCATGCACACGCTGGGTCAGTGCATGCTGAAGATAGAGGTAACGCAATCCCACGCCCGTCAGTAATGCCGCAATGAGCGCCGGGCGCGCGGCGTGTTCAACCGTGCAGGCCCGGCCGAGAAGATCGCCCAACAAACAGCCACTCAGCACTGCCACCGCATATGCCGTGCCGGCCACCAGCGCCAGAATCGCCGATGTGGCGAACGCCGGCCGCCATCGCGCCAGATGCGGCCGCAACGCACACAGCAAGATGCTGCTCGAGAGCGCAACCGCCTGGACGTAAAGTGAAACCCGGCTCAGTTGCAACCAAAAGTCCACCGGAGACATCACCAGCGTCAACACGCAGGCCAATATCTGCATGCTGAGCACGAGCGCCAGCACCACCCGCAGATCGCACAGATCGGGCAAAAAAAATGTATCCGGCACTCGCATCGAAACGAGCGTAGCGCGGCTGGCCAGTGATGTCGGAAGTCTGCCTGTCATGATGCGGCGTCGATTCGGCCCGATATAATCGGCCTTATCGGCAGCGATGCAGCGGCTTTGACATCCGCGCGAATCGCCTATTCATTGCATTTCGAACTGGAGCCGGCATGAGTGATTCCCCATCTTCCGCCAAACCGTGGGGCGGACGTTTTTCCGAAGGCACCGATGCGTTCGTCGAGGCCTTCACCGCATCGGTTGGTTTCGATCACCGGCTCTATCGGCAGGACATCGCCGGCTCCATTGCCCATGCGCGCATGCTGGCCCGGATTGAGGTGCTCACGGCCACCGAGTGCGCGCAAATCGTCGAGGGGCTCGAGGCCATCCGCGCGGAGATCGAGGCGGGCCGTTTCGAATGGTCGGTCGCCCTGGAAGATGTGCACATGAACATCGAGGCCCGCCTTGTCGCCCGCATCGGTGAGGCGGGAAAGAAACTGCATACCGGTCGGTCACGCAACGACCAAGTGGCAACGGACATCCGCCTCTATCTGCGCGACGCCATCGACGCCTTGACCGCGGAGCTGAATCGCCTGCAGACCGGCCTGCTCGATCTGGCCGAGCGCGAAGCGGATACTCTGATGCCGGGCTTCACTCACCTGCAGGTTGCCCAGCCGGTCACCTTCGGTCATCACCTCATGGCGTGGTACGCCATGCTGAGCCGGGACCGGGAACGGCTCGCCGACTGCCGCCGGCGCGTGAATGTCCTGCCGCTCGGCTCGGCCGCGCTGGCGGGCACGGTCTATCCGCTGGATCGCCATTTCGTGGCCGACCAGTTGGGCTTCGAGGCGATCAGCGAGAACTCCCTGGATGCGGTGAGCGATCGCGATTTCGCCATCGAGTTCAGTGCGGCCGCCAGCCTGATCTTGATGCACCTGTCGCGTTTTTCCGAAGAACTGGTGATCTGGTCCAGTGCCCAGTTCGATTTCATCGAACTGCCCGACCGCTTCTGCACCGGCTCGTCCATCATGCCGCAGAAGAAAAACCCCGACGTGCCCGAGCTGGTGCGCGGCAAGACCGGGCGTGTCTACGGCCATCTGATGGGCCTGCTGACGCTGATGAAGGCGCAGCCGCTGGCCTACAACAAGGACAACCAGGAAGACAAGGAACCGCTTTTCGATACGGTCGACACCCTGGCCGGATGCCTCAGGGCTTTTGCCGACATGGTCCCGGCGCTGCAGGTCAAGCGCGACCAATGCCGTGAAAGCGCGCGACGCGGTTTTGCCACGGCGACCGATTTAGCGGATTATCTGGTCCGCAAGGGCATCCCGTTCCGGGACGCGCACGAAATCGTCGGCAAGGCTGTGGCACTCGGCATCCGTGAGGGCCGCGACCTCTCGGCGCTGAGCCTCAACGAACTGCAATCGTTCAGTCCATTGATCGAGGCCGATGTCTATGACGTGCTGACCCTGGAGGGATCGGTCGCCGCGCGCCGTAGCCATGGAGGCACAGCACCCGAACAAGTCCGCGCCGCCATTGGTCGCGCTCGGCGAGATCAACAACATTCCTGAAGGCCATTCAGGCCACGACTGTCCGCATTGGGGGTATTCAGATGAATCGGAAGGTCTTGATCGGCGCATCATTACTGCTGGTTAGCAGCATGGCGCATGCCCAGGCACCCGGATACGACTATGTCGATCTCAGCTACCGCTTCCTCGACCGCGGCGGGGCGGAGACCCTCGACGATGAGTTTGATGGCCCTGCGATCCGCTTGTCCTTGGGCATCACCGAGCAGTTTTACGGCATCATCGAGAATACCTACCTGGAAGCCGATGATACCGACGTGGATTTCTCCGATCTGCTGGTCGGTGGTGGCTATCGGCAATCCCTGGCGCCCGACATGGACTTCATCGCCGAAGCCGCCTGGGTCCGCCGCGATGTGGATACCCCGAACCGCTTTGAAGATGGCAAGGACGACGGCTTCCAGCTTGGTGCGGGCGTGCGCTACCTGGCAACGGAGCTGCTCGAGTTGAATGTCGCCGCGCTTTATCGGGCTGGGCTGCTGGATGACAACGAAGCCATCCTCCGCGCCGGCGGTGTATGGTCGGTCTATGGCCCGCTGGGCGTGCAGGGCGGCGCCTCGCTGAGCGACGATTCGGCGGTCTACGACCTGGGATTGCGCGTCTCGTTCTGAGCGCCCCGAACCCAGATCGGCCGCACCCACCACCATGCCTCCCGGCACCGGACTCCGGGAGGCGGTGCGTTGTTCGTCCATCCTGACAACGGACCTGGGAACAAGCGACAAGAACCAAGCAAGCACCCACGCGCGAAGAAACCCCCTCCTTACATTCTGAAAATCAGATCAATAACTAAAAAACAATCAACTGTATTAATTGAAGACAATGACCTATCGTGATGCTGTGCTCACGCAACACCAGAAGGTCATACCATGTCGAAGCAATCCAAGTGCCCATTTCATGCCGCGCCCGGCAGCCGCACCACGGTCGGCGCCCAGGCCAATGCCAACTGGTGGCCCGATCGGCTGAATCTGAAGATCCTCTCCCAGCATTCGGCCAAGTCCAACCCGATGGAGCCGGGTTTCGACTACGCCGAGGCGTTCAAGACGCTCGACCTGGCCGCGGTCAAGCAGGACCTGCGCGCCCTCATGACCGACTCACAGGACTGGTGGCCGGCCGACTGGGGCCACTACGGCGGCCTGTTCATCCGCATGGCCTGGCACAGCGCCGGCACCTACCGCATCGCCGACGGCCGCGGCGGCGCCGCCACGGGTAACCAGCGTTTCGCGCCGATCAACAGCTGGCCGGACAACGGCAACCTGGACAAGGCCCGCCGGCTGCTGTGGCCGATCAAGAAAAAATACGGCAGCACGCTGTCGTGGGCGGACCTGATGATTCTCGCCGGCAATGTGGCGCTGGAATCCATGGGCTTCAAGACCTTCGGTTTCGGCGGCGGGCGCGAGGACATCTGGGAGCCGGAGGACGACATCTACTGGGGCGCCGAAGCCGAGTGGCTGGCCACCTCCGACAAGCCGAACAGCCGCTACTCCGGCGAGCGCGACCTGGACAACCCGCTGGCCGCGGTGCAGATGGGCCTGATCTACGTGAACCCCGAAGGCCCGGACGGCAACCCCGACCCGGTCGCCTCCGGCCGTGACGTGCGGGAAACCTTCGCCCGCATGGCCATGAACGACGAGGAAACGGTGGCGCTGACCGCCGGCGGCCACACCTTCGGCAAGGCGCATGGTGCGGGCGACCCGTCCCTGGTCGGACCGGAACCGGAAGCCGCCCCGCTCGAACAGATGGGTTTCGGCTGGAAGAACCGCCTGGGCAGCGGCACGGGCGTGCACACCACCACGAGTGGCATCGAGGGCGCCTGGAAGCCGAACCCGACCCGCTGGGACAACGGGTACTTCGACATGTTGTTCGGCTATGAGTGGGAACTGGTCAAGAGCCCGGCCGGCGCGCACCAGTGGCGGGCCAAGGACGTGAAACCGGAGCACATGATTCCGGACGCCCACGACCCGTCCAAGAAACACGCGCCGATGATGACCACGGCGGACCTGTCGCTGCGCTTCGACCCCATCTACGAGCCGATCTCGCGACGCTTCCATCAGGATCCGCAGGCCTTCGCCGACGCCTTCGCCCGCGCCTGGTTCAAGCTCACCCACCGCGACATGGGACCGCGCGTACGCTACCTGGGGCCCGAAGTGCCGGCCGAGGAGCTGATCTGGCAGGACCCGGTGCCGGCCGTGGATCACCCGCTGGTCGACGCGCAGGACATCGCGGCACTCAAGGCCGAAATCCTGGCCAGCGGCCTGAGCGTGGCGCAACTGGTGGGCACGGCCTGGGCCTCGGCGGCCACCTACCGCGACTCGGACAAGCGCGGCGGCGCCAACGGCGCGCGCATCCGCCTGGCGCCGCAAAAGGACTGGGCGGCGCACCAGCCGGCCGAACTGGCCACCGTGCTCGGCACGCTCGAACGCATCCAGCAGGCGTTCAACGGCATGCACAGCGGCGGCACGCAGGTGTCGCTGGCGGACCTGATCGTGCTCGGCGGTTGCGCCGCCGTGGAGCAAGCCGCGCGGGCTGCCGGGCACGCGGTCGAGGTGCCCTTCTCGCCCGGTCGGACCGACGCCACGCAGGAACAGACTGACGTCGAGTCGTTCGCGCCACTGGAGCCGGTGGCCGACGGGTTCCGCAACTACCTCAAGGACGGTGTCAGAACACCGGCCGAGCACCTGTTGCTGGACCGCAGCCAGCTGCTGACCCTCTCCGCGCCGGAAATGACCGTGCTGGTCGGCGGCATGCGGGCGCTGGGCGCCAACGCCGGCCAGTCGCGCCACGGCGTGCTGACCGAGCGGCCCGGCACCTTGACCAACGACTTCTTCGTCAACCTGCTCGACATGGGCGTGGAATGGCAGCCGGCCGGCGATGGCCTGTACGAGGGGCGTGACCGCGCCTCGGGCGCGCTCAAGTGGACCGGCACGCGGGTGGACCTGGTGTTCGGTTCGAACTCGGAGCTGCGGGCCCTGGCCGAGGTCTACGCAAGCGACGATGCGGCCGAGAAGTTCGTCAACGACTTCGTTGCCGCCTGGACGCGGGTGATGAACCTGGACCGCTTCGACCTGGACTGATTCGGAACCCCCCTGCCCGGCCGGTCACACGACCGGCCGGGTTTCTTCGGACTGTGCGTTCAGCCGCATCGCCCGCAGGAATTCCTGCGCGGCCGGACCGAGCGCATCGGCATTGCGGAAGTTGAGGTAGAACGTCATGTCTCGCCGGCGGCCCTGATCCAGCGGCAGGGGTCGCAGGCGGCCCGCCGTCAGATGCTCGCGAATCGCCGTTTCGGGAAGCCAGGCAAAGCCGAAACCCGACACGACGAGCCGAATCGAGGTCCCCAGGTGATTCACCGTCCAACGCTGTTCGGCGCCCAGCCAGCCTGAATCCAGCCGCTTCCCGCTCCCCGAATCACGCAGCACGATCTGGCGGGCGCGAATCAAATCTTCACGTTTGAGCGGGACTTCCCGTTGAAACAAGGCATGATCCGGACTGGCCACCGCCACGAAAGTGGCCGATCCAACGGCTTCGTTGAGGGCGCCAGGCAGAATCTCAGGACCGATGGCAATGTCTGCCTCGTCTTGCATCAGCATGCTGATGGCCCCACTGAGCACCGTTTCGTGAAATTCCAGGCGGATCACCGGATGGGCATGCATCAGCTCGTCAATCACCGCATAGAGGTGTTCCGGCGGATAGGCCTGATCGATCGCAAGCCGCAAACGGGTTTCCACGCCACCGCTCAGCGCCTCGGCAACCTGCTGAACGTCGTCCGCCTCGCCGAGCAGATGACGCACCCGACGCAGCAAGACCTGACCTTTGGGCGTCAGCACACTCTGGCGTCCGTGAACCGTGAACAGCGCCATGCCCAACTGCTCCTCCAGCTTTTGAACCGCGTGATGGACTGAGCTGGGCGTCTTGAACACAGCCTCCGCGGCCTGCTGATAGCTGCCGTGATCGGCCAGCGCGCGAAACATGCGCAGTTGCTCCAGAGTCGCCTTGAGCATATCGATTCCTTGGGTGCGACACGCACCGATCATTTCAAAATATAAAACGATTCTTGCTGAAACTTTCAATTTTTTGAATGCGCTCGGCTTGCTACCGTTGTTCCACCCGGACTTCCCTGAATACGCTCGACGGAGGGCGCCATGACCAACCCGCTCAATATCCTGGCCATATCCGGCAGCTTGCGTTCGGCCTCGCTCAACACGGCCGCCTTGCGCGCGGCGCAGGAACTGGCACCGGGCGACGTTCGCATTCATCTGGCCACGCTTGCCGATATTCCGCACTACAATCAGGACGTTCATGATGTCGGACTACCCGACGCAGTGACCCGTCTGGCCCGCCAGATCGGCGAATCGGACGCGTTGCTGTTTGCCACGCCGGAATACAACTATTCGATTCCCGGCATCCTGCAGGCCGCCATTGACTGGATATCGCGCCTGCAACCGAATCCCTTGGCCGACAAGCCGGCGGCGGTCCTGTCAGCCAGTCCGAGCGTCCTCGGCGGCGCCCGGGCACAATACGATCTGCGTCGGGTCCTGATCTATTCGAACGTGCATTTCATAAACCAACCCGAGGTGATGATCGGGGCCGCCCAGACCCGTTTCGACGCCGACGGCCGACTGATCGATGCCGATACGCGGCAACGGCTCGCCCGCCTCGTGGAAGCACTGGCCGCATGGGCCCGGCGCATCAACCCGCATCGATGACGCTTGCAGCACGATCCGGAGCACCCGCATGACGAACCGGTCAAGTGATTTCATTCAGGATTGCGTGATCACCTCGGGCTGCGTCGCCGTCGAGCGACTCATCCAGCCCCGCGACCAGGATCTCGGCGGTTTTTCGGTACGCCGGCTGCTGCCGGCCGTGGGTTGTCGGCGGATCGGCCCCTGGGTTTTTCTGGACCATCTGGGGCCCGCGCATTTTCCGGCCGGCCAGGGCATCGATGTACGGCCGCATCCGCACATCCATCTGGCCACGGTCACCTATCTGTTCGCCGGCGAAATGCTCCACCGCGACTCGCTGGGCAACCGCATCGCGATCCAGCCGGGTGCGATCAACCTGATGGTGGCCGGCCGCGGCATCGTGCACTCCGAACGCGAACGGCCGGAAGTCACGGCGGTCGCGCACACCCTGCATGGCCTACAGCTGTGGCTCGCCCTACCGGAAGCGGACGAGGACCGCGAGCCCGCCTTTCATCATTATCCGGCTTCCCGGATCCCATCCGTGGTCGTCGATGGCGTGCCAATTCGCCTGATGATGGGCTCGGCCTTCGGTATCACTTCTCCGGTGCAAACCTTTGCCCGGACCGTATATCTGGAAGCGCACCTCAAGCGCGGACAGCGACTTGCCCTGCCCGATGCGACAGAACGGGCGATCTATGTCGTTCAAGGCCGGCTGACTGCAGCCACCACGACGATCCCAGAGCACACTCTGGCGGTCTTGCACCCTGCGCCGGATCTGATTCTGGAGGCCTTTGAGGAGACGCATCTGATCTTAATCGGCGGGGAACCGGTGGGTCATCGATTCATGGATTGGAACTTCGTCTCCAGCAGCCAAGCGCGTATCGCGCAAGCCAAGGCAGACTGGCAGGCCGGCCGGTTTCCCGTCATCCCTGATGACCACGAGGAATTCATTCCGTTGCCGGGAACGCACTAAGCAGGCGACCCGCTTCGCCCGTGAGACACCAGCGGCCGTCGAAATCCTGAGTCACTTGCCGCACCCGACTCATGGCGAGCGCCCAAAGCCCGTTTACACGACCGACAACCCCTGAGGCGGCCTCATGCCGCATCGACATTCATTCGACAGTTTCGAACCATTCATGAAAATCAGTTCGCTTTTACTTTACTTCGCCACCCCGTAGCGTATACACGGAACAGCGCATCCTTTTCTCTTCACCACGGGAGTCCATGTTGTGGAAACGATCGTCAAGCGGATTCTGTCGACATCCAATACCTACGCAGATCTCCTTCTACGCCTACCCCTGGGGTTGATCTTCGCCGCCCACGGCGCCCAGAAACTGTTTGGGTGGTTTGGCGGTTACGGCCTCTCGGGAACCGGACAGTGGATGGCGTCGATCGGCTTGAGTCCGGGCATGCTCATGGCCGCCCTGGCAGGCAGCGCGGAATTCTTCGGCGGATTGGCATTGATCATCGGCTTCGCACTTCGCCCGGCAGCGGCGATCCTCGCCTTCACCATGGTGGTGGCGATCGTGTCGGTGCACATCGAAAACGGCCTGTTCATGCGCGATGGCGGCTACGAGTTCGGACTGAGCCTGCTTGCCGCGTCGCTCTACCTGGCCGTGGTCGGTGGTGGAAAGCTGAGCGTGGACCGCATCCTGAGCCCGCCCACCGCAGCATCGCGATAACTCAGGGGCAATCCCTCGCTGCAGAGCGGGGGATCCCCGATCCGACGAGCAGGGGTTGGCGTGCGGAGAATGCGTGAAACGGAACCGGGCCGGAAATTACCGCCAGATCAGGCGGCTTTCGGTTGAGAAGTGGCGGGGCACGCGAGATAGCGATGAGAACTATGTTTACTCCATAACCCTCCTAAATAGACCGGGCGACCTATCCAGAGGCCGTGAGCAGCACACAAGCATCATCCTCCGGCGTGAGGATTGTGGTGCGTAGCTTTGCTCGTGTAACGCTGACGCGAAAATTCTGTCGCGCCTGCACCATCGACCCGGCAGCAATATTTTCACGCACGATACGGTCGAAGTTGGCCACGACCTTACCTCTTGCACGCCTCGGCCATCCCTCGAAGATGATGAGCTCATCGAATTGCTTTCCCTTGGCCTTGTGCATACTCATGACCACCACGCCGGTTTCCGGCTTGTGCGCTGTGGCGAAATGCCCCTGCACGAAGGATTGCCGCGTGATAGCAAGGGCATTGAGATAGCCGCCGGTATCTCGCCAATCTTGAGATAAGCTCTGCCGAAACTGGGTGCCGCGTTCGAGCAGGCGCACGTTGCGAACGTCTCCGCTACCGCCTGCAATCTCGCACAGCCGTCAACCTCTAATGCCGCGCGGATCGCAGCCCAATCGCCGTCAGGGTCGCCGGTCAGACCGACATCAAGGGCGGTCGCATAAACCACCGCAATCGCGTTCAGCACAGAATTATTGGGAGGTGCCTTACCCTCTGCTAAGCACAGATTCCATTTCCCGAGCGCTGCATTGAGCCGCGCCGCTTCCGTCAGATCGCCCGCTGTCGGCGCTGCGCCACTCCGGCCATGGTAATAACTGCAAAGCAGGTCCAAGAATTCGTCGAAATGGCCGGCATGACGCCCCTGTTGCAACAGGAAGGCGACGATCTCCGCAGCGAGAATCGGCCCATCCATATCAACGGCTGCCGTATGTCCGATGGATGGCACCTGCCCAAAGGGCTCACGTAACACATCCGACACCAACCGGGTCATCTTCTTCGTAGGCACAAGGATCGCGAGCGACCAATTAGGTTTGCCGCTGTCTATCAGCCGCTTGCGTGCTTGGAGCACATGACCAGCCTCGGTACGCACCGCAAAATCTATATAGGATTTTTATTTCTTCGCCTTCCCGCCTCTCTCGAACCTTTATGCGGTTTGGCTCCATATTCCCGCCAGCAACAATCGATCGCGTCAGACTGTGGGGCGGCACGCGTTAGCGTCGCGCTCTCCTTGAAACCAGCGATCTACGCAAGACAATGAAAGGTGCTGATTTCGCGCCTTTTTGGAAGAAGAGGTGTGGAAATGATATTTGACTATGTTTTGGGTGGCGCGGTGACGCTGTTCGTCACGACCTACCTCATCTATGCGCTGCTGCGCCCCGAGCGCTTCTGAAACGCCGAAGGTCCAGCCTGATGCAACAGGCGGCGCGGACCGTCGGCAAATGGCTTGGCCAATTCCGCAAGCCCAACCATCGCTCCTCACGCCTGAAGGCGGCCAAGCCTGTTTGCGCCTCGGACATCATCCTCGGCATGACGCTGGTGATGCTGGCAATCGTGCTCGTCATTTGGCTGTTGGCTCAGCTCTTCACAGGGAGCGAGCAAGCCGGAATCGACATCGAATATCAACGCTGGAGCCTCTTATGAGCCAGTCTAAGTCCGCGAGCATCTTCGATGCTCGTATCCTTGTTCCCGCACTTGGGGGCGCACTCAAAAAACTTAATCCGCGCACGTTGGCCAGGAACCCTGTGATGTTCGTTGTCGCCGTCGTCTCGGTCCTTACGACGAGCCTGTTTCTCAAGGACATCCTAACCGGCGCGGGCGATCTCGGCTTTTCTTTCCAGATTATCCTCTGGCTCTGGTTCACGATCCTATTCGCGAATTTCGCAGAGGCGGTTGCCGAGGGGCGCGGCAAGGCACAGGCGGATTCGCTTCGCCGCTCAAGCACCGAGACGCAGGCCAAGCTGCTGACCAACGGCAGCAGCGACAGCGTCAAACTGGTGCCCGGCACAAGCCTGAAAGTGGGCGATGTGGTGCTGGTCGAGGCCGGCGACATCATCCCGTCGGACGGCGAGATTATCGAGGGAATCGCTTCGGTCAACGAGGCGGCGATCACGGGTGAATCCGCTCCCGTGATCCGCGAGTCCGGCGGCGACCGTTCGGCCGTGACCGGCGGCACGCAGGTGCTTTCGGACTGGATCAAGGTCAGGATCACGGCGGCGGCTGGATCAACCTTCATCGACCGCATGATCTCTCTGGTCGAGGGCGCGGAGCGTCAGAAGACCCCCAATGAGATCGCACTGAACGTTCTGCTAGCAGGGCTGACCCTCATCTTCGTGCTAGCGACGGCGACGATTCCTGCCTTCGCAGCCTATGCCGGCGGCTCGATCCCGGTGATCGTGCTGGCGGCGCTGTTCGTCACGTTGATCCCGACCACCATCGGCGCGCTACTTTCAGCGATCGGCATCGCCGGGATGGATCGCCTCGTGCGCTTCAATGTGCTCGCCATGTCCGGTCGCGCTGTCGAGGCGGCCGGCGATGTCGACACGCTTCTTCTCGACAAGACTGGCACGATCACGCTCGGCAACCGCCAGGCGACCGAGTTCCGCCCAATCAAAGGCGTTACCGAACAGGAATTGGCCGACGCTGCGCAACTGGCCTCGCTCACCGACGAGACGCCCGAGGGCCGCTCGATCGTCGTGCTCGCCAAGGAGAAATACGGCATCCGCGGCCGTGCCATGCGGTCGCTCAACGCGACATTCGTGCCGTTCACCGCGCAAAGCCGCATGAGTGGCGTCGACTTCGACGGCTCGTCCATTCGCAAGGGCGCCGTTGACGCCGTCCTCAAGCACGTCGAGCAGAACTCCGCTGCGAACAGCTCCACCCGCGCCACTGCGGAAAGCAAGCGTGAACTGGAGGCGATTGCCAACGACATTGCCAAGATTGGCGGCACGCCTTTGGCGGTCGTCAAGGATGGCAGGCTGCTCGGCGTAATCCACCTTAAGGACATTGTCAAAGGCGGCATTCGCGAGCGCTTCGCAGAACTGCGCCGGATGGGTATCCGCACGGTAATGATTACCGGCGATAACCCTATGACTGCGGCCGCGATCGCGGCCGAGGCGGGCGTCGACGACTTTCTCGCCGAGGCCACGCCGGAGAACAAACTAACACTGATCCGCGAGGAGCAGGCCAAGGGCAAGCTGGTCGCCATGTGCGGCGACGGTACTAACGACGCGCCGGCGCTTGCCCAGGCCGATGTCGGCGTGGCGATGAACACCGGGACCGTGGCGGCACGCGAGGCCGGCAACATGGTCGACCTCGACTCCGATCCGACCAAGCTCATCGAGATCGTCGAGATCGGCAAGCAGCTCCTGATGACGCGCGGCGCGCTGACGACCTTCTCGATCGCCAACGACGTTGCGAAGTATTTCGCGATCGTGCCGGCGATGTTCATCGCGCTCTATCCGCAACAGGGGGCGCTCAACATCATGGGCCTGTCGACGCCGCAAAGCGCCATCCTATCGGCGATCATCTTCAACGCCCTCATCATCATTGCGCTCATTCCGCTGTCGCTCAAAGGCGTCGCCTACAAGGCGATCGGCGCGGACGGGCTCTTGAAGCGCAACCTTCTCATCTACGGGCTTGGCGGCCTGATCGTGCCCTTCCTCGGCATCAAGGCGATTGACCTCGTCATTACCGCCATCGGCCTCGCCTGATCATAGGAGCTCAGGACATGACCTTTTTCTATCTGCTTCTCGGTTTGGCGGTCTTCGGGCTCCTGCTCGTCATGACCAACGCCGTCGACCGGGCCTGATCTTCCAGCGATGTCGGAGACTGTTCGATGCTGACACAATCCATTCTCTTCGTCGTCCTCATCGTTGGAGGAACGGCGCTCATCTCTTGGCCGCTTGGCCGCTACATGAAATGGGCGATGGACCCGATCGATCCATCGTCCGGCATTGCCGGATGGAAGAACCGTGCCTTCAGGGTTGTAGGCGGCCCCCTGACCACCCAGGATCAGGACTGGAAACGCTACATGCTCGCGATGCTGGCCTTCAACGTGGTCATGTTCGTGGTCACGTATGGCTTCCTCGCGCTTCAGCAATATCTGCCCTTCAATCCGGACGGCAAGGAAGCGCTGGAAGGCAGCCTGATCTTCAACACGGCCGCTTCGTTCACGTCTAACACCAACCTGCAGCACTATTCGGGTGAAGTTTCTCTCAGCTACCTGTCGCAGCTCGGCGGGTTGATGTGGCTCCAGTTTGTGTCGGCCGCCACAGGTATCGCGGCCCTCGTTGCGCTCGCCCGCGGCCTCGCCGGCCGTCCGCTCGGCAACTTCTTTGTTGACGTGCAGCGCGCCACCTTCCTCGTGCTGCTTCCTGTCGCCTTCGTGTTTGCGATCCTTCTGGTTCTCGGCGGCGTGCCGATGACCTTCAGCGGCAGTGCCATCGCTACCACGCTCGAAGGTGTTCAGCAGACAATCGCCCGCGGACCCGTCGCAGCGTTCGTTTCCATCAAGCAGCTCGGCACCAATGGCGGCGGCTTCTTCGGCCCCAACAGCACGCATCCGCTCGAGAACCCGAGCTTCTGGACCAACATCGTCGAAATGATCGCCATCATCCTGATTCCGATGGCCTGCGTATGGATGTTTGGGCGAGTCATCGGCCGTATACGCCACGCAGGCGTGATCTTCGCGGTGATGCTCGCCTTCATTGCGATCAAGATCACTGGTGCCGTCTATTTCGAGAGCGTTCCCACTCAAGCCTTTGCCAACCTCCCCATTGAGCAGACCGTCGGCAACCTCGAAGGCAAGGAGATGCGCTTCGGCCCGACCGGCGGCCCGCTCTGGTCGGTGCTGACCACCTCAACCTCGAACGGCTCCGTCGGGGCCATGCACGACAGCCTCAATCCGATCACCGGGCTGATGCCGATGGTCGGCATGTGGCTCAACGCCACCTTCGGCGGCGTCGGCGTCGGCATGATCAACATGTTCCTCTACATCGTCGTCGGCGTCTTCATTGCCGGCATGATGATCGGCCGAACGCCGGAATATCTTGGCTGGCGTGTCGAGTCGCGGGAGGTGAAGTTCGCGCTCTTCGCGCTGCTCGCCCACGGCCTGTTCATCCTGGGCGGCACGGCGATCTTCGCGGCCACGCCATGGGGCGCAGACACTCTGAACAATGTCGGCCCACACGGTTTCTCCGAGATTCTTTACGAGTTCTCGTCTGCCAGCGCCAACAACGGCTCGGGCTTCGAGGGTCTCGGTGACAACACCGTGCCCTGGAACCTCGCGACCGGCATCGTGATGCTGCTCGCGCGCTTTATCCCGATCATCCTGCCGCTCGCCATCGTCGGCTCACTGTCTGCTAAACGTCGCAGCATGGAGTCAAGCGGCACGCTCAGCGTCGAGGGTGGTGTCTTCGCCACCATGCTCGCCGCCACCATCATCGTCGTCGGCGCGCTCACCTTCTTCCCTGCGGCGACGCTCGGGCCGATCGCCGAGCACGTCATCACCATGAACTGAACCGGAGACAGGACCATGCAGTCTCTTCTTACGAGCATTCGCATCGCTGTGGCGACCATGCTGATTTGTGTCGCCGGCTATGCCACCGCCGTCTGGGCCGTCGCTCAAGCTGTTGCGCCCGATACCGCCAACGGCTCGCTCGTCACGAGCCAGGATGGCGCGATTATTGGCAGTCGCCAGATTGCGCAGGCTTTTACGCGGCCCGAATACTTCTGGCCCAGAACCTCGGCTGTCGACTATGACGGCGCAGGCGCGGGCGGTAGCAATCTTTCGCCTACAAGCACGGAAGTCGCCGACCGCGGCCGGGAGATCGTGGAGCGCTACGGCGCGACCCCACAGCATCTCCTGCCTGCGGATCTCGCTGCTGCGTCAGGCGCCGGACTCGATCCGCATATCTCCGAAGTGGGTGCCCTATATCAGGTCGCTCGAGTCGCCGAGGCGCGAGGATTGGATCAGTCTCGGGTCGAGGCCCTGGTCCGCGGCGCCGCCTTCTCGCCGGGCGGCTTCCTGACCCAGGATCGCGTCATCAACGTCCTTGAACTCAACCTTGCGCTCGACAAATTATAAGTATGGGTGGCGGCAGTCCAGTCCTTCTGTGGCTGTCGCTACGCTATATGACGGGAGTTGAAAGATGGGGCCCCAGAGTTTGACAGACGACACAAAGCGTCCATCTCCTGAAGCCTTGCTCGAAAAGGCGGAGCAGGAAATGCGTGGCCGTCTCAAGATTTTCCTGGGGGCAGCGCCGGGCGTCGGTAAAACTTACGAAATGCTGATGTCCGGGCGCGCGCGGAAAGCTGATGGCGACGATGTCGTGATCGGCATGGTGGAGACTCATGGGCGCGAGGAAACGGAAGCGCTTGTCGAAGGCTTGGAAGTCATCCCGAGAACGAAGGTCGCGTACAAGGGCCAACATCTCGAGGAAATGGACCTCGACGCGGTGCTTGAACGGCATCCGCAACTCGTTCTGGTCGATGAGCTTGCACATTCAAACGCGCCAGGCAGCCGCCATCCAAAACGTTATCTTGATGTCCTTGAGATTCTTGATCGAGGCATTGACGTTTATACGACGCTCAATATTCAGCACATCGAAAGCCTCAACGATGTGGTAGCGCAAATCACCCGCATCCGGGTTCGCGAAACAGTCCCAGACACCATCATAGACCGAGCCGACGATGTCGAGATTATCGACCTGACGCCGGATGACCTAATCAGGCGTCTTCACGAGGGAAAGGTCTACCTTCCTAAGATCGCCAGGCGTGCGATTGAAAACTACTTTTCGCCCGGCAATCTCACCGCGCTGCGCGAACTGGCATTGCGACGCACGGCACAGCGGGTCGATCAGCAATTGCTGTCGCAGATGCGTGCTCAGGCAATCGAAGGACCCTGGCCTGCTGGCGAGCGCGTCCTGGTGTGCATCAGCGAGGATTCGCGTTCTGCGGGTCTTATTCGCTATGCCAAGCGCCTTGCAGATCGGCTGTATGCCCGATGGACGGCGCTTTATGTCGAGGGTCGGCGCAATCTGCAACTAAGCGAAGATGAGCGTGATCGCGTTGCCGAAGCGCTTCGGTTGGCCCAGAACCTTGAGGGTGATGCAGTTACGATCCCCGGCGGCGACGGTCGTGTTGCCGATGACGTTATCGCCTACGCGCACGCGAACAACATCACTCACATCGTCATCGGCAAGAGCAGCCGATCGCGCTGGTTTGAAATCCTGCATGGTTCCGTCGTGCATGAGCTTGTACGTCGTGCTGGCAACATCAGCGTGCATGTCGTTGCAGGTGACAAGGAAACCGAAGTCCGCGCTTCCAGAAGGCCCGTCGAAACGGCCAGTCTCCGGCGCCGTCCCGATTGGATGGCCTATGGCAAATCGACGCTTGTTGTTGCTGCCGCGATCGGGGTTGGCTTGCTGCTCTGGCCTTGGATCGGAGTTGAGCACATCGGCCTGATTTTCCTGACGGCGGTTGTAACCGTCGCCGTATGGTCCGGGCTCCTACCATCGCTTTATACGAGCGTGATATCTGCGGCCAGTTATAATTTTTTCTTCACCGATCCCTATCACACCTTCTTGATTTCGCGTCCGCGCGAAATCGTTTCGGTCGTTTTCTTTACGATTGTCGCGATCATCGTATCAAATGTCGCCGCCCAGGCGAGAGCGCAGACGGTCGCCGCTAGGGCAAGAGCTCGTACGACGGAATCCCTTTATTCATTTAGCCGCAAGCTTGCCGGGGCCGGTGTGCTTGAGGACGTGCTATGGGCCACAGCCTACCAGATGGCGTCGATGCTGAACGTTCGCGTCGTCATCCTGCTTCCTGACAATGGCGCAGTCGCGGTCAGAGCTGGTTATCCGCCCGACGATACATTGGTTGACGCCGACATAGCCGCTGCGCGATGGGCCTGGGAGCACAATCGGCCGGCCGGCCGCGGCGCCGACACGCTGCCGGGGGCGAAGCGACTTTATCTGCCGCTGATCACCGGAAGTACACCGGTCGGCGTGGTCGGGTTGGATAACGACAGAAAAGGCCCATTGCTGACGCCTGAGCAACAACGGCTGTTTGATGCGTTGGCCGACCAAGCAGCGGTTGCCATAGAGCGCATTCAGCTCGTTGCCGAACTCGACAGAGCCAGACTGGCGGCAGAAGCTGACAAGCTGCGCTCGGCGCTCCTCACTTCGATCTCCCATGACCTCAAGACACCGCTTGCGTCAATTCTTGGCGCCGCCGGGACGCTGAGGGACTATGCGAATGCAATGTCGGAAGCTGATCGCGCCGATCTGCTCGCGACGGTTATTGACGAATCCGAACGTCTGAACCGCTTCATTGCCAATCTTCTCGACATGACCCGGATCGAGACGGGGGCGATGGAGCCCAATGCTTCGCTCCAGTATCTGGACGACATTGTCGGCTCGGCACTCCGACGCGCCTCAAAAATCACGTCGCGCCACCGGACGGTCACGGAGATATCGCCGAATTTGCCGATGCTCAAGCTCGACCCGGTCCTCTTCGAGCAGGTGTTGTTCAATCTATTCGACAACGCCGCCAAATACGCACCTCCCAGCACCACGATCCGCATTCGCGCCTGGGACGATGGCCGATGGGCCACGATTCAGATCATCGACGAAGGACCAGGTATTCCTCCGGCCGATCTTGAACGCGTCTTCGACAGTTTCCACCGCGTCCGCAAGGGGGATCATGTCCTCGCCGGCACGGGATTGGGCCTGTCGATCTGCAAGGGGTTCATCGAAGCGATGGGTGGAACAATCACGGCCAGCAACAGAACAGATCGCAGCGGCGCCATCTTCACGATCCGCATGCCGGTCCCGACCGACAGGCCAAAACTGGAAGAATTGTGATGACGAATTCATCGGTAAAGATCCTCGTGGTCGATGACGAACCCCCAATCCGCAAATTGCTGCGGGTGGGGCTCACTGCGGAGGGCTACACGATCCTCGAAGCGACGAACGCCAGGAACGCGATAGAGAAGGTCGAGGCCGACCAGCCCGATTTGATCCTCCTCGACCTCGGCCTTCCCGACATGCAGGGACACGATCTTCTGACCAAGTGGCGCAACGATCTCCTCGAACTGCCGATCATCATCTTGTCGAGCCGCACCGACGAAGCCGGCATCGTCAAGGCACTGGAGCTTGGGGCTGACGACTATGTGACCAAGCCCTTCGGAACCAAGGAACTGGTGGCGCGCATCCGCGTCGCCCTGCGCCACAAACTCCAGCAGCAGGGCGAACGTCCGATCTTCCAGACCGGCGAGCTGTCCGTCGATCTCGTAAAGCGGATCGTCAGAGTCACGGACAAGGAGGTGAAACTGTCGCCGAAGGAATACGACATCCTTCGGGTCCTCGTACAGCATGCAGGCAAGGTCATCACGCATCAACATCTGCTCAATCAGGTCTGGGGCGGATCTACGGATGTCCAATACTTGCGCGTCTACGTCCGACAGCTTCGTCAGAAGATCGAGCGGAGCCCAGACGGTCCGCAATACATTACGACGGAAACGGGGGTCGGTTACCGGCTGCGCGAAGCCGAATGAGGTCGACCAAAGAGAACGCGTGGCCAAGAGCCGCGTGCAAGGGAATGGAAGTGAGTAAACCTATGAAAATCTCTGAGGTCATGAAGCCGGACGATGTGCTAATCGATGTATCCGTCTCCTCGAAAGGCAGATTGTTGCAGCAACTCTCGGATAAGGCCGCGCGCGCGCTCGGCGTCAGCGAGCGTGACATCCTGGCCGCCTTGGAGAGCAGAGAAGCTCTTGGCTCCACCGGAATCGGGGCCGGCATCGCAATCCCGCACGCGCCCGTCGCCGGTATTGAACGGCCTTTTGGGCTCTTTGTCCGGCTCACCAAGCCGATCGAATTCGACGCGATTGACGATGAACCCGTGGACATCGTCTGCCTGATCCTGACGCCACCTGAAGGTCAGGCCAATCACCTGAAGCTGCTCGCCAACGTCGCGCGGCAATTGCGGTCTGAGCATGTGTTGAAGAGAATCCGATCAACAAGGGAGGCCAACCACATCTACTCAGCAATTACAGAGTGTGATGATTGAGCAGCTTAGCAGACATCGCAGGATGCAATGCGGAGTATCGAATTGAGTCATTTGATCAAGCCGACCCCGATGGCCACCACTATGTAGAAATAAAATGAGAAGACGATGGAGCCGAAAACAGGTCGAACATGAAACGACCTCCTTACTCGCTGGGCGAATTCCGATGGCGGCTTTACTTCAAACGCCGGCGGTTGCCGAACATCTGAACTTCCGCCATGCCGCCAACTCTCTCGGTATAAGCCAATCAAGCATCAGCGCCCGCGTGAAGGCGCTGGAGGAAGAACTTGGTGTTCTCCTTTTCGAGCGCAATACACGCGGCGTCAGGCTGACAGCGGCCGGACGCCATTTTGTGGAGCGGATCACGGCAGGCATCGAACAACTCGATTATGCGGTGAAGTCCGCCGGCATGGCGGCGCAAGGGGAATGCGGCCGCCTGCGTATCGGCGTCCATGCCCTGATACCACGGAGCTTCCTCGCGGAGTTGATCGGACAATACCGCGAAGACCATTCCAGCATTGAGCTTGAGATAGCCGAAGGAACAGCCCGCGATGCAACCATGCAAGTGCGCGCCGACCTGTTGGACATCGCATTCGCAGTGGGCGCACCGGAACTGCCTGACTGCCATTCCCGCCGAATATGGACCGAACTGCCCGCGCGCGTCGTGATCGGGCCGACCCTGCTGACCGGCATCTGCTTTTGCGAGAAGTGGGGCGGGGCCATGACCATCCGCACCGGCAAGAGCGGCCGCTATCGCTACTATGCCTGCTCGATCAAGGCCCGGCAGGGTGAAACCGGCTGCAAGGGCCGGGCGATCCCCATGGACAAGCTCGACAACATGGTGGTCAGCCATATCGAGGAACGCCTGCTCGATCCCGACCGGCTGGAGAAGCTGCTTGGCAGCGTTCTCGGCCGCCGCTCCGATCAGGCCGAGCGCCGCCGCCAGCACATCACCGAATTGCAGCGCCGGGCGGCCGAATCGGAATTGCGCCTCAAGCGCCTTAACAACGCCATAGAGGCAGGCGTCGCCGATCTGGACGACCCGGCGCTTGCGGAGCGCATCGCCGGCCTCAAGGTGATCCGCGACCAGGCGAAGGTCGATGCCGTCCGTGCGCAGGCGCTGCTCGAAAGCCCCGGCCATAGTTCCATCAGCCCGGCCATGATCCACGGTTTCGCCCGCCGGGCGCGAGAGCGCATCCGGGGCACGGAAGGCGGCTATCGGCGGGATCATCTGCGCGCCCTGGCGCAGCGCGTCGAGGTCGCCGACGACGCAATTCGCATCATGGGATCAAAGACGGAGCTGCTAAGGACGCTTATGGCTGGCCAAGGGCGGCGATTGCCGTGCCCAGAGGCGGACTGAAGTGGCGGAGAGAGAGGGATTCGAACCCTCGATACGTTTCCGTATACACGATTTCCAGTCGTGCGCCTTCGACCGCTCGGCCATCTCTCCGAAATCGACGTTCGCTCGGCTTCGAGCAGGCGCGAAGGTTACCCCAGCTTCCCGCCCCCTGCAATCATTGTGCGGTCGGCTCCTTGGACGAGAGGTAGACCGGCGGTTCCTCCAGGCAACTCCCATCGGCGCGGCGACGTGCGTCTCCGCGCGCCTCGCCCGGGGGTCCGCCGGGAATGGCCCAGGGACTGCGCGCGGGAGCTGCGGGCAGCTCAATCTCTGGCCCCGGCCTTGCGGTCAGATGTGGTTCATCTTTGTCACAGACCGGCTTGGAAGCACACGCGGCGAGCAACATAGCCGGGACCACGAAGATCAGCCGGCGTAACACGGTTAACATAGTGTAATTCCTGCGTATTCAAGCGCGTCAGCGACGCGGGAATGACAAGCCGGATCCAGTGGCGTCAATGGCAGCCGGATACCCGGACCCATCAGACCCATGCGCATCAGCGCCCATTTGGTGGGAATGGGGTTGCTCTCGATGAACAGATCCCGATGAAGCCGTTCGAGACGGGCGTCGATGGCGCGCGCCGCAGACTCGTCGCCGGCCAAGGCCGCACGACACATCTGATGCATCAGTTTCGGTGCGACGTTGGCTGTCACCGAGATGTCGCCCTTGGCGCCCGCCAGCATTGCCTCACAGGCAGTGGCATCGTCGCCCGAATATACGGCAAAATCGGACGGGCAGGCCTGCAACAGGTGACGCATTCGATCAAGATCGCCCGCCGCCTCCTTCAGGCCCACGACATGGGGGACGCCGGCCAATCGCACGGCCGTGTCCGGCTTGAGATCCACGCCCGTCCGGCCGGGCACGTTGTAGAGTATCTGAGGAATGGCCACCGCTTCGGCAATCGCCCGATGATGACGGTACAACCCTTCCTGGGTTGGCTTGACATAGTACGGGCTGACCAGCAGACAGGCATCGACCCCGGCATCCTTCGCGGCCTGGGTCAACTCGACGGCTTCGGCAGTGGCATTGGCGCCGGTTCCGGCAATCACCGGAACCCGCCCGCGGACGAGCGCCACCGCTTCGCGGACGAGTGCGCAATGCTCGGCAAAGCTGAGTGTAGACGCCTCGCCGGTTGTTCCGGCCACCACGATCCCGTCGGTTCCCGCTTCGATGTGGAATTCGATCAATCGGGCAAATGCTTCCCAGTCGATCGCCCCGTCGGCATGCATGGGTGTGGCCAAGGCAACGAGACTGCCCGTAATCATGACCGGCTCCAAAAGTAAAGCTTGCGATGTTACCCCCCACCGCGCACGGCAACAAGCGCATTTGCATCAGGAGGCCGTATTTCCCGCCCAGCCGCCGATGCGGCAAGGTGCATAATGACCCCCCCACCGCTTCAGCATCCCGGAGTTTTCGCCATGCCCTTTCCTGAACCTGGTGACTTGATCCCGCCTTTCAACGTCATGGCCACCCAAGGCCTCAAGGTTTCCGAGAAAAGCCTGAAAGGCAAAATCACCGTGCTGTATTTCTATCCCAAGGACGACACCCCCGGCTGCACGACCGAAGGACAGGACTTCCGCGACCATTTGCCGGCATTTCAGGAATTGGGCGCCCAGGTGATCGGCGTCAGCCGGGACACCCTGGCGTCCCATGAAAAATTTGGCACGAAGTACGACCTACCTTTCCCGCTGATCGCCGATATCGATGAGGCTTTATGCCGCATGTTCGAGGTCCTCAAGGAAAAGAATATGTATGGACGCAAAGTGATGGGCGTGGAGCGCAGTACGTTCCTGATTGACATGGAAGGGCGCGTCGCGCGCATCTGGCGCAAGGTCAAAGTGGACGGCCATGTGCCGGAGGTGCTCGAGGCGGTCAAGGCCCTTCGGCAGGAGCACAGCCTATGACGCCGCCGGTCAGCTCCGCCCGCCGCCGCCGCAGCCGTCCCGAGGACCTGATCGAGGAGTCCCTGCCGGAAGCCGAGCGTACCCGGCTCTATGTTCTCGATACGAATGTCCTGATGCACGATCCCACCGCATTGTTCCGCTTTGAGGAGCATGGCGTCTTCATTCCCATGGTCGTGCTGGAGGAGCTCGATGCCGCCAAGAAAGGCACATCGGAAGTCGCCCGCAATGTCCGGCAGGTCAGCCGTTTTCTCGATGAGCTGATGCAGAGCGCCGATCGTCACGCGGTGGTAGCAGGACTGCCGCTTGTCCGCACGGCCTCATCGGATGCGCCCCAGCGCGATTGTGGCGGGCGCCTGTACTTCCAGACCGAGCCGCTGCCGACCAGCACCATCCCGGTGACGTTACCCGGACTCAAGCCCGACAACACGCTGCTGGCAACCGTCATGGCCTTGCAGTCGCAGCATCCTGACCGCGAAGTCGTGCTGGTGTCCAAGGACATCAATCTGCGCATCAAGGCCAGCATCATGGGGCTGTGCGCGGAGGACTACTTCAACGATCAGGTACTGGACGATGCCGATCTGCTTTACCGCGGATGGGAGGAGCTGCCGGAGGATTTCTGGAACACCCACAGCAAGGACATGGCCTCCTGGAACGAGAAGGGCCGGACGTTCTACCGGGTCATTGGACCCAAGGTCGGCAGCTGGACACCCAATCTCTGCCTGTATACGCCAGATGGTGGCTTCGAAGGGATCGTACGCGAAGTAGCCCAGGGTGCGGCCCGCATCGAGATTCTGCGCAACTACCGCGAGAACGCCATCTGGGGCGTGCACGCCCGCAACCGTGAGCAAAGCTTTGCCTTGAATCTGCTCATGGACCCCGATATCGATTTCGTGACGCTGCTGGGTGGCGCGGGCACCGGCAAAACCCTGCTGGCGCTTGCCGCCGGGCTCGCCCAGTGCCTGGAAATGAATCGCTACCGGGAAATTCTCATGACTCGGGTGACCATCCCCGTGGGCGAGGACATCGGCTTTTTGCCCGGCACCGAGGAAGAAAAGATGACGCCCTGGATGGGGGCGCTGATGGACAATCTGGAGGTCTTGACCCATAGCGACGAAGGCGGCGACTGGGGGCGAGCCGCGACTCAGGATTTGCTGGCCCATCGCATCAAGATCCGCTCGCTCAACTTCATGCGCGGCCGGACTTTCCTGAATCGCTACCTGATCATCGACGAGGCGCAGAACCTCACCGCCAAGCAGATGAAGACCCTGATCACACGAGCGGGCCCCGGCACCAAGATCGTCTGTCTCGGCAATGTGGCCCAGATCGATACGCCCTACCTGACCGAAACCAGCTCAGGGCTGACTCATGTGGTGGACCGTTTCCGCACCTGGTCGCACGGCGGACACATCACGCTGGTGCGCGGCGAGCGCTCACGGCTGGCCGACCATGCGGCCGAGATCCTCTGATCGACCCTCGAAACTGAACCATGGCCGCACCCTGACGTGCAGGGCGCGGCCCTTGGCATGACGGATCACCGTCTTGTCATCGATGCCCTCTCAAGCGCCGTCCGGATCGGTGCCATAATGCCCAGCGTCGCATTTTCGCAATCGATATTGGCTGACATCAGAGGTGACCCATGAGCATGATCCACTTCGTCGGTGGCGAGAAAGGCGGCGTTGGCAAGTCCGTGATGGCTCGGTTGCTGTCCCAGTATTTCCTGGATAAGGGCCAGGCCCATACCGGGCTGGATGCCGACCGATCCCATACCACCCTCAGCCGCTACTACCAGGACTTTACGCAGCCGGTGGACCTGGAACGCTTCGAGGATGCGGACCGCATCATGGAAGCAGCACTCGATGGCGAGCGCGCGGTACTCATCGATCTGCCGGCGCAAAGCCAGCGCCTGCTGCAGCGCTGGATCGAGGATAACGACGTCCTGTCGCTGTGTGACGAAATGCAGATCCCCGTGGTGTATTGGTATCTGGTGGACGATAGCGTCGATTCCGTGCAGCTGATCGAACAGTTCCTGGATGTCCATGGCGAAAAGCTGCGCTGTGTGGCGGTCAAGAATCTAGGCCGCGGATCGGATTTCAGCGCCATCGAGGCGCTGCCGGCATTACAGTCCCAGATGGCCCTGCCGGCATTGCATGCCGAGACCATGCGCCGCATCGACCGGCGGGAACTCAGCTTCTGGGCGGCCGCCAACGTGGTTGACGGCGAGGGGCCGCGCATGAGCCTGATGGAGCGCCAGCGCGCCCGCGTCTGGCTGCGTAAGGCTTATGCCAACATCGATCAGGTGCTGGCATCCATGCGGCAATAGCACTTCCCATCACCCCACGGCAGCCTGACCGAGCTCATCGGCATCACGCGCGCAGCCGGCGGCGGGCGCTTGCGACCAATCCATGGCCCATACGCAGACCCACCGAAGAGCGCACCCCCAAGTCATGCGCTGATTCAGATCGCTGCTCGTGCGAGACTCGTGCGGATGCGCGGCGCTGGGCAGCGGGGCACACCCGCCACACCGTTTTCTCGCACGGCGCGGCTTAAAGTCCGCTCCCAAACCAGACTGGACTGATTCACAAGCGCCGGATCATGAATCGATGACTGCCGCCCGTCGCCTCACCAGAAACCAGCTGATGTCCGAGGTGCTCGACCAGACTGCGAATTTCCCGGGGCGCATGGGGTGCATCGGTGGTCAGCGCGAGAATCTGACCCACCGCCATCTGATCGAGCACCTGCTTGGCCCGCAAGACGTAGAACGGTGCCGCCACACCGGATACATCGAATTCCCGAATCGGGGCGCTCATGGTAGTTTCTCCTCCGAGTTTTGGGGTGTCTGGAACAATCTATCGGCGCCCATCGTCTAATCTTCGCTTCTGCATCGACCATTTCTTGTCCCGCGAGGTTTCCGTGTCCGCGCGATCCGCCCTGAATCCATTCCGCATCGGTTTGACCTGCCTCGGGCTCGCCGGCCTCCCGATGGCTCTGCCTGCGGCCAGTTTGTTGCCCGATATGGGCAATAGCGTGGATGAGGTGCTCTCGCCGACGGAGGAAGCCCGGCTTGGAGAAGAGGTCCTGCATCAACTGCGGGCCATGAATGCGCTGTTGGACGATCCGCTGTTGGATCGCTATCTGCAATCCCTTGGCCAACGTCTGGTCTCCCAAAGCACGGCGGCCGGAGATCCGTTCCTGTTTTTTGCTGTGCGGGACAGTCGCATCAACGCCTTTGCCCTGCCCGGCGGTTATGTCGGCGTCAACACCGGACTGATCATCCAGACCCGCAATGAAAGCGAGCTTGCCGGCGTACTCGCCCATGAAGTCTCCCATGTGTCCCAGCGCCATATCGCGCGGCGCATGGCCGATAGCCGCCAGGCCAACATCCTCACCGGCGCGGCCATGGTGGCCGCCATTCTGGCCGGCGCGGGCTCCGGCAACCCGCAGATGGTGCAGGGTGCCGTGTCCGCCGGCATGGCCGCAACGGTGCAAAACGCCATTTCCTTCACGCTGCAGAATGAAAAGGAAGCAGACCGGATCGGTATGCGGCTTCTGGCGGACGCGGGGTTCGATCCGAACGGCATGCCGAGCTTCTTCGAGCTGATGGCCCAGCAGAGCCGGTTCTATGAAACCGCCTACAGTGATTTTCTGCGCACCCATCCACTCAGCACCGAGCGCATCAGCGAGGCCACCGACCGCGCAAGGATGGTCGCTGCTCCGAAGACGCGATCCGCGCCATCGCGAGCGTACCTCCTGATGCGTGCCCGCGCGCGCGCATTGACCGGAGACGACCTGATTGCCAGTCAGACCGCATTCCGAACCGAGATCGATCGCAGCCAAGGGACGGCGCTGGAAGCGGCCCGGTACGGATTGGGACTGACGCTGCTGCGTCAGGGACAGCACCCGGCGGCGGTAAACGAATTCACGGCGTTGGTGCGTGATCACCCTGAGATCCCCGAATACCGGCAGGCCCTGGGCGAAGCACAGCAAGCCAACGGCCAGAATGACGCCGTGCTGGCCACCTACCGGACGGCATTGAATCTATTCCCGGGCGATAGCGTCCTGTCGCTCGGCTATGCCCGCGCGCTCTTGCTCCAAGGCAAAGCCCAGGATGCCTACACGCAGCTCGAAGCGCTCTCCGCGACGCCGGAAGTGACCGGCCGCCGCCTGCGTCTGCTGGCGCAAGCAGCCGAGGAGTTGGGCCGAAAAGGCGAAGCCCATGTTTATCTGGGTGAATATCTGGCGTTTCAGGGACAGACGCGGGAAGCCATCACGCAGATGACCTATGCGCTGCAAGAGCCGGACCTGGACGACATCGAACGCACCCGCGTGGAAAATCGGCGCAAAGCGCTGGCCCGGCGCCTGCGCGCCCAGCGGTGACCGCGACCCGCGCCGATGCCGTGATACCCGAACCGGGCTGGGTGGCTCAGGCGGCAATCCCGCTGTGGCGCAGCAGGGCCTCGATGGTCGGTTCCCGTCCGCGGAACGCCTCGAACGAGGCCGCCGCCGGACGCGACCCACCCACTTCCAGGATTTCGCGCAGGAATCGGCGGCCGGTAACCGGATCGAACAGGCCGGCCTCTTCGAACGCGGCAAATGCGTCGGCCGAGAGCACCTCGGCCCATTTATAGCTGTAGTAGCCCGCCGCGTAGCCGCCCGCAAAGATGTGAGAGAAACTGTTCGGGAAACGATGCCAGGCCGGCGGATGGATCACCGCAACCTCACGACGCACCGCCTCCAGAATTGCCTGTACACGTCCGCCAGTGGACGGATCGAATGTCCGATGCAGCCGTAGATCGAACAGCGAAAACTCGATCTGACGCACGAACTGCATCCCCATCTGGAAATTGCGCGCATCGATCATCCGTTGGAACAAGCTGTCCGGCAGCGGCTCACCGGTTTCAACATGGCCGCTGATGAGGTCCAACACGTCTCGCTGCCAGGCCCAGTTCTCCATGAATTGGCTGGGCAGCTCGACAGCGTCCCATTCCACGCCATGGATTCCCGACACCGGCAGGTGATCGACTTCGGTCAGCAGGTGATGCAGTCCGTGCCCGAACTCGTGAAAGAGCGTCAGCACTTCGTCATGCGTCAACAGGGCGGCCTGCTGTCCGACCGGCGGGGTAAAGTTGCCGACGATGAACGCCACCGGGAGTTGCACGGTCTGGCCAATCCGGCGACGGCTCACCGCATCGGCCATCCAGGCGCCGCCGCGCTTTTCCGGACGAGCGTAAAGGTCGAGGTAGACGTGACCACGCGGGTGTCCCTGCGCATCCCGCAGCGCATACAGCTGCACCTGCGGGTGCCAGCGCTCGGTGGTTTCGACCGGTTCGAAATGCACGCCGAACAGTCGGCCGATCAGACTGAACAGCCCGTCGATCACCCTCGGCGCAGGAAAATAGGGCCGCAACTCTTCCTCGGACAAGCGATGACGCGCCAGCCGCAGTTTTTCGCTCCAATAGGCCACGTCCCAAGGCTCCAGCGTGAAATCATCGCTCGACCGGCTTTTGGCAAACTGCGCCAGTTCGTTGCGCTCGGCTTCCGCCACAGGGCGCGCGCGCGCCGCAAGGTCGAGCAGAAAACCTTCGACGCTGTCGACATCGGGCGCCATCTTGGTAGCCAGTGACTCCTCGGCATAGTTCGCAAATCCGAGCATCTGTGCGGCTTCGTGGCGCAGCGCGAGAATCTGATCGATCAACAGTGCGTTGTCCCAGCGCCTCGCATGCGGACCCTGATCCGAGGCGCGGGTGGCGTAGGCGGTATAGACCTCGCGGCGCAGTTCGCGATCATCCGCGTAGGTCATCACCGCCAGATAGGACGGGCCCTGCAGGGTCACCAGATACCCCTCCAGTCCCTGATGAGCGGCGTTTTGGGCCAATTGATCCAGCGCCGAAGCCGGCAGCCCCGCCAGCGCCGAAGCATCGGTGAGATGCCGTGTCCAAGCGTTGGTTGCATCGAGGATGTTCTCGCTGAACTTGTTCGATGCCAAGGAGAGTGCTTGCACGATTTCCTTGAACCGGGCTTTCTGCTCCATGGGCAAGGCCACGCCGGCAAGCCGGAAATCGCGCAGGGCATTGTCGATCACGCGGCGCTGTGCGGCATCCAACCCCAATTCGTCGGCCTGATCCGCCAGGGACTGATAGGCCTGATAGAGCGCTTCGTTCTGCCCCACCTCAGTGGCATAAGCGCTGAGCAGGGGCAGGCAGGCGTTGTAGGCTTCACGCCAGGCCGGGCTGTCGCACACCGCGCTCAAGTGGCTCACCGGCGCAAACGCACGCTCCAGCGCATCTTCATGCGACTCGAGCGAGTCGACCAGATTTTCCCACGTGTAAGGACCGCCCGCGGCGAGACGCTCGGCCAAGGCTTGGCGATTGGCCTCGATGAGCTGCCGAACCGCTGGTTCGGCATGTTCGGGGCGAATGCGCGAAAAAGGCGGTAGTCCGGAAAGACCAAGCAGTGGATTATCATTCATGCACAGCGGATTCCTGATACGTTTTCTTCAAGCGGGTGACCATCGCATCACTCTAGCATCGCTGGGTCTCCCCGCCCATCCGGCAGTGCTGAACGGGCAATGCGAGCTGCACCCACCGGGACGGCGTTCGCGAGAAGATGCCGCGGCCGCCGCCGGTGACCTCATTCGACGCGGCCATGATGGAACGAAAGTGCGACGCCGATCGGGGTCACGGCCTTCGTCAGTCCACCGAAGCGAAGTCGTTCTGTTGCGGAACTCGACCTGATTTCGGCCTGAACACCATGTGTCACACCGGCCACTTTCGTATGGATTCAGAACAGACCGGACCCGTCCCATCCGCTTCGCTTAATCGCCGCTTATCGGGGGTCGCGCCACATGATCCACAACGTCGGCGCATGACCCGTAAAGCGAATTTCGTCGATGACCCTGAATCCATGGCCTAGGTAGAACTTCAGGTTTTCTTCCCGGGAGTTCTCCAGATAAGCAGGCACCCGCGCTTCATCGCATCTTTCCAGAACCGCTTTCATCAGGGCAGTCCCCACGCCCTGGCCTTGAAACTGACGGCGGGCACCAATGGCAAAAAGATAGTAATGCGGGGCTTCTGGATGCAGCCTCTCTGTCTTGTTTCCGCTGATTGCGAGCCGGATCATCGCCAGCGGACCGATCAACTTGAGCATCCTGAAGACGTTGACGAGGGTAAACGGCCACTTCAGCCGCTCACCCGGCCCCAGCCACGCCGCTGCGCCCTCTCCGCCTTCGGTCATGTAGCAACAACCGCGGGGCAAAAAAACCGGTAGCGTGACATCGAACATCAAGCGAACGAAGCCCGGCTTGTCCGAGATCCAGTTCATGATGGGATCATCACGAAACGCCTCTGCCAGAATCCCGATAGCGTCCGCTTTATCATTCATATCGATCGAACGAACACGCATCCAAACCACCTCGAACTCGCATTTCAGATGTACATGCGCGTAAACAGACCGCAGCCTCAATCCGGTTCATGCAGAACCGAACCGTGGCGGCGCTTCATCGACCCAAGAAATGAAGCCGGAACAATTCCTCGGATTCGATTCAGCCACGGCTGATGAGCCCCCGATACCACGCCACCATACGCGCACTCTTCGGCGCGCTTTAGCGCACCACATGACCAATCGGGGCGTTGTCAGAATGCCCCAAGGCCCCGCCCGGGGGCAGCACCCAACGCCCTCCCGACCAATCTCACTCTCGGTTAGCGCGACACGGTATCAGCACACCTCACCGCACTGACTTTGGCGGCTGGTATACCGGGATATTCGATCAGCGGCCCGCGATCACGGCGCGTGCAGCCACCAATCATGCTCCCTTGGCAGCGCCATCTCGCCTGACGCCATGATCTTAATCCAGCAGTCTTTTCCATAGGGTGTGGTGTGGTGCGGTGCTTTCCCGTTCCCCATGGCTGCCTCCATGACGGATACCCCTTGTTGCGACGTGCAGGTGAATCAAGCTTCTCTCGACATCACTCGATCACCGAGCCGCCAGAAACCATAGGCGGTGACGCCTTGAACAGCAACACCGCGATGCTGCAGATGCCTTCCCGCCGGTGACGTGCACCACTGCGAGCCAGCGACCCTATGGTGCATGCCTCGGCCAGGACGGATCGGCCGGCCAGAGGGGTTCGTTCTGCCCCAGCTCGGTGGCATACTGCCTAAACAGGGTCACAGGGGCATTGAAGACCTCACGCCAGGTCGGGCCCTTGAAAACTGCGCGCGGCGGACTCACCGGTGCAAACGCACGCCGCAGCACAGCTTCACCACGACGCGACCGGCTGGTCCGGATTTGTCCCGGATGCAAAGGCCATCCACGGCGAATCCCTGATCCTTGTCTCAACGGATGACAATGCCAGCCCGCTCACACGAGCACAGAATCTTTCCCTCCTGGCGGCGCAAAGGAATCCACTTCATGAGTGAAACCATCGACTTCGACTATCTGGTACTCGGTGGAGGCAGTGGCGGCCTGGCCACGGCCAAACGGGCCGCCGAACTGGGCGCACGGGTGGCCCTGCTCGAACCGGCGGAGCTCGGTGGAACCTGCGTCCATCGGGGCTGCGTTCCCAAAAAGATTCTTTGGAACGCTGCGGAAGTCGCCCATCATCTGCACCACGCAGGCGAGTACGGCTGGTCGCCGCCGGCGGCCACATCTTTCGACTGGCCCGGGATGGCAAAAAAGCGCGTCGCTTATCTCGAGCGGCTTGGCGGGATCTACGCCCGCCAGCTGGAACAGCGTGGAATTGTTCACGTTCGCGCTGCTGGCAGGCTCGAAGGCGAGGGCCGGGTGCGCGCTGGCGAGCAGCTGTTGCGCGCGCGGCACATCGTGATTGCGACCGGCGGCCTTCCCTATCGACCGAACCTCCCGGGCGCCGAATGGGGCCTTACTTCCGATGATTTCTTCCAGCTCCCCGCGCTGCCGGCGCGCGCGGCCGTGGTCGGCGCAGGGTATATCGCCGTGGAACTGGCCAGCGTGCTGGCGGCATTGGGCAGTGAAGTGCAGTTGCTGGTGCGTGGTAATCGCCTGCTCAAGGCCTTTGATGCACGGCTGGGACAGCAGCTGACCGAAGCCTTCGTCGCTCAGGGCATCACCGTGCAATTCGATCATGCAGTGAAGACCGTCGAAAAAACGGCGGACAGCCAGATCGTGGTCACGGGCGCGGATGGCCGGTGCGAACCCTTCGATGCGCTCTTCTGGGCAACCGGCCGGGTGCCCAACCTGCTCCAGCTCGGTCTGGATACGGTGGGGATCTCGCCGGATCCGGACGGTGTGCTGCGGGTCGATGCCCAGGCGCGCACGCCCGTGGAAGGGCTCTATGCCATCGGTGATGTCACCGGCGAGCCAGCCCTCACCCCGGTGGCGATCGCCGCCGGCCGCCGCCTCGCCGAACGGCTGTTCGGTCATGGCAATCCGCCGCCCATTGATCCCGAAATGGTTCCGAGCGTGGTGTTCACCCATCCGCCCGTGGCCAGCGTGGGTTTGAGCGAGATGCAGGCACGGGATCGTTTCGGCGATGCTGTACGGGTGTATGAGAGCGCTTTCGTGCCGCTCTATCACGCCATGACCGAAGACAAGCCACGTACGGTGGTCAAGCTGGTCACGACCGGCGATGAAGAACGCGTCGTCGGCCTGCATATGATCGGCCCCGGCGTCGATGAAGCGTTGCAGGGATTTTCGGTCGCCATTCGCATGGGCGCCACCAAGGCCGATTTCGATCACACCATTGCCATCCACCCCACGACGGCTGAAGAAGTCGTGACGTTGCGCTGAAGAGGCCCGCCATGTCCGTACGATCGTATCTCGACGCCCACCCCCAGCTGGGCGAGCGGGTTTACATCGACCCCGATGCCACGGTCATCGGGCAGGTGACTCTGGCCGATGACGTGTCGGTCTGGCCGGGCGCGGTATTGCGCGGCGATGTCGAGCGCATTCGCATTGGCGCACGCAGCAACATTCAGGATGGTGCCATCTGTCACGTCACCCACGATGGGCCCTATTCCCCCGGCGGGGCCAGTCTGGTGATCGCACAGGAGGTGACCGTGGGCCATCGCGCCGTCCTGCATGCCTGCCGCATCGGCGCGCGCTGCCTGATCGGCATGGGCGCATTGGTCCTCGACGATGCCGTTCTGGACGACGAGGTCATGCTGGGTGCGGGCGCCCTGGTTGCGCCGGGCAAGCATCTGGAAGGCGGCTGGCTGTATGTCGGCAGTCCCGCCCGACCGGCGCGGCCGCTGCGGCCGGCAGAACGTGAGTTCCTCGCCTATTCCGCAGCGCACTACGTTCGCATGAAAGACCGCTACCTCGCGGCGTGAATCCGGACCCGGCAGCACCGCCCGTAGCCGCCCGATACAGACCGCACGATTGCCGGCTTTGCGACTCTAACTCAGCTCCCGAGAACAAAGGAGCGCGCCATGAAAGTGGGACATTGCGTCTGCGGCAATACGCTGTTTTTCCAGAATTCCGCCTGTTCGGCATGCGGCCATACCGTGGGCTTTCTGCCCGACCGGCTGCAGATCGCCGCGCTACAAAGCGCAGATTCGGGTTTGCACCCGCCTGATGACGCCGCCGCGGTGTACCAGCCCTGCGGCAACCAGGTCGAGCATGGCATCTGCAACTGGCTCATCCCACCCGGCGATGATGCCGCACTCTGCCCATCCTGCCGCCTCAACCAGACCATTCCCGATCTGTCGGTTCCGCAGAACGTGGCTTACTGGCACACGCTGGAACAGGCCAAGCGCCATGCCCTCTATACGCTGATTCAGCTGGGCGTACCGATAGCCAGCAAAGTCGATGACCCGAACCGGGGCCTTGCCTTCGATTTTCTGGCCGACAAGCATCCCGATACCGAGTTTACCAAGCCACTGCCGGGGCAGGCGCCTGTCCTGACCGGCCATGACAATGGCCTGATTACGCTCAATCTCGCCGAAGCAGATCCGATCGCGCGCACCCGCCATCGCGAGCATATGGGCGAGGATTACCGCACCGTGCTGGGGCATTTTCGACATGAACTGGGCCACTACTATTGGGATCGGCTGATCCGGGACACCAACCGCGAGGACATGTTTCGCGATTGCTTCGGCGATGAACGAGCGGATTATGCCAACGCCCTGAAACGGCACTACGAACAAGGCCCACCTGCCGACTGGTCGGATCACTTCGTCAGCGCCTATGCCAGTGCCCATCCATGGGAGGACTGGGCGGAAACCTGGGCGCACTACATTCACATGCTCGATACACTCGAGACCGCCGAGGATTTCGGCGTGCGCCTGCGTCGCATTCCCGGAGATCATGCCCCGCAACCCGACATGCTCACCATCCGGCGTAGCGAGGATTTCAGCGCGCTGATGGACCAATGGTTCAGCCTCAGCGTGCTGTCCAACGCGCTCAATCGCAGCATGGGCCTGGATGACGCCTACCCGTTCACGCTCACCGCGCCAATTCGGACGAAACTGCAGTTCGTTCACGACATCGTGAGCACCTGGAACGTCGCCGCCTAGGGCGGTTCCGCCAATCGGTTCAACGCAGGAATATCGCATGGCCGACGACGATCTGTTCACGCCGTTCCAACTCGGGGACCTGACCCTTCCCAACCGCATCGTGATGGCGCCGCTGACCCGCAGCCGTGCCCAGCCCGACAACACGCCGGGCGAGCTGGCGGCGCGCTATTACGCCCAGCGCGCCAGCGCCGGGTTAATCGTGAGCGAAGGTGTGGTCATCAGCCCACAAGGGGTGGGTTATCCCAATGTCCCGGGCCTTTACACCGATGGCCACATCCGCGCCTGGCGGCCCATCACCCAGGCCGTACACGAGGCGGGCGGACGCATCTTCGGCCAACTCTGGCACGTCGGCCGGATCTCGCTGCCGGGCTATCAGCCCGGCGGAGCGCTGCCGGTCGCGCCGTCCGCGGTTTTCCCGAAAGGGAATGCCTTCACGTGGACCGGTCCGAAGCCGTTCCTCACCCCACGCGCACTGGAACCCGGAGAAGTTCCCGTCATCGCCACTCAGTACGGCGAAGCCGCCGCACGCGCGCTGCAGGCCGGGTTCGACGGCGTGGAGATCCATGCGGCCAATGGCTATCTGATCGACCAATTCCTGCGCGACGGCAGCAACCGCCGCACCGATGCCTATGGCGGTTCCATCCCCAACCGGCTGCGCTTCCTGAGCGAAGTGGTCGAAGCGGTGGTGCGCGCCGTTCCCGCGCGCCGCGTCGGCGTGCGCATTTCGCCTGCCAGCCGCGTCAACGACATGAGTGACAGTAACCCGCAAGTCCTGTTCAACGCCGTTGCCGAGCATCTATCCGGTTACGGGCTGGCCTATCTGCACGCCGTGGAGTGGGCGCCGAATGAAGAAACGCCACCGGCGTTCGATTTTGAGGCGCTACGCCGGTGTTTCGGCGGCCCCTACATTGCCAACGGGCACTATGACCGGACGCGCGCCCTGCAGGCGCGGGCGCAGGATCGGGCCGATCTCCTCTCCTTCGGCCGGCTCTACATTGCCAATCCCGATCTCGTGGCTCGGCTGGCACAGGATGCGCCGCTCAATACCCCCGATCCAGCCACCTTCTACGGCGGCGACGCGCACGGCTATACCGATTATCCCTTCCTGCCCGAGACTCGCTGAGTCAGGTATTTGATCTGCATCAGTGCCGTACGGCCCGGTCATGCCGTAGCGTTGATCTGACGCACTGTATCAGGAGGTCCGGCGAGGCAGGCGGCGGACCGCCATTGACAATCACTTGCCTCGCACATCACAACAACAATGCGTGAAGAGGGTCATGAGGGTCGGCCCAGCGCCGCCGCGCAGGGCCTTGTTTCGTTCAGGAGGATGACGATGACCATTACCGCGACGACCGCGATCAAAGAAGGACATTTCTGGGCTTACGCCCGCTTTTACATTCTTCCCGCATTGGGCCTTCTGGCCTGCGCGGCGCTCATTGTGGGCGGCGCTGCCATGTGGCAGATCGCCCTGCTGTTTCTGGCCGTCTTTTTCCTGGGCGACCTGGTGCTCGGGAACGACGACCGGGAATATCACTACGCGCATCCCTGGATCTTCTACGCCATGATGTATTCGGTCGTGCCGATCATCCTGGTGGCATTTGCGCTGTTCTGCTGGGTGGTACGCCAGGCCACCGCTCCCGGGGATTTTCTGGGGATCGCCGCGCTGGTTCAGAGCCTGACGGGCTTTGACATGATCGCAGCACACGCCAGCGATGGCGCACTGGAGTACCTCGGAGCGACCGCGGCACTGGCCGTCGCCACGGTCAACGGCGCGATCGTGATTGGTCACGAACTGACCCATCGCACCGAACAACCCTTCTCGTTCTTCATGGGCCGGCTGGGTGAAGCCTTCAGCATGATGACGTACTTTTCCATCGAACATCCCTATGGCCATCACGCCACGGTGGGGACCGATGCCGATCCGGCTACCGCGGTGCGGGGCGAAAGCTTCTACCATTTCGTCTGGCGCTCCATCATCGGCCAATATCGCAATTGCTGGCATCTGGAGGCCGATCGCTGCCGCAAGATCGGGGCCGCGCCCTATGGCTGGCGCAACCGCCTGGTGCGCAGCTACGCCATGGAAGCCGCCATCGTGCTGTTCGCGTTCTGGGCTGCGGGAATCCTGGGAGTCGTGCTGTTCCTCATCAACGCACTGGCGGTCCATGTAATCCTGGAACTGGCCAACTACACCGAACACTACGGCCTGGTCCGCGATCCCGTCGATCCCGTCCAGCCCCGGCATTCCTGGAACACCAACAACCGGGCCACCTACTGGTACACGGTCGGGATCGGCCGGCATTCCCACCACCATGCCGATGCCAGTGTGGAGTTCTGGAACCTCAAGCCCTTCCGGGACGCGCCCATGTACGCCACCGGCTACATCACGGCATTTCTGATGGCGCTGGTCCCGCCGCTATGGCAACGCGTCATGACGCCCAAGCTGATCGAGTGGGACCGGCATTGGGCCAATGAACGAGAACGTGAACTGGCCCGCCAGGCGAATCTGCACAGCGGCATACCGCAGCTGATCGATGCCGCCCGGGAATCGGTCAAACCGCATACCCCGGCACCGGCAGTCTGACCAGACCCGATGCGGTCTTCCATGCCCCGCTTTCCCCCGCGAACGCGGGGCATGCGTTTTTGTGCACAGCGGCCATGGGTCACGAGCGCCGGATCACCGACAACGACGACTTCCCATCCCGGTCGCCTCGCCGCATCATGGTTGGGCCATCCACTGCACCCGACAGGCCGCCATGAGCATCCTGCAACTGCCGCACGCACGCCCCCGCATCATCCTGTTCGACTGGCACGCCACCTTGGTGGATACCCTGGATGCCATGTACCACGCCGTGGATGATGTGTTGCCGCACCTCGAGGAGCTGGGCCTGCTGGAACGGGTGCTCAAGCCCAGCCAATCCAAGACGGTGGAAGATGCCAAGCTGGTAAGCTACATCCGCCGTTACCGGCGCCTGCATCCCAAAATCAAGGCAGCCCGGAAGATTTCGCGGACCGATATCTTCGAGCTGCTGTTCGGACCGGATGACGAAGCCAAACGCATCGCCCATCACGCCTTCGACCGCTGCTACCGGAATCACTACGGCGAGGTTCATCCGATGGAGCCGGACATGCGCACCAGTCTCGAGGCGCTGCGCGAACTGGGAATCACGCTCGGGGTCATTTCCAATCGCAGCCGGGAATTCATGAGTCACGAAATTGCCGTGGTGGATGGCAACGGGTGGGAACATCTGTTCGACACCATGGTTTGCGGCGACGACGTGCCACACCGCAAACCCGCACCGGATGTGATTCTCAAAGCCTTGGACAACCTCGACGCCGAACCGTCAGCCGCCTGCTGGTATGTCGGGGACAGCACCACGGATGTCGTTGCGGCGAAAGAAGCGGAAGTAACGTCGGTGTTCTACAACGGCGCGCACTGGGACGCCTCCTGGATCGACAAGATCTTCCCCGGAACCATCCGTCACCCGCATCGCCCGGACGCCGTGATCGACGATCTCCCGACACTGTTGCGTATGGCGCGGCGTTTTCTGATACCCGAAAGCGATTGAGCACATCGGTGACCGATGGGTGGCCAGGATCGGATGCCTTGACCCAGATCAAGCTGGCGCCACCCAATCCAGCCGACGCTGAGCAACGCGGCGCATCATCGCAATGGACTGAAACGGAGATGCTCAAGGAGGAGTCATGTTGTATCTGGCGCTGATCATCTTCGTGATGGTATTTCTGGGTGGCTTGCTGCTGGCCTATCGCCACTTCACACACGACACTGTTCCGATCACCATGGCCATGGGGCACGGTGCAGGCGGCGTGGTGGGCTTGGTCGTCCTTTATTTTGCCGCGGGCAGCATCGGCACCACGGCCCTGTGGTGGGCCTTCTGGCTCTATGTCCTGGCGGCGTTGGGCGGCTGTAGCGTGACGATCTATAGCCGGTTCCTTGGCCACGATGCGCCCCGATTCATGATCGTGGGCCATGGTCTGGTGGCCGTGCTGGGTTGCACCGCGCTAACCCTCGGTGTATTGGGCATCGTTACCGCCTGAACCGGGCTATCGGTCTTGACCGGCCGGAATCGGCGCCGTCCCAGGCAACCCGGATATCCGGCGCCCGACCCGAAGCCGCCGCTCGAACGGGCTGCCGGGAGTCAGTTCGAGCGCATATGGCACGGCCTGGCGAGCGCAGACGCGGCGCTCGTCCTCGGGTTCGAGCAACGCGCGCTGGACGATCGTTCCGTGCACATCGATGAAGACCAGGCGCAACGGAAAGACGGTCTCTTTCATCCAAAAGCAAGCCGCTCGCGGCCGTTCGAAAACGAACAGCATGCCGGTGCCATCGGCCAGTGCTGCTCGCCGGGCAAGTCCTCGCTTGCGCGCATCCGGGGTATCCGCCACCTCGACGTTCAACACGCGGTCGTCCATCATCAGCGTGCGCCGGAGTGGATCTGCGCTGGCGGCGGACATCGTCATGACCAGCAGCATGAGCACCACGACCCCCGCGGGGCTCGGCATGGATCGGGAACGGCTGCCGAGCGCAGCAGTCTTTCGAAGACAGCGAAGCGCACTGCCGACCTTCTCGTTCGACACCCCGCCTGCGCATGGAGGATTTTCGATGACCATTCCGGTTTTGCCCTGCTATCTTGCCAACCGCCCGACGCGAACCGACGACCATCTCGAGGTTCGGGACAAATACCATGGGACGCCACGCTGGGCTGTGAGTCGCGCCGATGACTCGATGATGGAGACAGCCATTGCCCGTGCCGTCGAAGCGGCGCCGGCGGTGGCCGCGATCGCGCCACATGAGCGTCAAAGAATCCTGCGCCATTGTCTGACCCGCCTGCACGAAGAGGCCAACGAACTGGCTGCCATCCTCGTCCAGGAAGGCGGCAAGCCGCTCGGGGCCGCTCGTACCGAAATCCACCGGCTGCTGACCACCTTCGAGCTGGCCGCCGAGGAAGCCGCGCGTCCGGCAGGCGAACTGCATGATTTGCGCGGGAATGCGCAGAGTGGAAATGCCCTGGCGTTCGAGCGCCGCTTTCCCATCGGTCCCTGCGCCTTCATCACGCCGTTCAACTTTCCGCTCAACCTGGTCGCGCACAAAGTGGCGCCGGCTTTGGCCGTGGGTTGTCCTTTCGTGCTCAAACCCGCTAGTTATACACCGGTCAGCGCCTTGCGGCTGGGCGCTATCCTGGCGCAAACCGATCTGCCCGATGGCGCTTTCTCGATCCTGCCCGCCACCCGTGAGGCGGCTGATCGGCTGGTGACGGATGCGCGGCTTCGGTTTCTCAGCTTCACAGGTTCTGCTGAAGTGGGTTGGGATCTCAAGGCCCGTTCGGGGAAAAAACGGGTCACCCTGGAACTGGGCGGCAACGCCGGTTGTATCGTCGCCGCAGATGCCGACCTCGATGCGGCCGTTGCCGCGCTGGTCCAGGGCGGCTTTGGGAATTCCGGTCAGAGCTGCATCAGCGTTCAGCGGATTCTGGTTCATCGTTCCCTCGAAGAGCCGTTCCGGGAGCGTCTGCTGGCCGCCGTTTCCACACTAGCCGCCGGCGATCCCGCCAAGGAAGACACGATCATCGGTCCGTTGATCGACGAAAAGGAGGCCATGCGTCTGGAAACGTGGGTCGAAGAGGCGTTGTCCCGCGGCGCACGGCAACTCTGTGGCGGCCCGCGCCAGGGCGCGGTCTTTCCGGCCACTGTCCTTCAGTCCGTCCCGGACACGTGCCGCCTCTGGGCGGAAGAAGCCTTCGGCCCGGTGGTGATTCTGCGTTCCTTCGATACGATCGAGGAAGCATTCCGAATCATCAATGACAGTCGTTACGGCTTGCAGGCAGGCCTGTTTACACAGAACATGGATGGGCTCTTCACGGCGTGGAATCAGCTGGAAGTCGGGGCTGTAGTGGTCAATGAGTCCTCGAGCTTCCGAGCTGACGCCATGCCCTACGGCGGCATCAAGGACAGCGGGCTGGGGCGTGAAGGGGTGCGCAACGCCATGCAGGAAATGACCGAACCGCGATTGCTGGTTTTCCCGCATGCCGTACCCCGTTGATTCCGGAAAGGGCGATCCATGGCTTTCGGCACTTTGCCACTGCGATTCTATCTGCCGCTTGCGGTCCTCATCATCACCATTGGCGGCGTCTTTGTCGGCCTGCCGATCTGGCTGGCGGCCAGCCATCTCTACTGGGGCGGCGCATTGGCGCAGGCCCCATACGACTACACCGGGACCTCGCCATCCACCTGCCCAGCCGGTGTTCGGCCGACCAATCCGGATGCGCAGGATCTACGCACACCCGGGGGGATCCCGATCCGGGTCCGCACACCGGAGAACTATGACGCCGCACAGTCGCATCCGCTATTGGTCGTCTTTGCGCCGGCCGGACTGGGTCCGGCGCTGAATGAACGTTATACCGGTCTGACGCATGCTGCGACCGCATCTGGATTCATCGTGGCCTATGCCGGCAGCCGAGGTTTGACCGAACGCACGATCCGGGATCTGGGACGCGTTCCCGGCCGGGTGGCCAGCCGCTACTGCGTTGATCTGGAACGCCTGATCTACACTGGGCATTCCGATGGCGGAACGGTGAGCAGCGCCTTGGCCTTCCTGCCTGATCTTCCCCATCGGCCAGCCGCGATCATCCCGAGTGCTGCAGGGATCCGAGGCGAGGACTTGGCGCGGGAAAACTGCCCCGCCCCGCTGTCGGTTCTGGTCCTGCATGGTGATCGGGATCGGCTGTTTCCGGGCTACGGCCGGGAAGCCGCCGATTGGTGGGCGCAATGCAACCACGCCCTTGGCCAACCTGAAGGGGCATCGAACGGCTGCCTCCGTTGGCCTCCTGGGGATGGCGGCAAGGAAACGCAGTACTGTGCCCATTCGGGGCGCCATCTGGACTGGCCGGATCGGGTCGACTACATGATGGCGTTTGCCCGCAAGGCGATCAGCCCGCCACCCGGCGCATCGGCCTCAACGGCGCCATAAAAACAACAACAAGCCAATCAGGGAAAAGCCCAGCCCGCCCGCGAACACACCCAGTAAGACGACCGGGTCGGTGTACCAGTCGCGGCGAAAATTTGCGGTCACACCGGGCACGCTCGGCAAGTCTACGCTTCCGCGCCCGACCACAAGCTGGCCTTTCATTCCCTTTTCCATGTGCTGCGCCAGGTCACAGTGCACCAGATAGGTCCGATTGTCGCTCGGGACAATGAAGGTACCGGTCTTGGTGGCACCACCAGCGGCCTCCAGGTGGAACATTCCCTGCGGGTACAGGTACTTCGGAAGCTGGTGCACCATGAACTGGTGACGAACCTCATCCTCGTTGATGAACGTGACGGTGATCCGGCTGCACGGCTCGACGCGGAACTCGTGCTGACTCATCCCGAAGATGGTTCCGTTGTAGGGCTCCGCGTACTTCGTCCCGGCGTGGACCTCGAACGCGTAATCACGACTGATCGCGCTGCAATCCTCCGGCAGCGTATCCTCGTTCCAATTCATGACCATGCCTTCGGCATCCAGGGTCATTTTGTGCCCTGCATGACCGCCGTGGCCCGAATGGTCCATCTGCGAATGGTCCATCTGCGAATGGTCCATCTGCGAGTGGTCCATCTGCGAATGGTCCATCTGCGAATGGTCCATCGCAGGCCCGGAGCGCGGCGCATCAACGGAGAACGCGCGGCTCGCCAGCAGCAAACACAACAGCCCGGCCAGAGCGACGGTTGCGTAACGATGCCCTTTCATGACATCAGCCTCCAATCGCAGATCGGCGACGGGGACGCCGCAAGAGGATGAAAACAACGGCAAGCCATGCCCCGCCGATAAGGCCCAGGAGCAGAAAACGCACAGCTTCACGCGAGCTTCCGGTGGTATCGGCTAACTGACTCAGGGGATCGTAGTCGAGCCAGACCGGTACTTCACGCTGGTAATACTCTGGCGTGAAAAACTTTTTCCACTCCACGCCCTGAACCTTCGGGAACCCCCCATCATCCAGATAATCTTCATAGACGATGGCGGTCATGCTTCCACCCGGACCAATACCGGCGTTGGTTTGCGCCACTTCCTGATGATCATGTGTCAGCCAGATGCCGGGACCATAGCTGTGCAATCCGTCATTCGTGGTATTCAGGACGACGTCCACACGTTGTGCAGAGTCGATGGTCACGACATCCCTGATGACTTGCGCGGCGGGCGGCACTTCGACCCCATCGAGATGCGTGATGGTCAGTTTATGACCATGCGTATGGACAGGAACGGTCTTGTTGCCACCGTTCAGCATACGCAACTTCACCTTCTCGTCAGGCTTCACGATGACCAGTGATTCGCGCATGGTGTAAGGGAATGAACGGCCATTAAGTAGAAAATAACTGGGTTTGGCCTGAGTAATATCGAACTGTCGATGTGCGTCGCGGATGATCAAGCGCGGATCAATGCGAGTCTGGATAACTTCGCCTAGGCCTTTGTAGATATCTTCAAAATGAAGGTCATACTCTCGGTCGAATGCTTCGCGCACCGCAACGGATGAATGCCGAACCTGTCCGGCCGCGATATTGAGCGTCTGCACCCAGTTGTTGGGCCGGTTCTCCTCGACGACGAACATGCCCTGCAAGCCCATCAGGATATGGATGTTGGACTGCACATGACAGTGGTAAAACATGGTGCCCGCGTGCCGCGGCTGGATTTCATAGGTATGGCTGCGCGCAGGCATCGGTGGAACTTCGCTGGTCTCCGGCACACCATCGTTGCCGACGGGCGCCGTGTGCCCGTGAACCTCATGCTCGGACATGGATTCGTCGTGTGGCATGCCGTGATCCTGCGAAAACGGGTGATCCACCCCATGCAAATGAATCGTATGCGGCATGTAGTGGGTGTTCTCGAGCGTCAGAAAGACCTTGTCGCCCTGCTCGACACGAATCACCGGGCTCGGCGCACGCAGCAGCGGGTTGGCCTTGACGGACTCGAAGTTTTCGGTCGACATGCCAACCGATTTCGGTGTGAATACCCACAGACCCGGCCGGATGCCCGGTGCGATATCGAATTGTGTCATGGGATCCGGTCGGTCCGGTGAGCTGCCGTTGAGCTCGGTAACCTCCAGGCGGATATGCACTTCGTCTGGATCGCCGTCGCCATCGAGGTCGCGGCCCATGACCACAGCATCGGGCGTCAATCCCGACTGCATCAGCGTCGTGGGCGACACATTATTGGTGCCCTTCACGGCGGCCGCGACCAGATACGGGTTGTCGGCAATACAATTAAGAGAGGGTGCAATCTCGACGCCGTCGATCACCTGCCCCTTGCGCCACCCGAAGACATCATCCGGACAGTATTCCTCTGCCGCCAGCTCTGGACCTGAATCACTGGGTGGCCGTTCACGGTATCCACCGGGACCAAACCATTCGTACCACTGGACCTGCCACGAGAGCGGATACCACTGTCTCGGAACCAACAAAGCGGCGGAAATCGACAACACTACGAAAACCACCCACAGCACACGTCTTTGCATGGAAAACCGTCCCTCACTCCCCGGAACGGCTTCCGACGCTATTCGTCACGCCCTAGGCGGTCCGGGTCAAGATCGTTGTTGGTCTGAAAGGCCCGACTCCCCGCGGTGTTGCGAGGCGTCTCACTCATTCATTGGGCCGCTCCATGGCCACAGAAGTTCTTTCAGAAAGCTCGCACGCAGCGCAACGACCGTTTGATCGAAGTCTACTTGCGCAATGCGCGCGTGATAAAGAATGCCGCAGCAGCACCCACCAAGACGATGATCAGGCCCAAACGGGTCACGATCGGACCCCAGCGAAAAATGCCGACGGCAAATGGAAACACCGAGACATATTCCTTTCCGGTTTCCGGATGGCGCGCTGTTACGATCCCAATGAAGTGACCTTTCTCCGGAAAGGTATGAGTCGCATTAAAGGTGCCTGTCGAAAGCTGCTCGGGCGGCTTGTAGTAGATGGTCGCCTGCTCGATATCGTCCTTGGTGCCCAGGTCGTCATAGGTGGCCTTGATCCCGATATTGTTCACATCTCGAATGATGCGAAAGTCGGTTTCCATCCGCCGCAGCTCATCACTAATGAAATCGATGGCGAAAATAGCCCGGCCCGTATCCGGAATGTCTTCGCAAAACTCCTGGGTCGCCCGCCGCTCGGGGACATAGCCGGTGAAGTGAGCGCGATACGGCCCCACCTGCATGATGCACATGTCATCTTCGATGGACACGCCACCGTGACCCCATGCAGCGCCGGAAATCAAGGCCATTGAAACGGCCATAACCGCGAGAGACCGCCGCCCGCTCCGCAACATCGAAGCAATTGTCGACTTCAACATCTCGCTCTCCTTGATGTCGTACGATCGATTGTCATTGGACTAATGCCGAAAAGGCTGGCGAGGCCATTCTATGACCTCGCCAGCCCGATCCGGTCACGGAATCATCCAAAGGACGGGATCATCGGCCCCTGGATTTCGTGCAGATAGCGGGTTCCCTGATCATCGTAGAACATCAGCAGAGCGGCGAACCGACCATCCGGCTCGTTGATCAGGCTGACCAAACGATAGGTTTCCCAGAGCGCATCATCGGCATAAATGGTGATCGTACGCGTTTCACCCGGCTGAATGGGCGAATTTTCCACCCGCAATCCGGAAGACGCCACCAAGTCATGCTCATCCTGCGGTTTGATGTCGAACATCTTGGCATTGATGAAGCGAATGTTCGCTGCGGCGAATTCGCCGACCTGAACCGGATGGTCGCTGCGGTTGGTGACGGTCATCTCCACCTGGAAGCTGCGGCCCGGAATCCGATAGGTGGCCTTGTTGACTTCCACTTCCACCAAGCGGGGAGGCATCGGCAGCGGTTCGACTTCGACCTTGCCGGTTTGCAACACCGCCGTGATGGGATACTGGTAGTTCGCCCAGAAGAAGCCGCCGGCGATCACCAACATGACAAAGCCAAAGAAAAGAACCGAGACGATCATGTCCGGGATGGTGATCAACTGATTCGCCTGATCGTCGCCCAGCTCTTCAACCTTGATATAGCGCGGCATAATCACGGGAAGCTTGCGGAACCACCAGCCAAGCCAAGCGATGCCGATGACGAACCACAGCGCGTTCCACCACAAAATGGTCGACATGGCATAGGTTTCGGGGTTGATCGTCTCGCCGGTCATGGTCGTGATGGTGTGCTCGAAATCCTTCTGATCACCTGTCACCTCGACCCAGAACGCCGGCCCGATGATGGGACCAGCCCCTTCCACACTGACGACCGGGTGGACATGGTAGCGGCCCGGGGCACGCCCCTTGAGCGTGATTTCGTACTCATAGGTCTTGCCCAGATGAAAGCGGGTCGAACGGATCATCGGCACGCCGTTGACCCGCGAGTCGACTCGAACAAACGCTGGACCCGGAACGCCGATGTTCAAAAAGGCGGCTTCCTCCACCGAGCGGATATGCTCCGGCCACGATTCGGACGGCATGAAGCGGCCACTGACTTTAAGCGTCTCGTTGACCGCAATCTTGCGAGGCTGAATCTCGGTATCGAACCAGTGCATGGTCCGCATACGCAAGCTTGCCTGCTGCGCACGCTCACCGTGCGCTTCAACCGAGGGGCTATAGAAAGGCCCGGCCAAGGTAATGAGCAATGCGAGTGCAAGTGCCCCCCAATTTCCAAACCTGATGTGCTTCATCGTCTTCATAATGTTCGGCAGTCCCCGAATGGACGAGTTACGCGCGGCAACCCGTTTGTTCCTTGACTTGAAGCCCGAGCGATTCTCTCACTGGGCTCGTCTATTCCCTGAGCGCGTCTCCGCTTCGGATCAGATCAAGCGAGTCAGCCAGCGATTCTGCGTCAGAATCGATCCGATCCACACCCAAAGGTAGTAATTCAGCAGCGTGACGAACCCGGCAAAAAACGCGGTCAGCGGTGTCACGGCCTCACCGAACGTCCGAAGGGTGGATTCTTCGATGATGCGGACATATTCCGGAATCGCGGTGCGGATGTACTGATAGCCCATCAAGTCAGCCACTGTCACCAGATACCCGTTGTATTCGACCGGCACATGGAACGGCGCCATGGTGATCCAGTTCAGCGGATAAAGCACAATGGCAAAGAGAAAGGCTCCGATGAAGCCCGTAATGAAGAAGCTGCGGCTCAAGGCCAGGGTGCAGTCAAGGACAAGACCCATGCCGATGAACGTCGAAGGAGAAACGAAGTTCATCGGGAAATTGGCGAAGATGTGAAAGTTCATGTAACGGCTGACCCAGACACCGAACATGTAGCCCAGAATCATGGCCGTTGCGCCAATGGGAAGGCGGAAACGCTTCCAGAAAAAGTAATTGAAGATTGCAGCAGGGATGATCAGGGAGAACGGCGTCACCAACGGCCACCAACGGCGGTCGCGCCAATCCTGCCAGTAATCCCAGTCCCCGACCGTCAAAGCGATGAGAAAAACCGTCACCCCGCCGATCAGGATCGAGAAGATAGGGATGAGGGTGTAGTCGATGTTTTTCCAGGCGGCCATCTGCTCCTGAACATTACGTACCGCCGACTTGGTGGGTGGTCCGGCGGTATCCGGAGCCTCGCCCTTTCCATATGCTCCAGTGACTGTATTCATTGCACTAAAACTCCCAATTGCCTGAAAAATACGCCCGAACTCCCGCTTTCCCTATTCCCCGGACTGGCTGTTCAGTCCGTTCTGCGGGTACATCTGGTTTTCCAATTCCGGATCTTCTCTGTGCTGGCCTCGTCAGCACGACAGGAGCGCCACGAACAAAGCACCGCCCTTCGCCGATCCTTCGGGTGAAATTCATTGTTTTCGTCAATGCAACGGCGAAGATCAATGCGGCTGATGAAGCCCAGCCTCGCGCCATCCTTACAGGGGGACAAATGTAATTGAATCGGCTCCCCGGCACAATCCCTGAACACCCGTTCAAGAGCGCGGCCCGATTTTACCGCCATAAACGCAGCCAATGGAACCCTGTGCCGCGTCATGGTACCCCGCTCACACCAACCGGACCCGTGATGGAAATCAAATTCGGATTATCGCAACCTGACGGGACGACCGGTCGGTCAGGGTCAGCCGGCCGGGCCACCATCGGACAGAACCGGCGACGATTCACCTGCCTGGAAGGCGGGCACTGCGCCCGGCTGATCCAGCGAGACGAAGTGACTGGTCCCCCGCGTTTCGATGACCTGCCAGCGGGCACCCGCACTGCGGGCACTGCGGAGCATCGCGGCGCGATCGAGAACCCGATCACGTGCGCCGATCAGGATGGTTCCGTTGGGGATGTGGGCAAATAGGGCCGAATCGCGGCGTGCGATCCATGTTCGCATCGAGGCCAGGTTGTCCAGGACCACCTGAAAGGTTCGGGGAGCGAAATACAGGCCACGCAACAGCTCGATCTTGCGCGGATTCAAGGGCGCAAAGACGAACCCGCCGAAGCGCACCACGTCGATCTGCCGGAGCAGGGTGAACGTAAAGGGCAGCAGATACCGTCCCGGCGCCGAGAAAGCCAGCTCCAACAGCGGATGTCCCCTGCCAGCCGGCAGAACCGGAGCCTCGAGGATCACCTCGACATCCCGGAAAAGCGCCGGATTCTGCCGCGCCGCTTCCAGAATCACGGCCCCGCCGCGAGAATGGCCGTGGGCGCGCACGCGGGCGCCGGTCACCCGATGGGTCAAGGCAAGGTTGAACACAAAGGCATCATGTTCGATGCTGCCCACAGGATAGGGGTTGTCCACCTCGCTCCAAGATGCGCGCGCTGCAGGCCAACCGATGACCGGGCAGTGATAGCCGCTGTTGTTGACCAGCACCAGTTCAAGCGAGGAATCGCGATACAGTGCGGTGAAATAGCGAAAATCCTCAAGAAATCCATGGATCGCAATGACGCTCTGGTGCGGCGAGGGCCCGGCCGATCGGTAGGCGACAACGGACTCGCCAACCTGCTCGATCACACCCTCGAAGGTTTCATGGTTGCGGGCCGGGAGCCGCTGGCGCAACAGCCTGGTTCGCAGACCGTGGACCAGCGTCACCAAGACCAGGATCACAATCACGCTTTTCATCGCATCACTCCGGGTTCCCGGAATCATGGCCTGATGGAGATCGATCGGTCGCACCATAGACGAGAAGAACATTCCCCGGCGCCTGACTGAACAGGCCGTAGCCCGAGTTGAGGATGACCTGATGTCCGGCCACGATCGCCCCGCCGGCATCGATCGCTCCCCCTTGAGCCGACCGGCCATCCACCGCCTGGAACTCTCGGGCGGTGGCACTTTCCCAGCGCAATTTGCCGGTCGCGATGTCATAGGCCTGCAATCGCCCATCAAGGGTGGCCGCCAGGACCAGATCCGACAGCGCGGTCACGGCTGCCGAGAGCCCCGGGTAGCACGCCGCCGAGTCCGCGCACGTGGGCCGGACCGCGGTGGCCCAGCGCAATTCGCCCGTGGCGGCCTCCAGCGCGTAGAGTCCCGGCATCTTGGGAAGCGTAGGATCCTCCGGCTGTGGCGCCTTCAAGCCGGGGATGGGGTTCAGGTAATCGGAGATCGGCACGAACACTACGCCGTCGCGCGCCGCGAGCCCCCAGTGCACGCCACCCAGCGGTCCACCGCGACCGAGTCGGCGTGACCAGCGCACAGCGCCATCTGCGGGATCGATGCCATAGACCATGCCCGATTTCTGACCTGCCACGAGCACGTCGCGGCCGTCGGCACCCCGAACCAGCACCGGCGAGGCGCCAAAGTCGAGATCGCGGCCAGCGCTTTCAGGACAGTTGATGCCGCCCGGCAGAATGCAGCTCATGTTCCACGCATCCTTTGCCGTGAACTGGCGTGACCACAGGATGCGGCCGTCCTCGAGATCTAGCGCCAAAACGGCATCGCTGAACGCATTGGTGGGCTGGCTGTAGTTTTCCCCGGTCCCGACATAGAGCCGACCGCGCGCGATATCGATGGTCGGTGCGCTCCAGATCGGTGCGCCGGATGGGCCCCAGCGCCGGATGAACAGCGCATTGCGACCGCGAGGCTCTGGCACCTCGGCGGTGAAGGTCTGCCAGAGGCTCGCACCTGATGCGGCGTCGAAGGCATGAACTGACCCGCGGAACGTGCAGCATGGATAGAGCGGAAAGGCGGGCACTGCGACTTCAATGGAAGAGACCGGCACAAACAACCGCCCCGCATACAGGGTCGGCGCACCGGTTATCGTGGCCAGACGATGCGCGTCGGCCGAAACCTTCCAGCGTCGCGCGCCCGTCGCCGGATCCAGCGCATGCACATTACCGGCGAAGTCACCGAAATACAGCAACCGCTCGCCGCCAGGGTGTGGCGCGCCAAGGGTCATCGCTGTGCGCACCTCAGCGCCGATGAAGGATTTCCAGCGGACGCAACCGGTCCAGCGATTGAGTGCATAGACCCACCCTCGCTGACTGCCCACGTAAAGTGTGTCCGTCGTCAATGCAGGCTGTGAGCGTGCCTTGTTGGTCCACCACGGGAAACGAAAGGCCCATTGCATACCGAGCCGGGACAGGTGTTGGGGCCGAAGGCCCTGGGCCTCCTCCGGTACCGCCCGTGTGTTGGCCGGATCGAAGCCCCAACCACTCAGGACAATGGGCGCCTGCGGATCAGCGATCGCATCATCACCCTGACACACCGGCGCGGCGTGAAGATCGACCCACCCGTAGATAACGACGCCGGCCAGTACCAGGGTCGCCGCCAATAGCAGCCATTTGAAATGGGGTTTCATCCGTGAAGATCCCTGGAAACATGATATCGGTGAGACCGGAGCCCACGCTGGCCTCCAAGACGCTCGGCCTCGAAATGGCGTGTTTGCCCGCTGTGCGGTCCGAGCGAGGCCTTAGCGCTGTCACCCCGTGCGCTTGAGCCGACTCGCCTCCAACCATAGTCCACTTTGATACTCATCACGGAAGGGACGAATCAGATCGAAATCCTGCACGTCCCAAGGGTGAAAGTCGCGCCGGTAAAACTGTTTGTAATGATTCCACGGCATGCGGAAGATGCCTTGTCTGCCATAGAGGAACGACAGACCATCGCGCCAGGTGCGCCAGTTGAACAGCACGCCGTCCCGGTACAGCAAGGGGGTCATGCGCATCGGCACCAACAGCACCACCATGAAGAACGTCGCCCCGATCATTGCGCCGATGCGCCGCCGATAACTGCCATCGACCTGCTGATAAACATCGAAAGCCACGGCCTTGTGCTCGATCTCCTCGGCAGCGTGCCATTCCATCAGCGGCTTGAAGTCTTCATGGGCCAGATCGCGGAACAGATCCGAACGCGCGATGGACTGATGGGCCAGCATGGCCGTGAAATGCTCCAGCGCAACCGTCAGCGCCAGCGCAAACCTGGGAGCGATCCGGTTGGCCAATTTGAGAAACGGATCGATGATGTAGCGATTTTCTCGCTCCAGGCTGGTGTACCCCTGACGGGAGAGAATATCCAGGTGATCCTGGTGAGCGTTCGCGTGCGTGCCTTCCTGCCCCGCAAAGGCATTGATCTGTTTCAGCAGCAAGGGATCGCGGATACGGTCACGATAATGCACCACGCTGCGGACGAAGAAATTCTCCCCCGGGGGAAAGGTCGTGAAGAGTGCATTGAAAAACTGCGTTCGGAATGGGTCGTTGGCAAACCAATATCGCGGGCTGGCATCGGTGATGTTGAATCGTATCGGCCGGGGCTCTATGGTGTGCTCCTCTGGCGGCGAAGCCTGTTGTGTCGAAGACAGCATGTCCATGATCCTCCTCCCCCTGATGGCTGCTTGGCGATCAGGATGCTTACGTTCATTATTTGGCCCGAACGCTTCCCGCAGGCGATCCCTTTCTCCCGCGACGCTTACTGACTGATTGTAGATGCCACAAACGCCTCCGATCCTGAGCTTGACTGAACTTCCTGTAAGCATTTCGCTTTCCCCCGAAAAAGGCGATTTCCCAATGCCACCGCGGACTTGCAAGGCACCTTGCGCTGTACTTCGCTTGAGGAAGCGTCCGTTTGTACTGGACATTCGCCGATCGGCAACGTCCGGCCGTCCACCAATACTATTGCGCCGGTACGAATCCCTTCCAGGCGCCTGAACCGTACCGATGGCGTCGAGGGGGTCTGAGCCATGGAACATTTCGATATTCTGATCGTCGGCGCCGGCCTGTCGGGCATCGGCGCGGGCGCACGCATGAACGAGCAGTGTCCGCGGAAGTCCTATGCGATCCTGGAAGGACGCCAGGCGATCGGCGGCACATGGGATCTGTTTCGCTATCCGGGCTTGCGGTCGGACTCGGACATGTACACGCTGGGCTTTCCGTTCCGTCCCTGGAACCATCGTCAGGCCATTGCGCCGGGCGAATTGATCCGCGACTACATCCGCGAAACAGCCCAGGAACACCAAGTGGACCGCCACGTCCGCTTCGGTCATGCGGTCAGGCATGCCAGCTGGTCGAGCAAGGATGCCTGCTGGACTGTCGAAGCTCAGGTGCAAGGCGAAGTCATCCGCTATACCTGCAACTTTCTCTATATGTGCAGCGGCTACTATCGCTACGACGGCGGCTACATGCCACAGTTTCCCGGTCATGAGCGCTTTGGAGGAACATTGCTCCATCCGCAGCAATGGCCGGAGGATCTGGACTACTCGGGCAAGCGCATCGTCGTCATCGGCAGCGGCGCCACAGCCGTCACGCTTGTGCCGGCGCTGGCGGAAAAGGCGGCCCACGTCACCATGCTGCAACGCTCGCCCACTTATGTCATCGGACTGCCCGACTGGGATCCGCTGACTGAGGCCCTGCGCGTGCTGCTGCCCGGCCGAATCGGGTCTGCCGTCAACCGGTTCAAGAACGTATGGCTGGCAACCTTGTTCTTTCAGATCTCCAGACGCTGGCCCAAACTCATTCGCAAAGCGCTTCGCCTGCACATGCGGCATCAACTGGGCAATGCCTGCAATGTCGACGTGCACTTCAACCCGCAATACAACCCTTGGGAAGAACGGCTGTGCATCGCTGCCAACAACGACCTGTTCAAGGCGATTCGGTCGGGTCGCACGGAAGTGGTCACCGACCATATCGAAGGCTTCACCGAAACCGGCATCCATCTCAAGTCGGGCCGGACGCTCGAGGCCGATATCATCGTCTCAGCCACCGGACTCGATCTCGTTCCCCTCGGTGGCGTAACGTTCAGTCTTGATGGACAACCCTGGGAACCGGGTCGGAGCATCACCTACAAGGGCATGATGTTCAAGGACGTCCCCAACCTCGCCCAAGCCACCGGATACACCAACGCATCCTGGACACTCAAGTGCGACCTCACCAGTCTCTACGTCTGCCGACTGATCAACCACATGGACCGGAATGGCTACCGGTTCTGCGCACCGCACAATACCGATCCGGACCTGACTGAACTGCCCTTCGTGGACTTTTCCTCGGGCTACATCCAGCGCGCCATCGACAAGTTTCCCAAACAAGGCTCCAAAGCGCCCTGGAAACTCTATCAGAACTACGCGCGCGACATCGTAAGTCTGAAGTTTGGCGCCCTTGAGGATGGCGTGATGCGATTTACGGACGACGGCGCAACGCTTCCCGGGACCGCGTCCAGCACGGTGCCCGGCTCCTGACAGTGGACCGGCACTTCTACCCTGGGGCCATGAGCACATGCCTCGGCGCGTATCGCACCGTCGACCCGTTTCATACCCAGCTCGTCTCCGGGAGACCAGACGCATCCCGCTGGGTTTCCGGCGCAGCGGCCTGGAACGCGGCCAGCGTCATGCACGTGGCATACACCTGCCGCACCAGGGGGAATTCGGAGAGATCGACGCCCTGCTCGATGGCTTCATGCACTTCTGGTACCAGACAGGCATCAGCCAGCGTCGGGTGATCGCCGTGGCAATAGGCACCGGTCTCAGTGCTGCTGCCGAGCAGGTGCTCCACGGCCGCCAGGCCTTCTGCGATCCAGTGCGCCGACCACTGCGCGACCTGAGCGTCGTCCTGCCCATGCTGCTTGCGCAGATAGCGCAACACGCGCAGGTTGTGCAGCGGCTGGATATCCGAGATGAACAGCTGGGCCAGCGCCCGCACCCGCGCCCGACCGGGAATGTCCTTGGGTAGCACGGCACGCGTCGGCCAACGCTCTTCCAGATACTCCATGATGGCCATGGACTGGGTAATGACGTGACCTTCATCCACAAGTACCGGCGCCAGCCCTTGCGGATTTAGCGCCCGGAATTGGTAACGCTGCAGCTTGTCGCCGGCAATGTCGACAAATCGGTACTCGCAGGAAAGACCTTTGATATTCAGGACGATCCGGACGCGATGCGCAGCAACACTGCGGTGATAGGTATAAAGTTCCATCGGCTTTTGGCCCTTTTTGGAGACAGCCCGTCTGATGCGGGCAGGTAGGAGCGTCTTGAGCGGGATCTGCCCGGTCAAGCTCGCGAAAACTGAAAATCCCCGCAGTGGACGGCGCCATGGCCGCTCTTACAACCATGCTGCCGGGCCGCTGGGATCGATGCATCAGGCCCCGGAACCGTCACCCGCAACCGTCATGGACTCGACGAGAATCGAGCCGCAATGGATGCTACCGCGGGCATCCACGTCGTCGCCCACCGCCACGATCCGCCGGTACAAGTCGGCTAGATTACCGGCAATGGTGACTTCCTCGACGGCGTGAACGACCTGTCCGCGTTCCACCCAGAAACCAGCGGCGCCACGCGAATAATCCCCGGTCACGAGATTCACGCCCTGCCCCATCAGCTCAGTGACCCACAGGCCGGTATCCAGCAACCGCAGCATTTCAGCTTCGCCGCCCCCACAGGTCGGCGCCACGGCGAGATTGTGCACACCGCCGGCGTTCCCCGTGGAACGCAGACCCAACCTGCGGGCCGAATAGCTATCCAGAACGTAGCCCGCAAGGAGACCGTCGCGAACCAAGTCCCGGGGGCTGGTGGCCACCCCTTCCCCATCAAACGCGGCGCTGGCCATGGCCTGTGGCAGGTGCGGCTGTTCATGCACATGCAAGTCGGGACTCATGATTTGCTGACCCAGCTTGTCCTGCAGGAAGCTCATCTGGCGATACAGCGACCCGCCGCTCACTGCACCGACGAAATGTCGAATCAGACTGCGAGCGACTTCCGGCGCAAACAGTACCGGTACGCTGCGAGATGACAGGGCACGCGCACCCAGGCGCGCCAAGGCGCGCTCGGCGGCGTGTCGACCAACGGCTTCGGCATCCGGCAATCGACTCGCAAGCCGGGCACTTTCATACCACCCATCTCGCTGCATCTGCCCACTTGCCTGCGTTACCACACTCAAACCGAGGCCGTGGGAGGATCCGCACCGCACGCCACGAAACCCTTGGCTGTTGGCCAGAACCGAAATCCCCAACCCGGTCTGGATTCCCGCGCCTTCAGAACTCTTCACCCGCGGATCGGCGTCCAGGGCTGCCGCTTCCATGGCCAACGCCCGCTCAATGGCTTCCTCCGGCGTCAGCGCCCAAGGATGATAGAGATCGAGCTCGGGAATGGTCCATGCCAGTGTCCCCGGATCGGGCAGCCCCGCTGCCGGATCGGCCTCGGTATGGTTCGCCAGGTCGCACGCAGCCTTCACCGTCTGGTCGATCGCCTCGGGACGCAGGTCCGTGGTGCTCGCGGCCCCTTTGCGCTGCCCAAAATAGACGGTGATGCCCAAACCGCGGTCGCGTTCGTGCTCGAGGGTTTCGACTTCCCCGCTGCGGACACTGACCGAATAGCCGACTCGAAGTCCGATCTCGGCCTGAACCGCATCCGCGCCGCCCGAGCGCGCACAGGCGAGCGCCCGCTCCACAGCGGCCTCCAGTGCGGGCAATTGTAAGCGGAGGTCGGGCAGCGACCCCGGCGAAGTCGAATCATAAATCACGATGCTGCAAACCCATCCATGTCCACTCCCGGTGAATTCTAACAGCCTGCCAGCGCACTGGGCGCACCGGATCGCCGATCCCCGGTTAGCTGCCCGAACATGCCAATACAGCGTTTTTCCTATTGCCTTTGGCGATCGAATCTCCTAGCCTGATTCGTTACTCCTGAGATGTGGAGTTGCGCGGGGAATCCAAGCCAATTCGGTCTTGCGCACCCGTCGCCGAGACGGGACGCCACAACCACAGGGAAGTACACTCACCCATTATAGGGACGTAACGATGGCCTACGATTCTAGGTATCTGCGCGGCAAGGCGGCAATCGTCGGCGCCGCAGACGAGGTTTCGCCGACCGGCGAGCTTCATCTGAGCGAGCGGGAGCTCGAAGTCAAAGTCATCCATGCTGCGTTGGAAGACGCCGGACTCAAGCTGTCCGATGTGGATGGCCTGTTCTGCACCGGCATGATGATGCCGAGCATGGAATTGGCGGAGCATCTGGGCATTCGCCCGCGCTACACCGACAGCACCATGACCGGAGGCTCGAGCTTCGAGGTCCACGTGGAGCATGCGGCTGCGGCGATCGCCCTCGGCCTGTGCGAAGTCGCGGTCTCGGTCTATGCCCAGACGCCGCGTTCCAAGGGCGGACTGACCGGCGGCATGGCGGCCATGATGAACGCCTTCGACCGCAAGAACCCGCCCCCCTTCCTGGAATGGGAAATGCCGGCCGGCCTCATGCTTCCCGCAGGCGCCTATGCCCTGGCCGCCAGCCGCCACCAGCATCTGTACGGCACGACATCCGAGCAGCTAGCGCAGATTGCCGTGTCCACCCGCAAGTGGGCGGAAATGAATCCCCGCGCGCGCTATCAGGATCCCATGACCATTGAGGATGTTCTGAACTCCCCCTTGGTCTGTGACCCGCTGCACCGCTATGACTGCTGTCTCGTCACCGACGGTGCCGGCGCGGTCGTCATCACCAGCGCCGAACGCGCCCGTCATCTGAAGAAAAAGCCCGTCTACGTGCTGGGCGCCGGCACGCACCACGATCACGCCATGATGGTCTCGGAAATGCCGGAACTCACCGTGACTCCGGGTGCCGTCTCCGCACCGAAGGCCTTCGACATGGCCGGTGTGGCCCCCAAGGACATCGATCTGGTGATGACCTATGATTCCTTCACCATCACCGTGCTGATGTCGCTGGAAGACATGGGTTTCTGTCCAAAAGGCGAAGGCGGTCGCTTCGTAGAGGACGGCAAGCTCGGCCCCGGCGGCGCACTGCCGACCAACACCAACGGCGGCGGCCTTTCGTACACCCATCCGGGGATGTACGGCATGTTCCTGTTGGTCGAAGCCACCAAACAGCTGCGCGGCGAATGTGGTCCCCGGCAGGTGCCCGATGCCAAGCTGGCCGTGGCGCACGGCGTGGGCGGAGTCCTGTCCGCCTGCTCCACTGTGGTCCTGGGTACGGAGGAAACGCTATGAGCCGCATGATGATGGGCACCTCGCCCCACGCCGAACCGTTCTGGAAGGCGACCGAAGAAAAGAAGCTGATGCTCCAGTACAGTCCGGAAACGGAGCGCTACTATCACTACCCGCGCGAAGCGGTCGTGATTTCGCCGAAGACCGGCGCCGTGGAATGGCGCGAATCCCAGGGGTTGGGCGAAGTCTATGCGTTCAGCATTATGCGCAAGCCCGGCAATCCCGCGATGGGTCCGCGCGTTCCCTACGTGGTGGCCATCGTGCAGCTCGAGGAAGGTGTGCGGATGATGACTAACGTCGTCAACTGCCCTCTGGAAGAGGTGCAAGTGGGCATGAAGGTAAAGGTATCCTGGGAAGAATTGCCCAAGGGGCGCCATTTCCCGGTCTTCGAACCCGCGTGACCGATCCAGCAGGCGGGACGATCGTCCCGCCTGCACTCTTATGCCGAGCAGAGACCGTGACTATCCGTGTCGCCACTTTGAATGAGCATACGGCCCCTCCGCATCCCGGAGAACTGTTCCGACAATGGTATGATGCCGCTCGGCCACTGCACCCGCCCGAACCGGATGCGATGGCTCTGGCCACTGTGGGAATGGATGGACGGCCGAGTATTCGCATCGTGCTGCTCAAGCAGTTCGATGAGGACGGGTTTGTCTTCCATACCCATTACGGAAGCCGCAAGGGCGAGGAACTCGCGCATAATCCGTCGGCTGCGCTCCTGTTCTACTGGCCTGCTCTGCTCAGGCAGGTGCGTATTGAAGGTAGTGTCGAATGTATCGACCCGGTTGAGTCCGATGCCTATTTTCGTAGCCGTCCACGCGGCAGCCAGATCGGGGCATGGGCCTCTCCTCAAAGCCACGTCCTGAAAGGTCGAGAGGATCTGGAGTCACGAATCGCACGTTTCACTCATGAATTTGCCAACAAAGACATCCCCCGCCCCCCTAATTGGGGTGGATACCGCCTGTTCCCCCTGCGGTTCGAATTCTGGCAGGCTCAGGCAGATCGGCTGCATGATCGTTTGCTCTACCAGCGCCGAACGGACCAGACTTGGTCTCTGGAGCGCCTTGCCCCCTGAGAACCCATCGCTTGTTGCCCTGACCCGGCCCTCTTGATTTGTTCATCGGGGTGAGGAATTATCACCCACTTTTTCATTCTTCCCCACGGGACAAACGCGACCTGGAGCCCGATGTGAGACCTTCTTCGCTGGATCTAGAAGATCTGTTAGCCTGCGGCCGCGGTGAGATGTTCGGCCCCGGCAATGCGCAACTCCCTTTACCGCCGATGTTGATGTTCGACCGGATCACGCACATCAGCGAAGAAGGGGGGGGGCATAATAGAGGACAGGTCATCGCTGAACTCAACGTCAGGCCCGACCTTTGGTTTTTCCAATGTCATTTTCAGGGTGATCCCGTGATGCCGGGCTGCCTGGGCCTCGACGCCATGTGGCAGCTGATGGGCTTTTACCTGGCGTGGCTGGGCGCCCCCGGCCGAGGCCGCGCCCTGGGTGTCGGCGAGGTGAAATTCACCGGTCAGGTATTGCCCAATGCCAAGAAAGTGATCTATCAAGTGGATCTGAAACGCGTCATCCTGCGAAAACTCGTGATGGGTATCGGGGATGCTACGCTGAGCGTGGACGGCCGCCAGATTTATACCGCCAAGGATTTGCGTGCCGGGCTTTTCACCTCGACGTCCGACTTTTGAGGACTCGAATGAAATCGCACCGCACCACAGTGGAGGAAGGATACCGATGAAACGCGTCGTCGTGACCGGTCTGGGGATTGTCTCCAGTATCGGGAACAACAAGGCCGAGGTTTTGGATAGCCTGCGCGCAGGCCGTTCCGGCATTACGTTCCAGGAGACCTATGCCGAACAGGGATTGAGATCCCAGGTGGCCGGCTCCATCGGGCTAGACGTTCAGGCGCTCATCGATCGCAAGCTGATGCGCTTCATGGCCGATGGCCATGCCTACGCGTGGGTGGCCATGCAGGAGGCCATCGCCGATGCCCAGCTGACTCCCGACCTGGTGTCCAACGTCCGCACGGGACTGATCGTCGGTGCCGGCGGCGCCTCCCATGCGAGCATTCAGGAAGGGATCGACACCTTGCGAGCCAAAGGCGTCCGTCGGGTCGGCCCCTACATGGTCACCAAGGCCATGTGCAGCGGAATATCGGCCTGTCTGGCCACCGGCGCGCAGATCAAGGGCATCAATTACGCGATCAGCTCCGCTTGCGCGACCAGTGCCCATTGCATCGGCAACGCCATGGAACAGATCCAGCTCGGCAAACAGGACATCGTCTTTGCCGGTGGATCCGAGGAAGAGAACTGGACCATGGCTTTCATGTTCGATGCGATGGGCGCGCTGTCGAGCAAGTACAACGACACGCCGGAGAAGGCCTCACGGACCTACGACGCCGATCGGGATGGCTTCGTGATTTCCGGGGGGGGCGGCATCCTGGTACTGGAAGAGCGTGAACATGCCCTGCGCCGCGGCGCCCCCATTTACGCTGAATTGGTCGGCTATGGCGCCACCTCGGATGGTTACGACATGGTTGCCCCTTCCGGCGAAGGCGCCGTACGCTGCATGCGCCAAGCCTTGGAAACCGTCGCGACACCCGTCGATTACATCAATACACACGGCACCAGCACGCCGGTGGGCGATGTACGCGAGCTCGAAGCCCTGCGGGAAGTCTTCGTCGATGCCATGCCGCCGCTCGCCTCCACTAAATCCCTGACCGGACATGCGTTGGGCGCCGCTGGCGTGCACGAAGCGATCTACAGTCTGTTGATGATGCGGGAAGGGTTCATTGCTGCATCGGCAAACATTGATCGACTCGATCCGCAAGCCGAAGGCCTGCCCATCGTCCGCGAACGACGCGACGGGGTGAAGCTCAACACCATCCTGTCCAACAGCTTCGGTTTCGGCGGCACGAACGCTTCGCTGGTGTTCTCGCGCCACGACTGCTAAGCCCCATGCAGGCCGCTACGAGCGGCCTGCAATTTTGACGTAAGTCATTGTGGAAATTGGGCTATGGGCTATCCTCACAGGGAGTTTCCCAAGAGGATGGTCATTGTCCATGACGCCCGCAGACATCTTCGATGCCGCGCTGGTATCGCGCTATGATACCCGCGGGCCGCGTTACACGTCCTACCCCACGGCGGATCGCTTCCATCCCGGATTCGGCGCGGGCGAGCATCAGCGCGCCTTGCGAACCCGCGCCGCGGCCCCCCTGTCGTTGTATCTCCATATCCCCTTCTGCCCCAGCCCGTGCTTTTACTGTGGCTGCCATCGGGAAATCACCCGGCAGCCCGAGCACATCCGCCACTATCTGGACAGTCTGGCGCAGGAAATCGCACTCAAAGCAGCGATGCTGGAGAACCCCGAGGCGGTGGTTCAGGTGCACTTCGGTGGAGGCAGCCCCACCTTTCTCACGACCGAGCAACTGGCACAGGTGGTTTCCGTACTGCGCGCGCATTTCCGATTTGCCCCGACCGTCGAGATGAGCATTGAAGCTGACCCGCGCAACCTCGATGCGATGGATCTCGGGACGCTGAGCAACATCGGATTCAACCGCATCAGCATCGGCGTTCAAGACTTCGATCCGGTGGTGCAATCGGCGATCAACCGCCACCAAAGCTACGCGCAGACCGAACAGATCATCAAATCAGCCAGGAGAGCGGGTTTCGACTCCGTCAGCCTGGATCTGATTTATGGACTGCCTTATCAGGAGCCAGAACGTTTCGACGTGACGCTGAATCAAGTGGTTGAGCTGAACCCGGACCGCGTAGCCCTCTACAGCTACGCGCACCTGCCCGGTCGTTTCAAGGCACAGCGCCGCATCCCGGTCGATGCATTGCCCCATCCAGACGCAAAGCTGCGACTGTTGGCGCAGGCCGTGGCGCGGCTGACGACAGCCGATTACCGCCACATCGGCATGGATCATTTCGCCAAGCCCCACGATTCGCTCGCGATCGCGCTACTCGAAGGTCGACTACACCGGAACTTCCAAGGCTATTCGACGCTCGGGGGATGCGACCTCATTGGCCTGGGCGTCAGCGCCATCAGCCAGATCGGCTCGTGCTATGCGCAGAACACCAAAGACTTGAAAGACTATACCGCGTGCCTGAACCAGCGTGACCTGCCGATACGGCGCGGCATTGCGCTGACACGCGAGGACTTGTTGCGCCAGGATGTGATTCAGCAGCTGATGTGTCAGGGGCGTGTCGCCTATGACGACATTCGGGCGCGCCATGGCATCGATTTCTCAGCATACTTCACCGACGAGCTGCGCGCGCTGGGATCGGCCGCCGCCGATGGCCTGGTGCGAATCACGACCAAGGCGTTGGAGGTGACACCGCAAGGCCGCTATTTGCTTCGCGCAGTCGCCTTCCCGTTCGATGCCTACCTCAATCGGAACCCGACCACGACTTCGCACTCCCGACTGATCTAGCCGCAACGGCAAGCCCGCGCCGGCACAAGCGGCTTACCCTAGTGCCTGAAGGCAGTGATTGGCTCGTTCATTCAGGCCGTCAAGGTCGAGGAGGCTGACTTCACGCCGTTCGGTGTGGATCAGGCTTTCTCGCTCGAAGCGCGTGATCACCCGACTGACCGTTTCGGTCGCAAGCCGGAGATAGTTGGCGATGTCGCGCCGAGGCATGGCTAAATTGAACACGCGGTCCGAATAGCCCCGCTCGCGGTAACGATTCGACAGATCAAGCAGGAACCCCGCGACCCGCTCCTCGGCGCTGTAGTCGCCAGCCAACCAGGCATAGGCCGAAAGATCCTTGCTCAGCAACCGGAAGATCTGTTCCTGCAAACGCGGAATCTGTGACGCAAGGCGGCTCAGATCGCTGTAGGGCAGCGCGCAGACGCCACCCATGTCGAGCGCCACGACGTTCGACTGATAGACGCCGGGGTAAATCGCATCAAGCCCGATCAGCTCCCCCGGAAGGTGGAACGCCAGAACCCGCTCGCGGCCTTCACTGTCCATCCGGTAACTCTTGAAACAGCCGGAGCGAACCGCGAAAAGCGTGGTGAAACGCTCTCCGACCCGACACAGATGGGCCCCGGACTCCAGCGGCGGCTGTCGTTCCACCAATTGATCGAGTCGTTCCATATCTGCCGGGTCCAAGCCGACGGGAACACACAGCTCGCTCAAGGAACAATTGACACACGTGCGCTGGATCGCGCGGTTGGGCACGGGACGATTGGGAAACGACGCCATTTTCGAATACTCGGATGAGAAAACTTGGAATCATTGTCCCCCAAGGGGATCGGCGGTTCCCTTGATGCAGGTCAATTTCCCGGAGCCTATCTCGCCTTAGTCTAGTTCACGGGAAGATTGCTCGGCTTAGGCTTTCGCCTCGCGGCCAGCATCTTCCCGCTCTCCGGAAAGATGGCGCATTGAACAGGGAGGGATCCCCCTCCCTGTTTTTTTGCTCGGCAGCCAAATGGGTATACTGCTGTTGCCGCCGCGCCATCGGGAGAATGCCATGCGCCATCTGCCCATACCCAAAGCGCATACCAAGCTGGTGTGCACCATCGGCCCTGCGTCCCGGCGGCCGGATATTCTCCAGCGCATGCTGCGCAGCGGAATGAGTATTGCGCGACTCAACTTGGCCCATGGCGATGCCGAGAGTCATCGCAGTACCATTCACCGCTTGCGGGATGCCAGCCGGCTGACCGGATACCGGCTGGCCATCATGGCCGATCTCCCTGGGCCCAAGATGCGCGTGGGACACCTCGATCCTTCACCCATCGCCCTGCGCCGAGACCAAGAGGTCCGCCTGATCGAAGGTTCCAGCAGCGACACGAGCGGTATTCCGTATGATTTTTCTGGCCTCGCGGATGCCATCAAGCCCGGAGAAGTCATCTATCTCAATGACGGCTTCATCCAGCTGAAGGTGCGATCGATCCAGGGACGTGAAATCACCTGCCGTGTTCAGGTTGGCGGTAATCTGCTCTCCCACAATGGCATGAATGTTCCCGGCATTGATTTGGGCCGCAGCGCCTTCACTAGCCGCGATGCGCAGCTCCTGGAGATGGCGCTCGAGGCAGGCGTCGATGCCATCAGCGTGTCCTTCGTGCAGCGCGGAGACGACGTGCGCGAGGTTCGTGCGCGCGCTCGACAGCTGGGCTTCGACCCCTTTCTGATCGCCAAGATTGAACGCGCAATCGCGGTGCAGGAAATTGACGATATCCTCACCACCTGTGATGGCATCATGGTGGCACGTGGAGATCTCGGTGTCGAAACCCCTATCGAATCGATCGCACTGACGCAGAAAACGTTGATCCGGCGGGCCAAGCAGTTCGGGCGCCCGGTCATCACCGCAACCCAGATGCTTGAATCCATGGTCGAGAATCGACGTCCCACCCGCGCTGAGGCCACCGATGTGGCCAATGCCATACTCGATGGGACAGACTGCGTGATGCTGTCGGAGGAATCAGCGATCGGGCAATATCCCGTCGAGGCCGTGCGCATGCTCACACGGATTGCACTGGCGACGGAGAAATCCCGTCCTGCGCTTGATTCGGCGTGGTTTGAACCCGACAAGAAGCGTGCTCAGAAGGTAGAAGAACTGATGGCGCCAGACCTTGCCGATCTGGTTCACAAGATTCGCCCACCCGTGGTCATTGCACCGACCGATAGTGGCGCAACAGCTCGCCGGCTTGCGCGCTTCAAGTTTCCCTGCCCCGTGATTGCGTTCAGCAGCGCCGCCAAAACCTGTCAGGATCTATGCTTTTCCTACGGTGTCGTTCCCGTTCAGGTCGACAGTACCGATGTGGTCTGGCGTGAAGTGGCTCGGGCGTGGTGCACCGAGCAGGGGATTCGTCGCGGCACGGTGGTCATGACGCACGGCCCCTCTCGGGCCCATCCGGACGCCAGCAATTTCGTTGAAATCTTCAATTTGGATGAAAAGCGGGGGGAAACCGCTGCATCCGTTGCTGACCGCTCAGGAAGTCCCTGAGCAAGTTGCGCTGCGCAATCTGAAGCTCATCGAATCGAGCGCCCATTCGCCACTGATCGTTTGCCTCTGCATTCGGAAGAACCGACCGAACCTCCAGGCAGGTTTCCAGTGTTCCCAGCGGAAAACGGAGCATCGCCGGATACCGTTCATGCGGCAGCGTCGGTAAAACCGCAGATGACAACAGTACCCCCATGCCACCGAGGGACAAATCCAGCACGTCTGCTCGAACCGCACTCGGCGAAGCCGGAAACAATGTCAGCTGCACGGGCGCGGCGTGACCGAGTTTGATTCGGCCTTCATCACGCATTTGCGCATACCGCATATAAGTCGGGCGGCCCAAGTGAAAGCAGCACGCCCGCTGGCTCGTCTGCCGACAACTGACCTCCAGGCGCTGCCCGCCTCGCTTCAATACGAGACGAGGCTGCGGGCCTTCCACCATCACGGCATCCGGAATTGCATCGAGCCGACGAATCACCCATTCATCTGCAAGCGGCACCAGCCTGGCGGGTAGCTCCGTCGAATCCTCCACACAAACGGTCACATTGGTAAGGTCGGAAGCCCACTCCGCCAACAGATCATGGATACGCTGCTGCCCTCGGATGACTTCGTAGCCACGCCCTCCAAGGTGTTTATGGCCTTGGCCCATCGCAACCATCCGAACTCGAACGACTCATTACGTCGAGCACCAAAAGACCATCACGTGGTTTCACTCCGTTGCTGATTCATGAATTTCGCCGCCATACGCTGCGCATCCGGCCGATAAGCCTTGGCCATCACCAGGTCGCGAAGATGTGCGATTCGCTGAGCCTCCGACCAACGCTCCCCCAATTGCTGCAACAGTGAAACAACCACCAGACCCCCAGCGGACTGAGGAGCAGTCGTGCACACCTGTTCCTGAATTCCGGCAGTTCCAACAATGCGTTTTCCTTGCATGGCCCTTGTCCTCAGTTAACCCAACCGAAGAGTGTATCGGTCAGCTTTCCGTCAACTTGAGGATTTCCGCGCCAATCAATTGTCAGTTCGCCAGTTTTTTGACAACCCGGGATTTTCTGTTGACGGTTACCTGACCCAATCCGCCATTCGGCTCCGGATACGCTTTACCGCCTGGCTGTGAATTTGGCAGGCGCGCGACTCACTGACTCCCATGACCGCGCCGATTTGGCGCAGATTCAAATCCTGCTCGTAGTACAACGACATCACCAGGCATTCCTTTTCCGGAAGACCCGCCATCACTTCTGCCAGAACCGCCCGAAAGCCATCCGCTTCGATCTGCTCAGCCGGATCGTCCCGATCGCCATCGCCGGGGATCTCGCCCGCATCGACAACGCCATTATCCGGCTCATCCAGGCTCAATACGCGACATCCGGCCGCGTCTTCGACGATCTGATAGTACTGATCAAGATCGATCTGCATGGCGGCCGCCACCTCGGCTGGCTTGGCCACGCGCCCCAGTTGATGCTCCAACTCATGCACGAACGTCGCCATCTCACGCGCTTTTCGATGTACGGACCGAGGTGCCCAGTCCACCTTGCGTGTTTCATCGAGCATTGCGCCGCGAATGCGGATTCCGGCGTAGGTCTCGAAGCTCGCACCTTGATTGGCATCGTAGTTCCGCGCAGCCTCCAGCAACCCGATCATGCCTGCCTGAATCAGATCGTCGATCTGGACGCTGGCCGGCAATCGGCTGGCCAGGTGTTGTGCAATCCGCCGTACCAGCGGGGCATGCTGGACAACGAGATCATGCTGTTGACGGGCTTCATTGTGAGCGGGCTGCATCATGGCTCTTCTCCATTTTGGAACCCCCTCTTTATTTCCAGTTTGCAGAGAGGGCTTAGGTTGTCTCCCGAACGCCGAATTTCCGACAGCAGTTGCTGTGGCTCTTTCGGCGGCCATCTAAAGCAGGAAACGTTCCAAGCAGAGAAGAAGGGCAAATGAAAAATATAATTTATTGTTTTTATTTATCTTTTATAGGGGCACTGCAAACCAAGCAAACGCCGATGGCGTGCGGACCGCCAGAATTCTGACGCGCTGGACGCGAGCACGAGCGCCAAGCGCCAAGTTTCGATCCAAGGAGAAGGCAGAACAGGAGGCGGAAGGAATCGTGGTCAATGATCGGTCGGGAGATCCGATCGCATCAGGCCGTACTTCCGTAGTTTTTCAACCAGCGTGGTTCGGCCAAGCCGCAACAACTTTGCGGCTTGGGATACCACCCCGTCACTGGCCTCCAACGCTTGCCGAATCAGGTGCATTTCCATATCCGCCAAGTGCTGCTTGAGGTCCAATCCTTCGCGCGGCAACCGCGGCATGGCCGATCCATCGCTGCCGGACAAAGACTCCAAGGCAGGGTGAATCGCGGGCAGTTTCTCGGCCTCATCGTCGCTCGCCACTTTACCGCGATAATTCTCCGGTAAATCGGCCAAGTCGACGCTACCGAAAGGATGAAGAATGGCGAGCCGCTCGACCAGATTGGCCAACTCCCGAACATTTCCGGGCCAGCGCGACTGGCACAACGCTATTACTGCGGCCGGCGTCAGGCGGACGGAGGTGCCGCGCTCATGCTCCAGGCGGGCAACAATCTCCTCCAGCAACAGCGGCAGATCCTCGATCCGATCGCGCAACGGCGGCATTTGGATTGGAAATACATTCAAGCGATAATAAAGGTCTTCACGGAACAGTCCTTTTGCAATCTGGTCTTCCAATACCCGATGCGTCGCCGCGACGATCCGAACATCGGCCGGAACGCTGCGATTGCTGCCCACGCGCTCGAAGACCCGCTCTTGCAAGACCCGCAACAGCTTGACCTGCATCGGCAAACTCATGTCGCCGATCTCGTCCAGAAATAGCGTCCCGCCCTGCGCTGCCTCGAATCGCCCCTCCCGGCTAGTCACCGCACCCGTAAAAGCACCCTTTTCATGACCGAAAAGTTCAGACTCCAGCAGTTCCCCGGGAATGGCTCCACAGTTCACGGCCACGAACGGTGCGTTGCGGCGCGTCGAGTAATAATGGATATTGCGCGCAACGACTTCCTTCCCCGTGCCCGATTCACCCAGAATCAATACATTGGCATCGGAGCCTGCGACCTGACTGATCAGCTTTCGGACATTGCGAATCGCCCGGGAATTACCGACCAGACTGCGGAACAACTCGACGTTACGCGGCCGCCCTTTCATATCGGTGCCTTGCCGATACAGATCGACCTGACGCAGCGTTTCGACCAACTGTTCGTGGCGCACGGGTTGTTTCACGGGCCAAAGTGGATGATTGGCTGGTCCCGGCGATCCTGAATCCAGCCAAAGGATCGGCAGGTGGGGTGCCTGCTGATGCAGACGAGCCAGAGAAGCGTCGCGCAGCTCAAGAGAATCGAGTTGGCCGACGCAAACCGCAGCCCATTCCTTGCGTTCCCACTGCGACCAGTCCCAATTGGCCGGGTCACGAACCTGTTCGGCCTGAAGATCGATGAAACCGAGGATGGTTTTCAGGAGTTCTGCTTGGCGCGGATCATCATTCAGAATTAGGATTTTTGCCTGACCCATGCCCCTTTTGCCTCCAGAACCCATCAACTGAACGTCTTGTTTTCAGAATTGGGGTTATCTTGGGCAGCGGGGGACGAAATTGTCAATTTTTTGTCTACTGCGATGTAGCCGCCTTCGCCCCACTGACGAGTCGCTCGGCGAGAATCAGTCAGTAGGCTACAATACGCGGGCCGAGCGCCCGGGTGGCGAAATCGGTAGACGCAAGGGACTTAAAATCCCTCGGGCTTGTCCCATGCCGGTTCGAGTCCGGCCCCGGGCACCAAAGTCGCCTCGGCTCCCCCATGCACCATGACTCCTGCGGCCACTCCGGCCAAGGCGTTTCAGCGCGCGGCTGTCCGACGTTGCGATCGCCACCTTGCGCCGTGCTGCGCTGCGGACCCAGTGTGCCGACACATCCTGTTCATATCCCGCTGGCATCTTGGAAGCGCCAGCCGGGCGAGCGAACTGGGCACGGCACGAGGAACCAATGCGTGCGCACCCTCGCAATGCGTCCTTCGCCGCATTCCCGGCCTTGCATTTTCAGTGCCGTTCTGACATACAAGGGCGAGCTTCAGGAAGAGACGGGTCTGCCGCCAGGGGTACCCCATGCACGACTTGAATCAACATGTTCTGCGCACCGACGCCAGTGGCATGCCGCTGGAATGGATCGATTACCAGCAGGCGGCGCGCCTGCACCACCTCGGAGAAGTGGCCTACGCTCTGGGGGCGTCGCTCTATTGCATTCGCGGCGGCTTCAACGCTCTAACCGGTCAGCGCAGCGTGATCGAAATTCATTCCATCCTGGCCACCTTTGGCCACAACCATGTCATTCACGAGCTCCGCGACCGCTACACGCCACCCCTCGGCAACCGCACTTTGTTTCGTCGCGATGGGCACCTATGCCTCTACTGTGGTGGGCGCTTCCCGGTCAGCGACCTGTCACGGGATCATGTCACGCCGATCAGTCAGGGCGGGAAAGACGTTTGGACCAATGTCGTTGCCGCATGCAAACGATGCAACAACCACAAGGCGGGGCGGACGCCGGAACAAGCCGGGATGCAGCTGCTCGCGGTGCCCTTTACGCCGACTCATGCGGAATATATCTATCTGAAAGGCCGCCGTGTGCTGGCGGACCAGATGGCGTTTCTGCGCAGCCACTTCCCCCGCTCGAGCCCTTTGCATGCACGGATGACACGCCATCCCTTCGACTGATCGTCACGCCCGCCACGGCATCGTACGGCAAGTCACCAGATCTGCAAGAAATTCCATGTGATCAGGCGCATCGTTGAGCGCCGGAATGTAGCGCAGCGTGCCGTTCATTTTTTGGAACTCCCCGGCATAGCGGATTGCGATCTCCTCCAGCGTTTCGAGGCAATCGGTCGCGAACCCAGGACACAGCGCATCCACAGTCCGCACCCCGTGAGTCGCCCATTCCACCAGCACGTCGTCGGTATAGGGGCCGAGCCACCGGGTGGGTCCGAAGCGGGACTGAAACGCCATCGTCCATTGATCCGGTTCGAGTGCGAGCGCCGCAGCTAGGGCCTGCGCTGTCATCTGGCATTGCACTGGATAGGGATCGCCCAGATCCGCGTAGCGCTGAGGAATGCCATGGAAGGACATCAACAGGCGTTCGCCCTGACCCATCCGGTCCCAATAGGCGCGGACACTGGCGGCAAGCGCCGCAATATAGCCGGGCGCGCAGGCATACTGGTTGACCCACTGCACTTCCGGGAGCGCGCGCTGAGCGCTCAGCCAAGCCCCGACCGAATCGATCACCGACGCGGTTGTCGTCGCCGAATATTGAGGATAGAGCGGCAGCACCAGAATGCGCTCGCAACCCGAGGCGCACAGGCGATCGAGCGCTACCGTCATCGGCGGGCTGCCGTACCGCATGGCCACGGCGACCTGATACACGCCCGGGGCTTGCCGGTCCAAGATCCCTTGTAGCGCAGTGGCCTGGCGCCGGGAATACACCAACAGGGGTGATCCTTCCGTCATCCAGACACTATCATAGGCCTCCGCGCTGCGACGCGGCCGGACGCGCAGAATCACGCCGTGCAAGATCGGCCACCATAACCAGCGCGGCGCCTCGATAACCCGTGGATCACTCAGAAATTCCGCCAGATAGCGACGGACCGCGCCGGCTTCAGGTGCCGCGGGACTCCCCAAGTTCACCAGCAGGACGCCGATCGGCGAGTGTTGCAATGGAGCAGCTGAATTCATGTTGATTTGCGCCAGTGGCCAACGGTCACATTCCGGAGATGAAAGATCGGCCATTCGTGGTTTAAGGTTAAGACGGGATCACCATCACTCGATGATCTCTTCGGGGCATGGATCGCCATCTGGTAAAATAATCTGGCACATGTCTTGCGTCTCAGACGCCAGCAAGGCTATACACAGAACACCGCGTGAAGCTTTGCGAAGACACCGACAGGAGTGCACCATGAAACCGCATTCTATCTTCCCTGTAGCGCTTTTGGCCGCCCCCGCCCTCGCAACCGCCCAGCCCGTCGAAATGAGCGATCACGAATTATCGGGCGTTACCGGACAGGCCTACATCATCGAACTCGGCCCGTTCCAGAAACCCGTCGCCGATCTCACCGAACGCGATGTGGTTCTGGTCAGCGATCTCGCCCGTGGAGTGGAAGCCGAAGCGCCGCTGTTGACATATGTGGCGCGCCAAAGCGCCGTCAAGGGCGTCAACCTGACGGTCACCGCCACCAAGACGACAGTCATCGCGGGTGTCGCCACGGTGCCGGGGGTCGGCACGGTAATCGCACCGATTCTCTCGCTGACGCCCACGCCGAAAGTTCGCTTCGAGTAATGGATTTGCAGGCCGGAGCCGTGCTGACCACAGCCCCTCCGGCCTCTTCCTAACGCCCCATCACCTGCCTCAAATCCACCTCCCAATGTTCGTATCCTGCCTCGGGCGGAATACGCATCCGCTTGCCTTGCGGCGTATCGACCAGCCGCGGCAACACGGTGACGATCGGGGCCGATCCGGTTGCCGCCCATAGGCTATCGATCGTCGGGTGACCGGTCAGTTTCTGTAGGTTCATCAACGTCGGCCAAATGATGGTATGGCGGCCATCCTGCGCCGCGACGATGGCGTCACCCGGAGTAATCCACAGAGAATCGACGGTCTCACCGCCATCGTGGCGCAACTGCGCATCGCCCCGCATCCGCGCCAGAAAAAAATGGGTATCGAACCGCTTGGGCATCATCTCTGGCGTGATCCAGTGCGCAAAGGGCAACAGCGCATCGAGTTCTAGAACAGCCCCAACTGCCTCAAGCAGCTCCTCGAAACTCGCCCCCGCCTGCGCCAGCTCCGTGCGCAGCCGGTCGACGGATGCATCGGCCTCTCCGTTACCTGCCGCGCGAGGCTTGGCCAGCAGCAACCCACTTTCCTCGAACAGCTCCCGAATTGCCGCGACCCGAAATGCTGCCAATGGATCATCCGGCGCCCATTTCCGGGCCAGCTGCTCGTCGTCCGGCGCCACCTTGCCGCCGGGAAACACCAATGCGCCGCCCGCAAAATCGATTTGATGGTGACGGCGCACCATGAACACTTCCACGCCTTGCGGGCCATCGCGCAACAACACGACAGTAGCGGCGGGATAGGGCTTGACAACTTCCATGCGTCCTCCTCCGCAGATGATTTTCCTCATTGAGTCTAGCGAGCTTTCGGTCCGGGGCGATCCGTAGCGATCCCCGCCGTCAACAGGAGTGCACCGGCAAACATGAATAAGACCACCGATAACCCGATCCGTTGACTACCGCTGGCGGCCGTAAGCGCGGCCACGAGAAACGGGCCCAGAAACGTTGTGGCCTTGCCCGAAAAAGCCATCAAGCCGAACAACTCGTTGCGCTGCGCCGCGGGCGCCATGCGCACCAGATAGGATCGGCTGGCGGCCTGCGCCGGGCCCACGAAAATCCCCAGCAACGCCCCCCAGACCCAAAAGGATCGAGCATCCGGTGCCAACAGGAGCGCACTGCCCGTGAGCAGAAGCCCGATCAGACTCCAGATCATGGCCGAGCGAGCGCCGAGATGATCATCCAGCCAGGCAAATCCAATGGCACCCACGGCCGACGTCAGGTTCAGCACGATGGCGAACAGCAACACCGATCGTTCATCGAAGCCGAAAGTCCCAGCAGCGAACAGACCCCCGAAGGCGAATACCGTCGTCAGTCCGTCGATCAACAACAGCCGGCCCAGGAAAAACCGCAGCAATGATCTTTCGCGCATCAGCCCGCGCAGCGAACGCCACAGATCACGGAACGCGGCCTGCACCACGAAACCGCCGGTCCTGCCGGTCGCCGCTCGCACCGGGTCGCGCACCATCAAGAGCAGCGGAAGCGCAAACAGCGCCGTCCATCCCGCCGCCAGCAGGAAGGTTGCCCGGACCGGTTCGGCCGCCTCCGGATCCAGGCCAAATGGCGGGGGATCGGCCTGCACGAATCCGATCAGCGCTAGGAGCAGACAGGCCAGGCCGCCCAGATAGCCCAGACCCCAGGCCCAGCCGGACCAGCGGCCGACACGCTGGGGAGTGGCCAGATCGCCGAGCTGTGCGTTGTAGAAGACGAAGGCGAGCTCCAGCGCCACCGTACCGATCCCCGCCAACAGCAATGCGCGCAGCGCCAGATCTGCCTCGGGACGGACGGTCCAGAGCGCTGCGGTCGCCAGCACGTTGATGAGCGTGAGCAGCGCAAGAAACATCCGGCGGTGCCCGCCGCGATCGGCGATCGCCCCCAACAACGGGGCCGAAACCGCAATGGTCAATCCGGCGATCCCCATCGCATTGCCCCACCAAGCCGTTCCGGTGGCCGCATCCGGCGCAATCGCCCGCGCGAAATAGGCCGGAAACAGGAAGGTCTGGATCAGCGCGGCGTAGGCACTGGTCGCCCAGTCGTAAAACGCCCAGGCAATCAACGCGCCACGGCGCTCATGAGTCGTCGACATGGTGGCATCCATCAGCATTGGAAAGACGCGATCGCCCGCAGTTCGGCAAGGTCGGCCGTGATCACTCCCCCCACCGGGGCAGCAGATGATGCGGCACGTCCAGCAAATCCAGGATACGGGCTACCATGAAATCGACCAGATCCTCGACCTGGCCTGGTCGATGGTAGAAACCGGGGTTGGCCGGCGCAATGACGGCACCGAGCCGGGTCAGGGTGAGCATATTGTCGAGATGGATCGCGGAAAACGGGGTCTCGCGCGGCACGAGGATCAATCGGCGCTGCTCCTTGAGCGTGACATCCGCCGCCCGCTCGATCAGGCTGCGGCTGGCCCCACTGGCGATCGCTGACAATGTTGCCATGCTGCAGGGACAGACCACCATCGCCCGAAACCGGGCCGAGCCACTGGCGACGGGCGCCGTCCATTCGGCTTGCCCGAATACCCGCAATTGCCCCGGGGCTGCACCGAAGCGCGTGGCCAGATGTCGCTGCGCATCGGCAGCGCGGGCCGGCAGGCCGAGATCGGTCTCGCCATTGATCACCATCAGCCCCGGCTGCGACACGATGAGATAAACCCGCTCGCCGGCGCCCAGCAGACATTCGAGCAATCGCACGCCATACGCAGCACCGGACGCCCCGGTCCACGCCAGCACTACCGGTGGCCGCGAGCCGCCCGTCATCGCTCGCCCGCCAAGGCCGCTAGCAATCGATCGTGAAAGCCGTCGAATCCGCCGTTGCTCATGACCAGTACCTGATCTCCCGCCCTGAGTCGGGGCACCAGACCCGCTAGAATCGTCCCGGCGTCCGGCGCCAGCTGCGCTGCACTGCCCAGCACGGCAAGGCTATCCACCACATTCCAGTTGAGTGAAGCCGGCGCCGCGATCCAAGCCTCGTCTGCATCCCGCAACGCATCGGCCAAGGAAGCCTGGTGCGTACCCAGGCGCATGGTGTTGGATCGCAATTCCACCACGGCCACCAGCCGAGTGGACCCGATCCGGCGCCGCAAGGCGCCCACCGTGGCCGCGATCGCCGTCGGATGATGTGCGAAATCGTCATAGACCGTGATGCCAGCCACCTCGCCGCGCCGTTCCAGACGTCGGCGTACGCCGGCAAACGCGGCCAGCGCCGCGCAACCCACCTCCAGCGGTACCCCCACATGCCGTGCAGCCAGCAGCGCGGCCAGCGCATTGCCGACGTTGTGCGCACCGAACATCGTCCATGCCACCGTTCCCTCGCGACGGTCCGCATTCCAGACCTCGAACCGGCTGCCGTCTTGGCTCAGCAACCGTGCATGCCAACCCGAGTCCACACCGAACGGCGTCACCGGCGTCCAGCAGCCCATGGCCAAGGTCTCGGCAAGTGCCGCATCGCGACCGTTGACAATGAGCGCACCCTGCCCGGGAACAGTCCGGATCAGATGATGGAATTGCCGCTGGATGGCCGCAAGATCGGGATAGATATCCGCATGATCATATTCGAGATTGTTCAAGACCAGTGTGCGCGGGCGGTAATGGACGAACTTGGCCCGCTTGTCGAAAAACGCCGTGTCGTACTCATCGGCCTCGACCACGAAGAACGGCGTTCCTCCCAGCCGAGCCGTCTCACCGAAATTGCCCGGCACACCGCCGATGAGGAAACCCGGCGCCATCCCCGCTGACTCCAGGATGTGCGCCAGCAGGCTGCTCGTCGTGGTCTTGCCATGCGTCCCGGCAACCGCCAGCACCCACCGGTCCTGCAGCACATGGCGGGCCAGCCATTCGGGCCCGGACAGATAGGGCAGGTCGCGATCGAGCACCGCTTCGAGCAAGGCATTACCGCGACTGATCACATTGCCAACCACGACGCAATCCGGCACATCATCGAGATGCGCCGGATCAAAGCCCTCGCGAACCTCGATCCCAAGCGCCGACAACTGGTCGCTCATCGGCGGATACACATGCTGATCCGAGCCGGTGACCCGGTGGCCGGCTGCCTGTGCCAAGGCCGCAACGCCCCCCATGAACGTGCCGCAAATCCCCAGTATGTGCAGATGCACCGCGCTTGATCTCCCCGTATGCCGTCACGGCCATGGCATCATAGCAAAGCCCCTCTTGGCTCTTGTACGATCGAACCCATGCCCGACTTCATCCTTATTGACCAGCCCAGTGCGCTCGAGGATCTGATCGCCGACTGGACCGGCCAGCCTTGGCTCGGCCTCGACACCGAGTTCGTGCGCGAACGGACCTACCATGCCCGGCTGTGCCTGATCCAGCTCGCCAGCCCAAAGGGCCTGGCCTTGATCGATCCGATCGCGCTTGGTGACTGGCGCATGCTCTTCGCCCTGCTCGATGCCCCGGAGACCGTCAAGATCCTCCACGCCGCAGGCCAGGATCTAGAGCTGTTCCACGATGCCCGGCCCGATCGCCTGCCGGCACCGCTATTCGATACCCAGATCGCGGCAGGGCTTCTGGGCCATCCACCGCAAACCGGTTACGCGGCCCTGGCGCAACAACTGCTGGACATCAGCCTGCCCAAGCTGCACGCACGCAGCGACTGGTCGCGGCGCCCGCTCGGCCAATCCGAGCTGGCCTACGCTGCCGACGATGTACGTCATCTGGCCGCGCTGCATGACCAGCTGAGCCAGTCACTGTCGGACAAGAATCGCCTGCACTGGGCACAAGCCGATCATGCAGCCCTGAGCGATCCGGCCCGCTATCGCATCGAGCCCGAACGGGCTTGGTTGCGCATCGGCGCCGGCCGCATGCTGGCGCCGCCCGAGCAGGGTGTACTGCGTGCGCTTGCCGCCTGGCGCGAGCGAGAAGCCCAGGCGCGCGACTTGCCGCGCCAATGGCTGCTCAAGGACGAGGTTCTACTGCGCTGGGCCGAACAGAAGCCCGACAGCGTGGCCGAGCTGACGGCCTCGACGGCCATTGGGGCGAAGATGATCGAGCGTCACGCCGAGGCGTGGATCACCGCCATTCGCGAAGGAGCCGCACAACCTCCGCAAGCCGTTCCGCCGCCCTATCCACTCTTACCCGAACAGGAAAGAACCATCAAACGGTTGGGCCGCATTGTGCAGGCTCGCGCCTCGGAACTGGGTGTGGATCGGGCCGTTCTGGCGCCGCGACGGGAAATAGAGGCACTGGTGCTGGGCGCACGTGACGGGCAAGTGCTGCGTGGCTGGCGATGTGAGGTGATCGGTACGGATCTGTTGGCCGCGCTGGAAGACGAGCCGGCCGGCGAACCCCATCGGGCTCAGCCAGCCAACTGACGGGCTCAGACCGACAGCGCTTCGATGATGCGCCGCAGGATCTCGGTGACCTCACCGCTACCGGAAACCGTCGCCAGCTTGCCTTGGCGCTCGTAGTACTCGATCAGCGGCTGGGTCTGATCTTCATACACGCGAAGCCGGCGGGAAATGGTCTGCTCGTTATCGTCGTCGCGCTGCATTAGCGCACCGCCGCAGCGATCGCAAACCCCGTCCTGCTTGGGAGGCGAGAAATAGACATTGTAGAGGGCCCCACACTGCGTGCAGGTGCGCCGCCCGGTCAGGCGCTTGAGCAGTTCGTCGAACGGCACCTGGATATGAATGGCGCGATCGATGTCTTGGTTCAGCTCGGCGAGCAAGGTGTCCAGTGCCGTGGCTTGCGCGCTGTTGCGCGGAAATCCGTCCAGAATGAATCCGGCCTTGGCATCGGCTTGCGCAATTCGTTCGCGAATCATGCCGAGCACGATGTCGTCGCTGACCAGTTCGCCGGCGTCCATTGCCGCCTTGGCCTTGAGACCCAGCGGGCTTTGCGCCGCTACGGCAGCCCTAAGCAAATCGCCTGTGGAAATCTGGGGAACCCCCAGCCGTTCCACCAGCAGCTTGGCCTGGGTGCCTTTACCGGAACCCGGAGCACCCAACAGCACGATGCGCATTGATATCCTCTCTGTCGCGCCGCCCTGTGGCAGCGTCCCTGTTGCCCAAACGGGTAAAGTACCCGCCGCCCGCATGGGACGTCAATCGACACGGCGCTCCGGCATAAGCCGGCTCACGGTATATAATGAGCACCCCTGTACCGGCCTGCCGCGCCGTGATGCGCGTTTGGCCTTGGTTTTTCCCCCATCCGCCATGGAGCTGTCACCTCATGAATCTGGACCGTATCCCCGCCGGCGACGACCTCCCCAAGTCGGTCAACGTCCTCATCGAAATCCCCATGCTGGGCGATCCGGTCAAATACGAAGTGGACAAGGACAGCGGCGCCCTGTTCGTCGACCGGCTGATGTCGACAGCCATGCACTACCCGTGCAACTACGGCTACATTCCCCATACCCTGGCCGACGATGGCGATCCGGTCGATGTTCTGGTGATCACCCCCTTCCCGCTGGTCGCTGGCTGCGTGATCAAGTGCCGCCCCATCGGCATGCTGAACATGAGCGACGAAGCCGGTCAGGACCAGAAGCTGCTCGCCGTGCCGGTCGACAAGACGTCTGGCGGACTGTACAGCCAGATCCAGAGCACGGACGACCTGCCTGAACTCACATTGCGGCAAATCGCCCACTTCTTCGAACATTACAAAGACTTGGAAAAAGGCAAGTGGGTGAAGGTCGAAGGCTGGCAAGACCTCAAGGCCGCCGAAGCCGAAATCCTGGCCGGTATCGAACGCGCCAAGGCCAAGGGATAAGCCACGCGGTTCGCGCGCGAACGGGTCATTCCCGAGCGGGGGTATTGACGGCAACCCAGGCCGCCGTACCGTCCGCCCGGGACTCCCGCTTCCAGAAGGGCGCCTGGTGCTTAACGGCTTCGACCAGATGGCGACAGGCCGCGAACGCCTCGGCGCGATGCGGCGTCCAGACCGCGGCGACAATGAGCGTTTCCCCCGGCAGCACCCATCCCACCCGATGAACCAGCACCAGTTGCCGAACCGGCCAGCGCGCGCAGGTCTGCTCGGCGATACGGGCCAGCATCCGCTCCGTCATCCCCGGATAGTGTTCCAGCTGCAGGCCGACCACGCGGTTCGGACCATCCCCGGCGCGCATCGTGCCCACGAATAGACTGCTCGCGCCGCACTGATCCCGCTGCCCGGGATCGATCTCGTGTTCCGCCTCGGTCAGGAGCGGCCAAGGCAAAAAGGCGGCGCTCTTCAGACCAACGATCACGACGCGCCCCCGGTCACGGGCGGAAAGAACGCCACCTCATCGCCATCGGTCACCGGCGCGTCCAAATCCGCATAGTCGAGATTGATCGCAGCCAGCAGGTGCGTCGGCATTGGGGCGCCGTTGGTGACAATCTCCCATACGGCGCGGACGCTATCGGGTCCAGCGGGTATCTGTCGAATCTCCCAGCCCATCTGCTCACGCAAACCGGCGAAGCACCGTACTGTGATCATATCCCGCCTCGCATCTATCCATCTCCATCTACCATGCTATGTTAATCCGGTTCGTTGAACCGAAACGATGTCGCTATGAAGTGCTCCAACCATTTCGATGCCGAGGGCAACGCCCGAATGGTGGATGTGGGCGCCAAGCCCACCACCGCACGCCGCGCCGTGGCCGAAGGTCATATCCTGCTTGATGCGCAAACGCGGGCCAGCTTGGCCGCACACACGACACCCAAAGGAGATGTGCTGTCGATCGCGCAGCTCGCCGGCATCATGGCCGCGAAACGCACCGCCGATCTGATCCCCCTGTGCCATCCCTTGCCACTGACCCACGTGGCCGTACACCTGGCGCTCGACGAACACGGCGTGCGCTGCGAGGCTATCTGCCAGACGAGCGGGCCCACCGGCGTCGAAATGGAAGCGCTCACGGCCGTCCAGGTAGCCTTGTTGACCGTCTATGACATGTGCAAGAGCCTGGATCGCGGCATGGTGATCCAAGGCGTGAGACTCCTGGAAAAAAGCGGCGGCCGGTCCGGCGACTGGCGTTTCACAGCGGAGTAAGCGTCTTGGCCCACGACCATTCTCATGCCGGACACGATCATGGCGACAACCGGCTGGGCTGGGCCACCGGGCTGACCTTCGCCTTCGCAGCCGTCGAAGCAGCCACCGGTTATTGGGCCAACTCCCTGGCCCTGCTGGGCGACGCGGGTCACATGGTGACCGACGCCGGTGCACTCATCCTGGCTGCTGCCGCCGCTCGACTCGCGCGCCGTCCGGCCAGTGCCCAGCACTCCTATGGATTCGGGCGCGCCGAGGTCATCGCGGCGCTCATCAATGCGCTGCTCATCCTCGGACTGGCCGGCGCCCTGCTGGTCAGCGCCGTGCGCCGGCTTCAGAATCCCGAACCGGTTGCCGGCATGGCCGTCCTGCTCGTCGCCCTGGTCGGCCTCCTCTTTAACCTGGGCGTGCTGGCGCTACTGATCCGGGGAACCCAAACCCTCAACATCCGCGCCGCCGTCCTGCATGTCGTAGGCGACGCACTAGGCTCGATCGCGGCGTTAATATCCGGCGCCGTCGTGCTCGCGACCGGTTGGATGCCCATCGACCCACTGCTGACGCTGGTGATCTGTGCCTTACTGCTGACCGGAAGCATCCGGGTGCTGCGCGAAGGGCTGCAGGTGGTGATGGAAGGCGTCCCCGCCCATGTCGATCTGGCGCTGGTCGGGCGCACGCTGGCCGCGGTCCCCGGTGTGCACGGCATTCACGATCTGCATATCTGGAGCCTCTCCAGCGGCCGTATCGCATTATCCGCCCACGTCGACCTCGACACGCTGGAGGAATGGCCCGCGCTCCTGACGCGACTGCGTCATCTGTTGGCCGAACGCTTCGAGATCGATCATGTGACCCTGCAGCCCGAACCCCAGGGGCAGATCCTGCATCGCCGGCCCTATGATCCGGCTCGTCGGGTCGAGTCGCGATCGTTGCCGAACCAATCCGATTCCACGGCGCAAGGAGAGCGCACACATGACCACGGACATTCTCATTGAGCGCGATGCTGCGGTCTGGACGATCCGATTCAACCGACCAAACAAGCGCAACGCACTGACTCATGCCATGTATACCGCCTTGGTGGACGCCCTTGCGGCAGCCGCAGCCGATCCGTTCGTCCGGGTCGTCATCCTGAGCGGGGCCGGCGACTGTTTCACGGCCGGCAACGATCTGCAGGACTTTCTGCAAACGCCGCCGACGAGTCCGGAGAGTCCGGTGGTTCGCTTCCTGCGTGCGCTCGTCGACTTCCCCAAACCCCTTCTGGCAGCGGTGCCGGGCGTGGCGGTCGGCATCGGAACCACCCTGCTCTTGCATTGCGATCTGGCCTGGGCAGCGCCGAATGCCCGCTTCCAATTGCCGTTTGCGCAGCTGGCCTTGGTACCCGAAGGCGCCGCCTCCTATCTTCTGCCGCTGGCGGTGGGCGCCAAACAGGCTAATGCAATGCTTCTGGCTGGGGAGGCCCTTGACGCCGAAGCGGCCGCCAAGGCCGGGTTGATCAATGCCGTGATCCCGGCCGACGTCCTGCAGCAGCACGTGCGCGAACAAGCCCAGAAGCTGGCCGATCTGCCACCCGATGCCCTGCGTCAGACCAAGGCGCTGCTGCGCGCGCCACACCGCGCCGCAACCGAGACCGCCCTGTTGACCGAGGTACAAGCGTTCGGCCGTCAGCTACAATCAGCAGAATGTCGCGCGGCCATGCAAGCGTTTTTCCAACGGCCTGCGTCGGCGGCAGCGACACGTCGCGATGCGGCACCGTCCACCCCTCGTCCTCAGGAGACCAACCGTTCATGAAATACAAGCTGATCTTCCTCGCCTGCTTGCCTGTGCTGCTCGCGGCCTGTTCCTTCATTCCCCAGAGCCCGGGCGCCGATCGCGTCCTACTGCTACCGCTCGCCCGGGTGAAAACCTGTACGGAAATCGGCCAGACCAAAGTGCAGGTTCTGGACCGGATCGGCTTCATCACCCGCCGCGGCGCCTCGATTGACCGGGATCTGCAACGGGTCGCCAAGAACAACGCCATCGACATGGGCGGCGACACCATTTCGGCCCTGACCGATGTGGTTAATGGCCGGCAGACCTTCGGCGTCTACAAGTGTCTGTGAGCTTTGAAGTTATCTGGGGCGAGCTGCGCCGATAGCGCAGCCGTCCGGCCCGGCGCCTCAAGTCAGAAGCCCGCCCGCGCCATCAGCCGGGCGGGAATCCATGGCATCGCCCAGCGCGCCAACATCCACGGCCAACGCGGCACGATGACGCTGGGCGTCTGACGCTCGATCGCACGGACAATCAGCACCGCCGCCCGATCCGCTGCAATGGCGAACGGCGTGCGTGGCACCCCTTCGACGATGGGCGTCTTGACGAAACCCGGATAGAGCACGGTCACGCGGATGTTGTCCCGCCAACCTTCCGCGCGCAACCCTTCGAGATAGGTCGCAAATCCGATCTTGGAGACCGAATAGGCCACGTTTCCAGGCATGGCGCGAAAGGCGGCCACCGAACAGGTACCGATGACCTGGCCACCACCCTGAGCCCGAAAGTGGCGGACGGCCGCATCGGTGATAGCCATGGCACCAAGCAGATTGGTTTCGATGGTGCAGCGCTGCTTGTCGAAGGTCTTCCCGCCAATGCGTCCGCCCAGGCCGATGCCCGCGTTGACGAACACCGCGCCCAGCCCCCCCAGCGCCTCGGCCGCCGATGCGATCAACGCGTCGCTTTCGGGATAGTCCGTGACGTCATGGACATGCACGCTGATGCGCAGGGCCGGATACTGCGCCCGCAATTCCGTTGCCAAAGCCTCGAGTTCGTCCTGGCGGCGGGCCGACAAGGCCAGATGCCAACCTTGCCGCGCCAATTCCCGTGCGACCGCCGCGCCGATCCCGGAACTTGCCCCTGTAATCAGCATCGTGCGGATCATGCCGTCCTCCATCCGGTCTGCTGCTTTTGATGAGCCATTGAGCCAGGCTGGCGATGTATGGCCGGCTCCAAGAGAAGGGCCATCCCCCAACCGGTGTCACCGCTCACGACGCCGAGGCAACCGCCCGCCGCGCCATCGCATCAACACTGAGAACCATCGCCAAGCGCATCATCCCAAAACGTCTCCGCATCCTGACACATACCCCGTTTTCGAGCCACAATCGCGTCAGCACTCGCCGCGCCGGAACGATCCATGAGCCAGATCACACATCACGAGACCCTTCGGGAGCGCCTGCGGCGCATTATTTTCGGGACCAATACACCTGCCGGGCAGTACTTCGACGAAGCGCTGATCGTTGTTATCCTGCTCAGTGTGATTGCCGTGATGCTGGACAGCGTCCAGTCGCTGCACGCGCAGTATGGCGTCTGGCTGTATCGCGCCGAATGGTGTTTCACGCTCATTTTCACCGTGGAGTACCTGGTACGACTGTGGATCAGCGACCGGCCCTTGCGCTATGCGCGAAGTTTTTTCGGCATCGTCGATCTGGTCTCGGTCCTGCCGACCTACCTGAGCCTGCTGGTGCCCGGCGCGCACTACCTGCTCAGCATCCGCCTACTGCGCGCACTGCGCATCTTCCGGGTGCTGCGGCTGCTGAGCCTGATTCACGAAGCCAACTTCCTGACCCAGGCGCTGGTTGCGGCGCGCCGCAAAATCGGCATTTTCCTGTTTACCGTCGTCATCCTGATGGTCATCTTCGGAACGCTAATGTACGTGGTGGAAGGCCCTGACAACGGATTCACCAGCATCCCGGTCAGCATCTACTGGGCCATCGTCACGGTGACCACTGTCGGCTACGGCGACATTTCGCCATCCACCGGCCTGGGTCGTGCCATTGCCGCCGTCGCCATGCTGACGGGTTACGCCATCATCGCGGTCCCCACCGGAATCGTCACGGCCGAGATGACCGTACTGGCACAGCGCGAGCGCAATCGCCGCACCTGCCCGCAATGCCGTCTCCGGGAACATGAAGCCGATGCGGCCTACTGCCGCCGCTGTGGCACGTCACTTCCCGCAAACGGGCCACCTGCTGCCATGCCGTAATCCCGCTGTAGTGGCATCCTGGTGCCGGCATCGATGCCCGGATAATGGCTAGTGCTGACGCCCGGCGCTGCGCCGCCTGGCATGTTGAAGGAACCCATCATCCGTGGCACGGTCTCCCATAAAGAAAAACCATTTTTTTCCGTCCCGGTCGCTGCCCTGTCCAGCGCGCCGAACGGCGCAACAATCAACGCAAAGGCCCATGGAACGGTATGGCCGGCTGAACCCGCGCTCCCCGTAAGCGCGGGTGCGTTCTCTCTCACCCGGGCCGGATTGTGTGCCACACCGGCCCGACCGATGACCGCTCGATTCCAGCCGGTAAGCGCGCCGATTCACCACCGCACTTCGGAGAAAATTGCATGACATGGAACGAAATCAACTGGGCTGAGCTGGGCCCGCTCGGCTGGCTGGAACTGGTGATCCTGGGCAACGAACTGAGAGCCTGGTTGATCGCTCTGGGGCTCACGCTCATCGTCATGGCCGCGCTTCCTGCAATCAAGGCCCAGATCAAGCGCCGCCTGCAGGCGAGAGCAGCGCAGCAAGATGCGGTGATCAGCCGTTACGCCGTAGAAATTGTGGGCGGAACGCGCCGCAGCATCATGCTCCTCGTGGCGATTTTCGTGGGTGCCAGAGCGCTCGTCCTGCCCGCAAAGATTGACGCCACCCTGACGACACTGACCGCGGTCGCGCTGCTGCTTCAGACCACGTTGTGGGCCCTTGAAGCCTTCGACGTCTGGGTAACGCGCTACGAGCAACGCGCCCGGGCCCGCGATGCGGGAGATGCCACGATCGTCGGCTTGATCAGTTTTGTCGGACGCACCGCGATCTGCGCGATTGCGGTGTTAATGATTCTCGACAACCTGGGCTTCAACATCACCACCCTGGTGGCCAGCTTGGGCATCGGCGGCATCGCCATTGCCCTGGCCGTCCAGAACGTATTGGCGGATCTGTTTGCCTCGCTGTCGATCGGCTTGGACAAACCCTTCGTCGTAGGCGATTTCATCATCGTCGGTGACATGATGGGTACCGTCGAACACGTCGGCCTCAAAACCACGCGCCTGCGCAGCCTGTCGGGCGAACAACTGGTCTTCTCGAACACCGATCTGCTGCAAAGCCGCATTCGCAACTACAAGCGCATGTACGAGCGCCGCATCGTATTCAAGTTCGGCGTGCTCTACGACACCCCGCGCGATGCGTTGGGCCGTCTTCCCGGTATCGTCCGCGAAATCATCGAATCCCAGGATGGCGTGCGTTTCGATCGCGCCCATTTCTTCAGCTTCGGGGATTCTTCGCTGGACTTCGAAGTGGTCTATTACGTGCTCGATCCAGACTACACCCATTACATGGACATCCAGCAAGCCATCAATCTGGCCATGATCGACCGGTTTGCCGAACTCGGCGTCGAGTTTGCTTTCCCGACCCGCACCCTGCATATCGAATCCATGCCCGGCGCTGCACCCGCTGCTCAGAAACCCACCTCGAGCTGAAGCGACCCATCCGGCGGACTTGCCGAACGCCGGGGATGGCCTGCATGTCCGCCCCCGGCGTTGATGGAACCGCGCCGCCGCGCCATGATGGCGCCATACCGCTCAAGGGAGGGACGGCATGGAGCCACACATGGACCGGCAAGACGACGCCACGACGACCGAACCGGCGCCACCATCCGATTGGCCGGCGCTGGCCAAGGCGTTTCGGGCGCGCGAGGTGCAGGACCTCGGGCCGCTGGTGCGGCGTGTCACGGCGCGCAACGCCGGCATGATGACCGGCCCCGGCACCAACAGCTATCTCATCGGCCGCCACGATGTCGTGGTGATCGACCCCGGCCCCGCCGACGCGGACCATGTGCAACGCATTGAGGCCGCCGCGCGCGGCCCGATCCGCCAGATCCTGCTCACCCACCGCCATCCCGACCACGCTCCCGGCGCCGCGCTCCTGGCCGAGCGCACCGGCGCGCCCGTGCGTGTGTTTCCCAGGGGACCGCATGGCCTGCGCCATCCGGTCGGAACCCCACTGGCCGACGGCGAGCGGATCGAAACGGCGGAGTTTCGCCTGCAAGCCATCCACACGCCCGGCCATGCCGCCGACCATGTGTGCTTCCTGCTGGAAAACGAAGGTTTACTGTTTGCCGGCGACCAAGTGATGGAAGGCGCGACGGTCGTCATCGCCCCACCCGATGGGCACATGGGGCAATACCTGGCGGCGCTGGAGCGCTTGCAAACGCTCGATCTGGTGGCCATCGCCCCTGCGCACGGCCGCGTCCTGTGCGAACCCCAGCGCCTGTTGGCCGCCATCGTCACCCATCGCCGTCAGCGCGAGGCCAAGGTCCTTGCGGCGCTGCAGCGCGCCGGCCACGGCACCCCCGAAACCCTCGTCGCCGAGGTCTACGCCGACACGCCCGCCTTCCTGCATCTCGCCGCCCGCCTGTCGCTGCAGGCCCACCTCATCCATCTGGTCGAAAGCGGACAAGCCCTGTTCCGGGACGGGACTTGGCACGCGCTCACCGCGGTATGAGATCGGCGTCAGTATGCTTGGCTCAGGCAAACCAACGGAGAATGGGGCAGCCCCGCGCTGAACATGGCATCGAAGGCAGGCGTCGTCCAATGCCGGCCGCCCAGCGAACCCAACCGACTCGGAGACCCGCATGATTGACCATACATGAATCGTTGCCAGCGACTTTCAGAAGAGCAAAGCGTTCTATACTCAAGCCCTGTCGGCAATCGGCTATAGCCTGCTTGCCGAGTGGCCGGCCTCTGTCACCGGGCACACCGATGTGGCTGGGTTTGGTGAACCACCCAAACCGGATTTCTGGATCAGCCGGGGCGCACCCAATAATCCACCCGTTCACGTCGCGTTTCGTGTTCATTCACGCTCATTGGTGCATGCGTTTTATCAGGCCGCCATTGCGGCAGGCGGTCGCGACAATGGCGCACCGGGTTTGCGCGCTCACTATCATCCCAATTACTACGGCGCGTTTGTGCTTGATCCAGACGGCCATAACATCGAAGCGGTGTGTCACGAGCCTGACTCACAATAGCCAACACGACACCCGAGCAGGACAACCGCCAAGGGAACCGTGGTCTGTCCCCGTTGTACGCAAATTCTAACGTTTGCGCTGAGGCCGTGGCCCGTCACGGCCTCAGCGCCAGCAGCGAATTGTTGGAACCGCCATCACGGTTCGGAATTTTGCACTTTCAGCAAGATGGCCGCCAGCGCATCAGCCTCTTCTTCCGTGAGGTGAGTGGAGAAATGCTGCTCCACGGATCGCTTATAGACCGGCCACATGTCACGGCGCATCGCTGCACCTTTCTGCGTCAGCACGGCATATAGCCCCCGACGATCCACCGCGCACTGCTCACGCGAGATGAAGCCATCCTTCTCCAAGCGATCGCACAGCCGTGTCAGGTTGCTGCGACTGAGGACCATCTTCTCGCCGAGAGCGTACAGCCGCAGTCGGTTGCCTTCCGCCATGTCCAACTCCAGCAGCAGGTCGTACCACTCCAAAGGAGGCAGCCCGGCCACCGACAGATCAGCTTGCACGCTTTCCAGGAGCATCTTGTGGACCCGTAACAAGCGGGCCCAGGCAAGAAAATGCGGGGTAATGTGACGCTTATCGTTGCGCATGGAAGAATTATTGCATATGCAACTAAGTCAGACTATGATCTAAATAGTTGCGATTGCAACTATAACTATGGCAATCATCTGAGGTGCCCTATGAAGACCATCAGTCTGAACGACCTGTTCAACCTACTGCGTTCGCCCACCCCGCCGGTCCTGGTAGAGGCCCTGCCCGCTCGCTATTTCGCACAGGGACACTTGCCGGGTGCGTGCAACATCAACACTGGGGAGGTAAAGACGCTCGCGCCGCAACTGCTGCCTGACAAAGACGCCGGTATTGTCGTGTACTGCGCCAGCGTTACCTGCACGAACTCGGATCAGGTCGCGGTGCAATTGCACGCTTTGGGCTACAGCGATGTAACGGTATTCAAGGGTGGTAAGGCGGAATGGCAAGCCGCCGGCCATGCGCTGGAGGGGGTCGCCGCATGAGCCGCAATTTCAGTGACCGATACCTGAATCCTGCCCTTGCCGCGATGCTGCTGCGGGTCGCTCTCGGCAGCATGTGGATTGCCCATGCGATGCTCAAATATGTGACGTTCACGATTCCGGGCTTTTCCAGCTGGCTCGAAAGCCAGGGCTTACCTGGATTCATGGCTTGGCCCGTCTTCATCCTCGAACTGCTTGGCGGCATTACGATTCTTGTTGGCTTTCACGGGCGCTGGACGTCCCTTGCCCTGCTGCCGATCATGGTGGTAGCCACCTCGACGCACGTCGCCAACGGCTGGGTACATAGCAGCCAAGGCGGTGGCTGGGAGTACCCGGCCTTTCTCGCAATCGCGTCGATGGCGCATTTTTTTGCTGGAGACGGCATGCTTCGCTTGGGACGCCAATCCCGTTTGAAAATGCCCTGAAATGGCTTGTCCAGACATACCAGCCCGCGGCGCGATGCCTTCACAATACGGCTCGCGTCGCGGCGTGCGTGTAGTCAGGGTGACCTGGTTGCTTGAGAATTGACTGCTCACGCTCATGACCGATGTCATAGGCGCCACACATAAATATTAAGCGGCATCACGTAGCGACATCCGCTTGAACACGGGTAGGTACTACGCCCAACCCGAGCAATCGGGGACAGACCACGGTTTCCCTTTCTTGGCTAGGGTAGCTGCCCGCTTCCTCACGCCATACGCCGCGGCGGCCTTGAGCAAATCGCCCAAGACATTGGCGTTGTTTCTCCTGCCCATCAGCCCCTCGCGATCGATGCCGATCTTCGGCCACGAGACGAAACAAGGCCGTCGAAAAGTTATCGGCTCCGTTTGGCTTGGCGGTCGCTGAATGCGGTGGGCTTCGAGTCGATTCGGCGAGGTCTCCGGCTGACTCATAACTCCAAGAGGCCGCAGCCTCGACGGCGCAATCGACGCGGCGCAAGATGGCCACGAATATGCATGAATAACCCGTGACAGCTGCTGGCGTGCGGACGGATTGGTGCGAGCAGGACTTGAAAGTCAACGACTTGGCTTGACCTTGGGGACAGCGACGGGCCAGCGCGCGCCTTCGTCCCTGTCACAGACCGGACAAAGCTGACAGGCATGACATCGCGAGGAGGCATCAATGGGACTGAATCACGGACAGATGGGCGACATGGTGTTCGCCGCAAAGGCCATCCACAACGACGGCAGCCTGCCGGAGCATGACGCCGATGGCCTGCTGGTGCCGGCGGGCGGGCGGGGCGTGATCGTGAATGTCGGTCATCTGGAAAGCGATCCCGCGCAAGTGCTGTATCTGGTCCGCTTCGAGAACCCGGACGGGGTACTTGGTCCACCGCTGGGTTGCTGGCCGGGTGATCTGGCTAGCTCGCCGCCCGATGCGGCATGAGCGAAGCCGCGGTCGGCATCACGCCCTGGGAGTACCACCAGCGCACCTGGCATCATCTCGACCGCTACGCCGCGGGGCCCCAGACGCTGGACTGGGACGCCCAGCCCGATCCCTTCCGGCGCTATGACGGGTGCCCGGAAATCCCGCTGTCGCTCACGCCCACCTCCGCCAACGTGTCCTTCGGGAATCTGCACCGGCCGGGGGCGGTGCTTCCAGCACCGCTGGATCGGGCCGGGTTGGGCCGTCTGCTGGAACTCGCGCTCGGCCTGTCGGCCTGGAAACAATACGGGCCGGACCGCTGGGCGCTGCGCTGCAACCCGTCCAGCGGCAATCTGCACCCGACGGAGGGCTATCTCGTCTGCCGCGCGCTGCCCGATCTCGCGGATGGGGTGTATCACTACCGGGCGGACGCGCATCTGCTGGAACAGCGGGCGGCCGTTGGATCGGGCCCATCCGCGGACGGGTCGGTCGCGCTGCTCGGGTTGACCTCCATCCACTGGCGCGAGGCGTGGAAATACGGCGAGCGTGCCTATCGCTATTGCCAGCTCGACGTCGGCCACGCGGTGGCGGCGCTGTCGTATGCGGCGGCGCTGCTGGGCTGGCGGCTGCAGTCCCTCACGCATTGGCCGGATGCGGCGGTCGCCGCGCTGCTCGGTGTGGATCGACCCACGGACGGCGCCGAGGCGGAGCATCCGGATCTGCTGCTGGCGGTAGACACCGGGCCCGCGGGCGCGCCGCCCGAGGCGGATGCGTGGCTGGCCTGGGCGCGCGACGCCGAGTGGCAGGGTCGGCCGAATGTGCTGGACCATCGCCCGCTCTATCAATGGCCGGTGATCGAGGCGGTGAGCCACGCAGCTGACAAGCCCGCCACGCCTGTGTTTTTCCCAATGATGCACGATGCGCCGGCCGTGCGCCCGGCCGCTGGGGACGAACGCCCGGCAATGGCGGTGATTCGCGAGCGTCGCTCGGCGCAGGCCTACGATCCGGCCGGGACCATGCCGCTCGCCACACTCGAGGCGCTGCTGGACCGGTTCGTCCCGCGCGCCGACGTGCCACCGTGGGCGGCTTTGCCCGAATCCGACCGGCTGCATCTGCTGCTGTTCGTGCACCGGGTGGACGGCCTGACGCCGGGGCTCTACGCACTGCCCCGCTCGGCCGCGGGGCGGGCACTGCTGCTCGGCGCGCTGGATGCGCGCTTTGCCTGGAAGTCCTGCCCCGAATTGAATCTGGGCGAGGCGCCGCTTTACCGGTTGGCAAGTGGCGACATGCGGCGCACGGCCGGGCTGCTGTGTTGCCATCAGGCGATTGCGGCGCAAGGCGCGGTCACCTTCATGCTGCTTGGCGAGTGGGGCACCGACCTCGATGACGAGCCCTGGCGCTATCGCTGGCGGCACTGGGAGGCCGGCGCGCTGGGACAGACGCTTTACCTCAACGCCGAAGCCGCGAGTCTGCGCGGCACGGGGATCGGCTGCTACTTCGACCCGGCGGTGCATGAGATCCTGGGTCTGTCCGACCGGCGCCTGCAGAGCTTCTATCACTTCACCATCGGCCGGCCGCTGCTCGATGTGCGCATCCAGTCCCTGCCGCCCTATGCGCATCTGCGACGCGAGTGAGACCGCTGCGCGGTTTCAGCAGCAGCGGTTAACGCCGCTGGAAAAATCGCTCGGGATGATGCCGACGGATGAAGCGCACCGGAACACCGGCGGCCGCTCGGGGCAAGCGGCATGGTGGTGGGCGAGATAGCGCTCATCAGCGTCGTCCTCGCTCCGTTGGCGGAACAGCGCCCACGCCCGTCGCAACCAGTCGCGTGCGGGTTTGATCGGTCCTGCCCTTGGGGGTCTCTCTCGATCAGTTCGAGGATCGACGCGGCAGCGCTTTCGCGCAGCGGCAACACCGGCCATCCGATGATCACGCCCCAGACGGTGTAGGCCATGTCGAGCACGATGATCCACAACAGCGCTGCAAAAAATACCGTCAGCCCGCCATCGATCTGTCGATTGAGAACGAGCTGCGGCGCCACGGCGGCCTTTTCGGGCGGCAACGCGCCGGCGGCCAGACGTTCGGACAGGTCGCGCGCGCCGGCAAAAGCCCGATGCGCGGATCGGCTCAGCACCTTTTACGCGGCTGCCGTAGTGATCGCGATCATGAACCATGGCGAGGCAACCCGGTCACCCATACCTACCGCAACCGCCCGGACTCGACGAGGATGCCAGTGGCGACCGACAGCGCGATGGCAGCCAGAGGATGCTTACGCCGCTGTTGGGATCGACCACACCCCTGCGCAGGAATAGCCCCAGGCCACGACCATCGCGCTGAACTGAGCAGCAACCGACGGCGTCGGCCCAGCGGTTCCCATATAGCCCCCAGTAGGTCTTGGAGCAGGAAGCCGCCAACGCGCCTTCCAGCAACGGCTTCGACCATGATGACGAAGTGAAGCCACAATGCATGCAGGCTCTCGCCGAAAGCACTGCTGAAGATGCTGGCCATGCCGATCGCCAGCGACGGCGCGTCACCGGTGCGGAAAAAGAGCAAGGTCCGCCCATGTCATGCGTCAGGTCTGCCATCGCGCGGTGCTCACCGGGTAGCCCGAGCCGCCAATGGTCGTGTCGATCAGGCCGGCCGGGCTGATGATGGCGCAATAGAGTCCCGGGGTCGAGCATGCTCCCGGCCATCAGGGCCATCAGGCCACAACTGACGCCATAATCATGGCCCCATAGCCCACCCGCGAGACGAGCGCATCGCTGTCGAGCAGCTCGGGGGTCGTACCCGAGGCCACCATGGCGTGAAAGCCCGAGACGGCACCGCAGGCTGATGGTGATGAAGACGACGGGGAACACAGGACCGGCAAAGATGGGACCGGAGCCGTCCACGAACGGGGTAATCGCGCGGCGCGAGCAGCCGCCAGACCGGCCGGATCGCTGCCGCAAAGCCGTAGGCCATGATCATCCAGGCCACGGATGCGCCGTCCCAGTCGAATCAGGTTCGAACCACCGCGTGCGTGTCGATCCAGTCGCCTCCATGGTTGATCAGCAGCAAGGCCCGCCCGATCAGCGCGACTTCCAGAACGCGTCCGGGGCGAATCTGATTCCTATAGAGGCCGATCAGCATAGCAATGGGTATGCTCGCGGCCACCGTCGCCGTCCCCCATGGACTGTGCTTCATGGCATCGAGCCGTCAGGCCCAGCGCCGAAATCAGTGCGATGAGGATCATGAAGGTGCCGGTAAAAAGCAGCACTGCCGGTGTGGTCCGATCGGTGTCGAACATCAGCATGCGGGCAGCAATCCAGGCCGCATCAAGCCGGTAAACCAAGGCATACAAGCAGACGGCCGCAACGATCAGCCACGCGTGTTGATGGACTCACCGCAGTGCAGCGCCACACCGCCGAGCGTGAACGCGCCAAGAGCGGCGGGCAATGACCAAATACGGGGCGCAAGACGAAATGGCATGGGCAGCCAAGCCTCGTGCACGGAACAACGCGCCCGCCCGCACGGTATGCATCCAGGCGGTCGCCAGCGAGAATAACCCCACGGGTACAGTGCGCCAAACCGGCCCGTCTTCTTGGTGTGATCGACGATCGACTGACGTCAACGTCATGCCGTGTGCTGGCCCCAGTCGGGGAATCAGGCGCAGGACACTCCGGTTCCCCGTAAGCCGCAATAGCCGTTGGGATGATGCGCGAGGTACTGCTGATGTTCGGGCTCCGCAAAATAGAACGGGCCCGGGGGAGCGATCTCGGTGGTCACCGCCCCGTATCCTGCCTTGTCCAGGCGTTTGTTGTAGGACTCCAGGCTGTTCTGGACCGCAATTCGCTGGATATCGTCACTGACCTGAATCAGCGATCGATACTGCGTGCCGACATCGTTGCCCTGGCGCATGCCCTGTGTCGGATCGTGCGCCTCCCAGAAGATCCGGAGCAGATCCTCATAGGCGATTCGGGTCGGATCGAACACCACTTGAACCACCTCGGCATGCCCGGTGCGCCCGCTGCAAACCTCGTCATAGGTGGGATTGGGCGTCAGACCGCCCGCGTATCCAGCGGCGGTCACATAGACGCCAGACTCGGTCCAGAAACGGCGCTCTGCCCCCCAGAAACAGCCCATGCCGAAGCGGGCGATCGACAGACCCGGTGGATAGGGCGGGACGAGCGGGACATCCAGCACGGCATGGCGCGTAGGAATCGCAACCGCTTGCTCGCGCCCGGGCAGTGCTTCACTGGTGGTTGGCAACCGCAGCTTGTAGGGGTGAATGAATCGCATGGCTTTGGCCTCCGCTTGCGCCGTCCCTAAGTATTCAGACCGATGCAAACCCCGGGAGTGCGATTTTGTCTTTGTGAAACGCTTCTGGAAACATCGATCTGGAGACAAAAAACCCCGATCGGGTAAACCGATCGGGGTTGCGTGAGCCAAACATGGCTGAAAGCAAAGTTCTCGTGTGCACTGAACGACCGATTGATGACTCGCCTCGCCGGCTTCCTGCCATCCGATCCCCTCGTCCATGACCGGAAGGGAGCCTCAATCTTCAGTGGCCTTCCTGGCCAACAACAATCTTCCTGATTGCCGGTCCGTTTTTTCGTCCTTGAACTCTTCCATGAGCAGTGGCTTCCTGCCACCATTCATCCCTGACCCGGCCAATCCTTTGGCCCCGTGGTATCCGTACCACAATGTCTTCGGACGGTTTCAATGATCTCTCATCGAGGTGACGCAAACAGTCAGACAATGCCAAAATGCGATGTAAGCATTTTCTTAATACCTACTATTGATGCCACAACGGCCTCATGGAGACGAGTCGGATACTGACATGATTGGCTTCCTGCAACGCGTCCGGTCTGCCTGGGTGGACGTCGACGGCGAACGCATCGCCCACATCCAGGGGGGATTGCTGGTCCTGATCGGCATGGAGCGCCTCGATAGCCTCGCGACCGCCGCCCGCTTGCTGCAGCGCATCCTCGACTACCGGGTCTTTTCCGATTCCAGCCAGCGCATGAATCTCAGCTTGCGGGATGTGCGAGGTGAATTGCTTCTGGTGCCCCAGTTTACCTTGGCTGCCGACACACGCAAAGGCAACCGGCCAGGATTTTCACCGGCCATGGCGCCGGAGCAGGCCAGGCCGCTCTATGCGGAATTGGTGAAGCAGGCCCGTGCGCTGCACCCGCGTGTGGAAAGCGGATCATTCGGTGCGAACATGCAGGTCAGTCTGACCAATGACGGCCCGGTCAGCTTCTGGCTCGAGGTGAGCCCCCACGGCCAGGACCCAGACCCGACCTGAGACAGCACACCGAAGCGAGCGGGCATCAACATGGCAATGGAGTGGTGGGCCGTGCAGGACTCGAACCTGCAACCCGCGGATTATGAGTCCGACGCTCTAACCATTGAGCTAACGGCCCGTAAAACGAAATTACATTGGAACGCGGCGAGAAAAAGCCCGCTCTCCGGGTGAGCGGGCTCTCGTGGGTTTCCCAGTGACGCCTGCCGTCCTCACTCCTCCAGAAAGCTGCGCAGCATTTCCGAACGAGACGGATGACGCAGCTTGCGCAGCGCCTTGGCTTCGATCTGGCGAATACGCTCACGGGTCACGTCGAACTGTTTGCCGACCTCTTCCAAGGTATGGTCGGTATTCATCTCGATGCCAAAGCGCATGCGGAGCACCTTGGCTTCGCGCGGCGTCAGGGTGGCGAGCATGGCGTGGGCCGCTTCACGCAGTCCTTCCCGAGTCGCCATGTCGGCCGGCGAGGGAATGTTGGTGTCCTCGATGAAATCGCCGAGATGGGAGTCTTCATCGTCGCCGATCGGTGTTTCCATCGAAATCGGCTCCTTGGCGATCTTGAGCACCTTGCGGACCTTGTCCTCGGGCATCTCCATCTTCTGAGCTAGTTCGTCCGGCGTCGGTTCACGGCCCATTTCCTGGAGCATCTGCCGCTGTACCCGGTTGATCTTGTTGATCGTTTCGATCATGTGAACCGGGATGCGAATGGTGCGCGCCTGATCCGCAATCGACCGTGTGATAGCCTGGCGGATCCACCAAGTGGCGTAGGTCGAGAACTTGTAGCCGCGGCGATACTCGAACTTGTCTACCGCCTTCATCAAGCCAATATTGCCTTCCTGGATGAGGTCCAGGAACTGCAGACCACGATTGGTGTACTTCTTGGCAATGGAAATGACCAGCCGCAGGTTGGCTTCGACCATTTCCTTCTTCGCACGCCGCGCCTTGGCATCGCTGATCGTCTTTTGCCGATTGATTTCCTTGATGACGGACAACGGCATCAGGGTTTCACGCTCGATGGCTCGCAGCTGATCCTGAAGCGCGATGATGTCCTCACGATGGCGGGCAATGGTCGCCGAGTGCTTGCGCTTGGCACGGATCTGTTTGTCGATCCAGTCGCTATCGGTTTCATGATCCTGGAAGACCTGGAGGAAATCGCGGCGCGACATGCCCGCTCGCGCAACGCAATACTCCATGATCTGCCGCTCGTGCCGGCGGACGCCATCCACCAGCTGCCGCAACTGGTCACTCAGCTGCACGATGACGCGCGGGGCAAACTTGAATTGCAAAAACTGATAGATCAACGCTTGCTGTTCGGCTCGCGTGGATTCCGCCGCGGGTCCTTGCTCGCGCAAGTGCGTCAGCACCACGTCGTACTGGGCCTGAAGCGCGGCCATACGCTGGGCCACCTCCTGAGGATCGGGACCGGTGTCGGCAGTCTCGGTCGAATCGTCGTCACCGTCCTCGTCTTCTTCCTCTTCGGCAGCATCCATCTCCATTGGCACATCGGCCGAGTCATCTACTGCCGCTTCGCTATCGAACTGAGATGGATCGATGAACCCGACCACGAGATCCGCCAGTCGGGCGCCGGCCTCGTTGAGCCGCGCATACTCGCCCAGCACATAGGCGGTCGAGACCGGCAGGCTGGCGAGCGCCTTGAGTGCCTCGAGCTGACCTTCCTCGATGCGCTTGGCGATACTGATCTCGCCTTCACGGGTCAACAGCTCGACTGTGCCCATTTCCCGCATGTACATGCGCACCGGATCGGTCGTGCGCCCGATCTCGCCCTCGACGGACGAGGCCAGGGCAGCGGCTGCCTCTTCGGCTTCGTCATCGTCATTGGTGGTAACGGCATTGTCAGAGAGAAGGATATCTTCGGAATCCGGCGCCTGCTCATGGACGGAAATGCCCATGTCATTGAACATGGCGATGATGTCCTCGATCTGCTCGGGGTCCACCAGATCATCCGGAAGATGGTCGTTGACTTCGGCAAACGTCAGATAACCCTGTTCTTTACCCTTTGAAATCAGAGACTTCAGCAGGGAACGCTGATCTTCGCTCATACGGCGGCTCAACCTTAGGCAAGGGGCGTAAATAAACGCCCAATTATATAGTATTTCATGTGGGACCGACTAAAATCCAGCACCACAATCACCCCCGTTGCGACAGCAACGATCGGAGTCGCTCCTTCTCCTGTGCGTCCAATCCCTGGGTGGCGGCTTTGGCCAGCAATGCATCAATTTCACTCCGAACCGAACGCTGGAGCAAATGCCGGCAGATATCCCGGCATTCACGGGCCACGCCCTCGGCCGATCGCTCCGGCTGCCAAGCCAGCAGTTGTGCAAACAGGGACTCAGCCGGATGGGCCCGGAATCGCTCCAAGATCCCGCCACTCGTTAGATGGGGTTTATCCCTCGCAAGTTCAATGAGCGCGAGCATCCATTGCGCTTCGCCATCTCCGTCCTTCAGAAGCGGAACCAGCTCCGGATCGACCCACTGCGCCGCATTTGGATGCGTCAGAAGCAAGCCGGCCAAGCGCTGCAACGGGCTCGGATGAGTCGCAACCGCCTGCGGTACACCGCTTCGGACCGGGCGACCTCGGGCCAGGCCACTGGCAGGTGCAAGCTCAACGCCAGCCAGCTGGCCCAGTGTCTGCGCCAGGAGATTTCGAAAAACGCCTTGTGGAATCACTTCCAATGCGGAACGGCTCCGCACGACCAGACGGGCCCGCCCCTCGTGGGTCTGGAGGTCGATACCCTCTTTCAGGTGGTGCAGCAGAAAATCAGACAGCGGCTGGGATTGTGCAACACGCCCGAGGAAAGTCTCGCGCCCTTCCTGGCGCACCAGAGAATCTGGATCCTCGCCTTCGGGCAGGAACAGAAAGGCGATTTCCCGCCCATCCTGCATCTCGGGCAGGCTGGTCTGCAAGGCGCGGCTCGCGGCGGCGCGGCCCGCGCGATCCCCATCGAAACAGAACACCACGCGGCTGGTGTGGCGAAACAAACGGCGCAAATGATCCGAGGTGGTTGCGGTACCCAATGTGGCAACGGCATTGGGAATGCCGTGCTCGGCAAGCATCAACACATCCATGTAGCCTTCAACTACCAGCACCCACGGCAATTCCCGCTGCGCCTTGCGGGCCTCATACAATCCGTAGAGTTCCTGCCCCTTGTGAAACAACGGGGTTTCCGGCGAGTTCAGGTATTTGGGCTGACCCTGATCCAAGATACGGCCGCCGAATCCGATCACGCGTCCGCGCCCATCTCGAATCGGGAACATCACCCGATCGCGAAAGCGGTCGTAATGCCGCCCTTCATCGCCATCACGGGCAATGAGCAATCCATTTTCGATCAGGAGTGCACGATGGCTGGCGTCTCCACCGAGCGCCTGCAGCAAGCCATCCCAGCGCGAGGGCGCATAGCCGATCCCAAAGGCTGCCGCCGTCGCACCGCTCAATCCACGTCGCTTGAGGTAGTCGATCGCGCGCGGCGCATCCCGCAATTGCTGGCGGTAGAAATGCGCCGCTGCATCCATGGCTTGGCGCAATGCCTGATGGTGTGGCGGCGGCGCATCGCCGGCGGACGGAAGATCGAGCCCCGCATCGGCGGCCAATTCGGCCACAGCATCGCGAAATTCCAGTCGATCGAACGCCATGAGGAACCCGATGGCGTTGCCATGAGCCCCACACCCGAAACAGTGATAGAACTGCTTATCCGCGCTGACGGTGAAGGACGGCGTCTTTTCGTCGTGGAATGGACACCGCGCGGCAAAGTCCTTGCCGGCTTTCTTGAGGGGGACACGCCGATCGATGAGCGCAACCAGATCGGTACGCGCAACGACTTCATCAATGAATTCCTGAGGGATGGATCCGCTCACGATCGCCTTCCTGCGCCATTCAACCGGCGCATGCGAGGGAAGGAATCAACCGCCGAGGCGGCTCTTGAGTCGGGCGCTGACTGCAGCCATGTCCGCTCGCCCCTGGATCTTGGGCTTGAGGGCGGCCATCACTCGACCCATGTCTTTCATCTCGGAGGCATTCGACTCGATCAGCGCCGCTTCGATCAAGTCGCCGACCTCTGCCTCGGACAAGGGCTGAGGGAGATAGACCTGCAGCAGCGCCGCCTCAGCCAGCTCCTTGGCCGCCAAGTCAGGCCGCTGGCCGGTCTCGTATTGCACGGCCGCCTCGCGGCGCTGCTTGATCAGCTTTTCGACCACCGCCAGCACCTGGGAATCGTCAAGCTCAATGCGCTCGTCGACTTCACGCTGCTTGATGGCGGCAGAGAACATGCGCAAGGTCAGCAGGCGTGCTTTCTCGCCGCCACGCATCGCTGCCTTGATGTCTTCCTGGAGCCGGCTCTTGAGATCCACGCTGGTCTCCATCAGAGTCCGTGTCAGTACAGTCGGGTCTGCCGTTGGGCGTCGCGCATCAACCGCTTGGCATGACGCTTCACGGCAGCGGCCTTGCGGCGCTTGCGCTCCTGCGTGGGCTTTTCATAGAACTCGCGGCGACGCACTTCAGTCAGAACGCCCGCCTTTTCGCAGGCGCGCTTGAACCGCCGCAGGGCAGCGTCGAAATACTCGTTTTCCTTGACACGAACGCTTGGCATGAAATCTCACTCGGGCTGGGCGTGAAAATCGGTTGCTGATCCGGACGACCCCGACAAGCGTGGCCGAATAAAGACGGGAAATTCTATCTGCTTTGAATTACAATTGCCAATCCATCGACGACCGAGATTGACGAAATACCGATGCGGGTACTGGGCATCGAAACCTCCTGTGATGAAACCGCTACGGCGATCTATGACAGCACAAGCGGTCTGCTCGCCCATGTCCTGCATACCCAGGCCGCTCTGCATGCACCCCATGGCGGGGTTGTCCCGGAGCTCGCCTCCCGCGACCACATCCGCAAGCTGCTGCCTTTGATTCGGCAGGTCTTGTCGGAAGCCGACACAGCGCCCACCGCGATCGACGGAATCGCCTATACGGCTGGTCCCGGCTTGGTGGGGGCGCTTCTGGTCGGCGCCACTCTGGCCCAGTCCCTGGCGTTGGCCTGGGATCGTCCATGTGTCGGCGTGCATCACATGGAAGGCCATCTGCTTGCGCCGTGGCTGGAATCCCCAGCACCCAATTTCCCGGTCCTGGCGCTTCTGGTCTCCGGCGGACACACACTGCTCGTCGCGGTCGAGGGCATCGGCCGCTATCAGCTGCTGGGCGAGTCCATCGACGATGCCGCCGGAGAAGCCTTCGACAAAGTCGCCAAACTGCTTGGCCTTCCCTATCCCGGCGGTCCTGCACTCGCGGCGCTGGCCGAATCCGGCACACCCGATCGCTTTCGATTTCCTCGGCCGATGCTGGATCGTCCGGGCCTGGACTTCAGTTTCAGCGGCTTGAAAACGGCCGTCCTCTACGCCGCGCGGGACACCAATAACAACCTGAATGAGTCGTTGCGCGCTGACCTGGCACGCGGCTTCGAAGAGGCCGCCGTCGAGGTCCTGAGCGAGAAATGCCGACGGGCCCTGCGGCAGACCGGGCTGCGCCAGCTGGTCGTCGCCGGCGGTGTCGGCGCCAATCGGCGCTTGCGGGCCGCTTTGCAGACCATGGCTGCTCCGCTGGGCGCTGAAGTCTTTTATCCGAGACCGCTTTTTTGCACAGACAATGGCGCCATGATCGCGCTGGCTGGCTGCCACCGCCTTCGCGCCGGCGAGCACGGCCCAGCGCCGGTGCGCACACGCTGGCCCATCGACAGCCTGCACCCACCGGGTGCGCAGACCGGTTAGAATGCCGGCTTGATCGTTCAACGCTGCAAATGAAACGAGCGGAAGTCTTGGTGGATATCGTCTATCTGCATGATCTGCGCATCCCGACGGTGATCGGGGTCTTCGAATGGGAACGACGGGTTCGCCAGACCGTGTCGATCGATCTGGATATGGCGGCAGACATTACCCGCGGCGCTCAAAGCGACGCACTGGATGATGCGCTGGACTACAAGGCCGTTGCCAAACGACTGATCAGCTTCGTCGAAGACAGCCGGTTCCAACTGGTCGAAACACTCGCCGAGCGGGTGGCGCATTTGGTGCTGGAGGAATTTGGGGTCCAGTGGATCCGGGTCCGCATCAACAAAACCGGCGCAGTCCGGGGAGCCCGCGACGTGGGCGTGATCATTGAACGCGGGCGGCAGCCGACATCGAATGCGCATGACTGCGACTGAAGTCTTCGTCGGCCTGGGCAGCAACATCTCGCCTCGCCGCAACCTGAGTGCGGCCTTGCCGCGGTTGGCGGCACGGTTTGGAGATCTGCGGATCTCGCCCGTCTATGAGTGTCAGGCGGTGGGTTTCGACGGCGACCCGTTTCTGAATCTGGTGATCGCGTTTTCGACCTCCGAGCCCTTGGTGGCCGTGCTCGAGTATCTGCGCCAGGTGGAGCGGGATTTCGGTCGCCGCCGCGGCGAAGCCCGTTTTGCGGCGCGCAGCCTGGACCTGGACATCATTCTGTTCGGAGACCGGATCGGCGAGGAAGCCGGTCTGCAGCTGCCCCGCCCGGACATCCTGCGCTATGCGTTCGTGCTCAAGCCGCTGGCCGATCTTGCGCCGGATGGCTTGCATCCGGCGTGCGGACGCCGCTACCAAGAGCTTTGGGAGAGCCTACGTCCGGGCCCGCCCTTGACGGCCGTCACCCCCCTCGTCGAACCGCACGCACAACCCGTTCGAAAGGAAGACTGATCATGTGCGGCATTGTCGGGGCCATTGCCCAGCGGAACGTCACTCCCATCTTGCTGGAAGGGTTGCGCCGGCTCGAATACCGCGGCTATGACTCGGCCGGCATGGTGGTGCTGGGGCAGGACGGACTACAGCGTGTACGCACCGTCGGCAAAGTCGAGATGCTGGCCCGTGCCCTGGACGCACAACCGCTCGACGGACTGATGGGGCTGGCGCATACCCGCTGGGCCACCCATGGTGCCCCCAGTGAGCGCAATGCCCATCCGCACATTGCCGGCGGCCGGATCGCAGTGGTTCACAACGGCATCATCGAGAACCACACGGATCTGCGCGCCGAACTGATCGCGAGTGGCGCGTCCATCGAGTCGGATACGGATACCGAGCTCATCGCCCATCTCATCCATCAAACGCTTGAGACGCAAACCGAACTGATGGCGGCGGTTCAAGCCTGCCTTGCCCGCTTGCGGGGTGCCTATGCCATTGCCGTCATCGACCAGGCCACGCCGGACCGAATTGTGGTTGCCCGCGCCGGCAGCCCGCTGGTGATCGGGGTCGGCATCGAGGAGCACTTCATCGCCTCGGACAGCGCGGCGCTGCTGCCGGTCACGCAACAGTTCCGTTACCTGGCCGAGGGCGATGTCGCCGAGGTCCGCCGCGCGGGCGTCCGGATTCTCGATCGCTCTGGAAACCTCGCCGAGCGACCTATTCACCACTCCCAATTGACCCAGGAGAGCCTCGATCGCGGCGCGTATCGCCATTTCATGCTCAAGGAAATCCATGAGCAGCCACGCGTCCTGGCCGAAACGCTGGAAGGTCGCCTGACCGGCGGCCAGGTCTTGCCGGACATGTTCGGCCCCGACGCCGAAGCGCTGTTCGGCCAGGTGCGTGCCGTCCATCTGGTTGCATGCGGCACCAGTTATCATGCGGCCCTGGTCGCGCGCTACTGGATCGAGGCCTTGACCGGCCTGCCGGCCACCGCGGAGATCGCCAGTGAATTCCGCTACCGGCAGCCCGCCATCCCCGCCGGTACGCTTCTGGTCACCCTGTCACAATCCGGAGAGACGGCGGATACTCTGGCCGCGCTGCGCCTGAGCCGCGAATTGCCTTATTTGAGCCGTCTGGCCATTTGCAACATGCCTGAAAGCTCATTGGTCCGGGAGTCGGACCGCGTGCTGATGACCCGCGCCGGAATCGAAGTCGGCGTCGCCTCCACCAAGGCGTTCACCACCCAGCTGGTGGCGCTAATGCTGCTCACCCTGTGCATCGGTCAAGCGCAGACCCTGGCCCCGGAAGAAGTCGCGCGCATCGTCACCGACCTACGCGCCTTGCCGCATCAGGTGGAACAGGTTCTGGCGCTCGAACCCAGCGTCGCGGCCCTGGCGACTCGCCTCGTGCACCGGGAGCATGCGCTGTTTCTGGGCCGCGGGGTGGAATATCCAATCGCCATGGAAGGCGCGCTCAAGCTCAAGGAAATCTCCTATATCCACGCGGAAGCCTATGCGGCCGGCGAACTCAAGCACGGTCCGCTGGCGTTGGTCAGCGAAGCCGTTCCCGTAATTGCAGTGGCGCCCAACAACGCGTTGCTGGAAAAACTGCTGTCCAATCTCCACGAGGTCCGCGCCCGGGGCGGGGAGCTGCTGGTCTTTGCAGGAGCTGGCGCAAACCTGACCGCCACACCGGGCGTCCGTGTGCTGTCCCTGCCGGTCCCTCTGTCCATGCTCTCACCCGTCCTGTTTACGCTGCCGCTGCAGCTGTTGGCCTACCACGTCGCGGTTCTCAAGGGAACCGATGTGGATCGGCCACGAAACCTCGCCAAGTCTGTTACGGTCGAATAACCAGCAGCCCAAGCGCATCAGCCTTCGCGCCTTGTGCTGCAGCAGGGCAGCGCAGGGCTGTGCCCAGCTGCCCGAAGAACAAGCTGAATAGACAACACCAAGTGCGGGAGATCGGTCCATGAATACCATCGCTTCCATCAAACGGCGGACCCGACCCGGGTGGATCGCAGCGCTGCTGGCGCTGCCACTGTCCGGCCAGGCGCAAAGCTGGCTTGGCCAGCCAGCCTTGAATCCGCTGGAGAAAGGCAGTTTCTATGCCAAATTTGGCGTCAGCCGATTTGATCCGTCCTCGAGTTCCGGCCCCTTGACCTTCGAAGAAGACACGCGCGTTCCCATTCTCGGCACCGTACTTCCGGCAGGGCCGGTGGCGGGCTCAGGCATTGCCGTGGCGCCGGATGAAATCGCAACGATCACCTTGGGCTATCTGTTGACCTCGCATCTCTCGATCGAAACGGCGCTGGGGCTGCCCACCCTCAAATTCGACAACGTCGGCCGCGGCAGCCTGGAAGATGCACCCCTGGTCCGGATCCGGATTCCACGGCTGACCAATGTCCAGGTTGGCCCCCTGGACGGGAAGCTGGCCGATGTCACAGCAGCGCCCCTGAACGCGAAGCTGATCTATCATTTCCGCCCGGATCGCCGCGTGCGCCCCTACCTGGGCGCCGGTGCCACCTACACGATCACCTACAACGAGCGCTTGGTCGATCCCAGCCTGTGGACTCGCCGCAGTGACCCCGGTACGGCGCCCGATCTCGAGGTCAGCGATGAATGGGGCAGCATCTTGCAGGCCGGTGTCGATATCGACCTTACCGACAAATGGTTCCTGGGCATCGATGTGATGCGCGTCGACGTGGATTTCGACAACCGGATCACGAACGTCGTGACCGATGGCGGCGTGGCCGGCGAGCTCCGGGGGTCGGATGCCAACGTGAACGTCGAGGTCGATCCGTATATCTACACACTGAGTCTGGGCCGGGTCTTCTGACCGCACCGGCGACCGGGGGTGAGCGCCGCCATGCGCGGTTGCCCGCCCACGGCAGCCATCAAGAGCGGGTCAAGTACACATCGTAGCGAGTTCCACCCATCCGGATGACATGGGTCGGCAACATGTCCGACAACGGCTGCGCACCGGCCGGCCGCTTGACGACGACCCGCTCTTTCGCCGCTGCACGCGCGGCGGCCAGCAAGCGTGGATCGGATGGCGCATCACCCAGCAGTCGCCTCAGATACTGCATCTCGCGCCCCGGCAAGGCGCTGCCCGGATCCACCGGATACATGGGGTCGAGATACACCACCCGGGGCCGGGCGGTCGATGCGAGCCCCTCCAGATAGTGCGTTGCCTCCTGATGCAGCACGCGCATCCGCCGACAGATCAGGCCGATGCGGGCGTCATGCCGGCCTCGCGCCACGCCGTCGGCCAGCAATCCCGCCAACAGCGGCGAGCGCTCCAGAAGGGTCACCCGCCAGCCGAGACAGGCCAGGATGAAGCCATCCTTGCCCAGCCCGCCGGTCGCATCGATCAGAGTCGGATCGTCGGGATTCGCTTTGCCGGTTGCACGACCCAGACCGCGCTGGCTGTCGCGTCCGTGTGCGCGACGATAGGCCAACGCGCCAGTGGCGAAATCCACCCGCAGTGGACCCAGACGTGAAGCCGTATCGCGCACCGACCATCCCGCCGCGTCGTAGGTGCACGCCCAGTGTTCCGGCACCCCGGGGCAGGCGTCATCCGCCCCGGATCGGGCGCTGTCGGAGCGAAGATCGGTCGGCGATGTCATCCTGACTATTCTAACGGGCATGAGGGCGGTCTATGCTGATGCCCGGAGCGCGCCCCAGACTGGCGCAATCGTCCATACAGGGAGAAATGGAGACATGCTCTATCGCATCGGAACGCGTGAAGTGGTGTGCCACGGGGAGAATTTCATTGCCGACAACGCCGTGCTCATCGGCTCTGTGGTTCTGGAAAAGAACGCCAGCGTGTGGTTCAACACAGTCCTGCGCGGGGACAACGAGACCATTACCGTCGGTGAGAACAGCAACGTCCAGGATGGCTCGGTGCTGCATACCGATCCGGGCATCGCGCTCACCATCGGCAAGAACGTGACCGTGGGTCACAAGGTCATGTTGCACGGCTGCACCATCGGCGACAACACGCTGATCGGGATCAACGCCGTGATCCTCAACCGCGCCGTCATCGGCAAGAATTGCCTGATCGGTGCCAACACGCTGATCACGGAAAACAAGACAATCCCCGATGGCTCGATGGTGATGGGTTCGCCGGGCAAGGTGGTGCGCCCGCTCACGCCGCCGGAAATCCAGATGCTGGCCTTGAGCGCCCAGCATTATGTGCACAATGCCAAACGCTATCGTGCCGAGCTCGTCATCCAGGACGCTCCGCTCAGCGGTTGACGGCGCGCTTGCCCAATTTGCGCTGCAACGTGCGCCGATGCATGTTCAGGCTGCGCGCGGCGGCCGAGATGTTGCCGCCGTGTTCGGCCAGAACCCGCTGGATGTGCTCCCACTCGAGTCGCCGGACCGACAGCGGTTCCGCCTCCGTGACCGGAACGGCTGTCTCGCCGCCACCTGGCGCGTGCCCGAAAGCACGCACGATGGCATCGGCATCCACCGGCTTGGGCAGATAATACGCCGCGCCCAGCTTGATGGCATCGATCGCGGTCGCGATGCTGGCATATCCCGTCAGGACGACGATACGGATGCTGGGATTGATCTCACGCAATGGCTCGATCAAATCGAGCCCAGACTCGCCTTCAAGCAGACGCAGGTCGAGTACCGCATGGGTTGGATGGTGTTGACGCGCCAATTGCAGCGCCTGCGCCCCCTCCCGGGCCCAGTTCACCATGAACCCACGGCGAGCGAGCGCCCGGGCCATGACCGCCCCGAAGACCTCGTCATCATCAACCAACAATAGGCGCGATTCCATGTCCATCCTCGCTGGCATGACTCATTTCCCGCGCGGCAGCCGGCGCCAGCACCGGAAGCGTCACCCGCGCACAACTGCCATGGCCACGGCTGAATTCCAGTGCCAACTCCCCGCCCATGCGCCGGATCACGCTCTGAGCCAGAAACAAGCCGAGACCATGACCGCTCGGCTTTCCGCTGACCCCGCGTCGTCCCAGGTGGGGAAGCAGATCGGCCGACACACCGGGGCCCTCGTCCCGTATCGACAGATGCAGCCACCGGACATCCCAATCGATCTCGATACCAATCGGTTGTGGACTTGCATCGGCTGCATTGTTGAGCAAACTGATCACCGATTGGATCAGCGTCTCCTCGATCACCAGATCGGGACCGGGCGGCGGTTTGGCCCAGGCAACCCGCACCGGATGATCCGACCGAAGCGCCTTGAAGCGTTCGAGCGTCTGACGCAGCAGATGTTCGGTGTTTCCGACCCCCGCCCCTTCACCCCGCAGTTCGCCGCCGGCGGCAAGCACACGACCGAGGCTCTCGCGGCAACGCAGCACCTGGGACTTGAGCAGCGCCAAATCATCCTGAACCGCTGGCTCATCCGGACATCGCTCACTCAGTTCGTCGACCAATACGGTCATGGAGGACAGCGGCGTTCCGAGCTCGTGCGCCGCACCGGCAGCCAAAGCCCCCAAGGCGACGACTTGCTGATCGCGCAAAGCTGCCTCCCGCGCAAGTGCCAGAACCTCCTCTCGCTCACGCAGCTCCTCGGCCATGGCGGCGACAAAAAACGCCATCACGCCGGCAGCCAGCACGAAGCTGCCCCACATCCCGAACAAATGCAGATTGAACGAATCATGCGCCATCGCCGGCGAGTGAGCCAGGGGAATGTTCCAGAACATCAGCGCCGTATAACAAGCCACACTCGCCAGGGCGAGAGTTCCGGTGTCGCGCGCCGGCAAGGTCGACGCCGCAACCGCCAAGGGAAGCAGATAGAGCGATGCGAAAGGATTGGCATGCCCCCCCGTGACGTACAGCAGTGCCGTCAATCCCGCGATATCGACCAGCAGATGACGCAGAAACCGCGGACGGCTGACCGAATCGATGTGTTGCGTCAGGCGCCACGCACTGGCGTTGTCGATAACCATGACGCCCAAAATGATCAGCGGCAGCCCCAGCGGCACCGCCAAGCCGAGCAACCAGTGCGCCACGACCACCACCGCGGCCAGACCAAAATGCGCCGTACCACGCAGCAGGACCAACCGGTGCAGATTGTTGGCCGGGACGTGTGTCTGGCCGCGCAATGACTGGTGTGGATTCATCTGGTGATTATACGGCGCCAGGCCGATCGCCCGCTGCGGCAAATGGCCGCATCCAGAACCATCAACGCATGACGCGAATCGCGATGCCCTCTGTCGCAGAGCTGTGATGTGTGGCAGGACGCTGCAAGCCAGCCTCGACCCGATCGCGGGTGGTCGGATCAGTGAGGTGCTCGATCAGGAAGAGGGCGAAATCCATTGCGGTGCCTGGCCCGCGAGAGGTGATGATGCGCCCATCCATGACCACACTGGCCGCTGCCTCGATCTCTACGCCGGGAATCTCAAGAGGTTCGAGAAACCCGGGATAGGCGGCAACACGGCGATGATCCAGCAGACCCAGCCGCCCCAACACGGTGGGTGCCGCACAGATCGCTGCCACGCAGCGTCCCTCCCGAATCTGCTGCATGAGGAGTTCGCCAATTCGGTCACTCTCGCTCAATCGTCGCGCGCCCTCGGCGCCGCCTGGAAGTACGATCAGATCGAAAGACTCGCCCCCGATCGAATCAAGCGCAATATCGGGCAGCAGCCGCACACCGCGGCTGGCAGTCACCGGGCCGGGCTCGAGACCTGCCACCGTGACTGCCACGTCCGCGCGGCGCAGCAGATCGATGATGGTGACGGCCTCAAGCTCTTCGCAGCCATCGGCCAACACCACCAACACGCGAGGGATGCGATCGGACATGGCCTTCCCGCTCACCGCCGCGACTGCAGCAGCGTCATCCCCTTGAGCAGGTTGAGCGCTTCATACAGCTGATAGTCCGCTGCGACCAAGCCCCCATCGGCTTCGTCCGCTTCCGCGGGCACACCGCCCGAAACCGGCTTGGCTTCCGGCGCCAAACGTCCACTGAGCTCGGACTCGCGCACCGGACCGATCGCTTGCTCTACCCTGCTCACCTTCACCGGCTGCAAGGGGATGTCCGGTTCGATGCCTTCAGCCTGAATCGAGCGCCCATTGGGCGTGTAATACCGCGCGGTGGTGAGCTTGATTGCATCGCCGCTCGGCAAGGGCAAGACGGTCTGCACCGAACCCTTCCCAAAGCTGCGAGTCCCCACGACCAGCGCCCGCTTGTTGTCCTGCAACGCACCGGCGACGATCTCGGAGGCCGATGCCGAACCGCCGTTGATCAGGACCACCATGGGGGCGCCCAGCAGATCGTCACCGGGGCGAGCCTGGAAATTCTGACGACCGGCGCCATTTCGGCCCTGCGTATAGACCACCAATCCAGAATCCTGAAACACATCGGCGACTTCCACCGCGGCCGTCAGCAGACCGCCCGGATTATTACGCAGATCCAATACCAGACCGCGCAGCGGGCCCTTGTTTTCGCTCACCAGTTTCTTCAGGGCGTCTTCCAAATCCTTGCCGGCATCATTGCGGAACTGCGTGATACGGACATAGCCGTATCCAGGTTCCAACACACGCCGCTTGATGCTTTGGACATTGATCACGTCCCGAGTCAGGGTCACGACAAACGGCGCATCCAGCTTTTCTCTCAGGATGGTGAGACGAATCGAGGTTCCCGGTTCGCCCCGCATGCGGTTGACCGCATCGTTGAGGGTCAAGCCTTTGACCTGGGTGTCATCGAGCTTGATGATGAGATCACCGGGCTGCAGACCGGCCTTGGCCGCCGGGGTATCGTCAATCGGTGCGACGACCCGGACGAACCCGTCCTCCATCTGCACTTCGATACCCAAGCCGCCGAACCGGCCGCTGGTATTGATCTGCATTTCCTTGAACTCGGAGGCGTCGAGATAGGCCGAGTGCGGATCAAGGCCGGAGAGCATGCCGCGGACAGCGTTCTGGATCAGCGTTCCTTCATCGATCGGTTCGACATATTCCTGCTTGACCCGCTCCAAGATCTCCACGAAATTGCGAATATCGTCGAGCGGGACTTTCTGCGTCCCAGCCCGATCCGCCAGGACGCCCTGGCCCACACTGAGACCGACACCCAGCAACAGTCCCAACAAAAGGAACCACCCACCGTGTCCTTTGGAATTCATGGTACGCCCTTGATGACTTCAGAAAGACAAGTCCTTGGTCCTGTCCCACTTGATGGATATCAAAATGCAGAGCCGCGGATCCGATCACACTATAACGCGATTTCTGGCTTTTACGACGGATTCACACCCTTCTCGCACGCGCGGTGAGCGCTATTTCGTCGCCGCCAGCCAACGCTCGGGATTGACTGGATTTCCACCCTGCCGGATCTCGAAATACAGCGCCGGGGTCTGGCGCCCACCGCTGATCCCGACCCGCCCCAGCATATCCCCAGCACGCACCCGCTCCCCGGGACGCCGCACCAAGGACTGGTTGTGACCATACAGGCTCAGAAAACCGCCCCCGTGGTCCACGATTCCGACCAGTCCGTAATAGGGCATCCAGGCCGCAAACAAGACCTCGCCGTCCGCCACAGCGCGCACCGGGGTTCCCTCGGCTGCTCCAATCAACAGACCTTGCCACTGCATGCGTCCTTCCTGCCGCTGCGTCCCGAAGCGCGCCTGCACCGTGCCGGGCACCGGCCAACCCAAGCGTCCCTTGAGGCGCCGAATCGGTCCTTTTGGGAAAAGCGCTGCGATTTCCGGCGCGGAAGCTGAACTGCCGGTGGCGCTGGATGCGAAGGGCTGTGCCGCTGCAGGCAAGGCAGTAACGACCGCCTCCAGGCGCGCCCGATCCTGGCGCAGCCGATCCAATGCCTCGGCCCGCCCGGCCACCGTCCCAGCCAGCCGCTTAACCGCGCGTTCGCGCTCGGCCCGCGCATGACGCAGATTTTCGGTGATCTCCCGTTGTTCCGCCACCAAACGCGCAGCCACCGCCTGGGTCTTGCGCGCGGCCTCATGAAGGCTCGTCAATTCCGCAAGTTGCGTGCGCGCGCCCTCGATCCGGCTGACTTGCGAATGCTGAAGGTACTGCAGGTAGGACAGCATGCGCCCGGTTTGCGCAGGGTCCGCCGGGCTCAGCAGCACCTTGAGCCATGGGTCGTCACCCATCGCCTGACGCGCCCGAAGCTGTGCTGCCAACATGGCGCGGTTGTCACGCAGACGAAGCTGTTGGCGGCGGATATCGGCGTTGATCTGTTCAAGCTCTCGGCGCGTCGCGTCCTGCTGGGCCTCCAGCTCGCTCTGCTTCCGAGCCGCGTCGGCCAAGGCCTGCTCCGAGCGCCGTAATGCGGCCACCGCTCGACCATGGGTGGACCGGTCCTTTTCGATCTGGCGTTCGAGCGTGGCCATACGTTTTTCGATGGTCGCAAGACGCGCTTCATCGGTATCCGCCATGCCGGAGGTCGATATTCCGAGACAGACGAGGCCTGCGATCATGATGATTCGAATGCGCCGGGTATCTGAGCGGATGGCGCCAAAGCTATAATGGTGCGACAAATGCCCGCCAAAGGGACCTCTTGCTTTTGCCATACGCCGGATAATCCGAATGTCCATCATGTCTTTCATCATCGCCCATCCCGTCCTTTTCGGCGCGCTCGGGCTTGTTCTAATCGCCATCGTTGTCATGGAGATCCAGCGGGCACGCCGAGTCGGGGGCGGCGTCGATCCCGCTACAGCGGTTCAGATGATCAATCGCGAAGACGCCTGGGTACTGGATGTACGGGATTCCGGCACATTCAAACAAGGCCACATCGTCGAGGCGAAAAATATACCTGAAGCGCGCCTGGATGAATCCCTGGCAAGTCTCGAGCCCCAAAAGGATCGACCGGTAATCGTTTGCTGCGAAGCCGGTATTCGCGCGGCCTCGGTGGTCACCCGGCTGTCTCAGGCCGGATTCAGTCGGCCGGTGTTATTGCGCGGCGGGCTGCGGGCCTGGCGCGAAGCCGAGCTTCCACTGGAAAAGCGCTGACACGACCATGAAGGTTGAGCTGTTCACATTATCTTGGTGTCCTTATTGCCTGAGGGCCCGCGCGTTACTCGACCGCTACGGCGTCGAGTATGAAGACATTCCCCTTGATGGCGATCCGGATCGGCGAAAAGCGATCCAAGCCCGCAGCGGCCGCACGACGCTGCCTCAGTTGTTCGTGGATGGTCGCCATATCGGGGATTGCGAAGAAATGCTCGCCTTGGATCGGTCCGGCCGATTGCACAAGATTCTGCGTCCTGAATGAACGGCGGCCTCCCGCAAGACCGGGCCTCCATTTTAAATATTCTTAAAGGAAACAATGCCCATGCAACCGATCCAAGACAGTTCAAGTGCGCGCCAGCTACAGATCCTCAAGCTGTATCTGAAGGATGCTTCTTTCGAACTGCCGATGGGCGCGGCGCTGTTCGGCCTGAACGCCCAACCGGCCATGAAAGTGGACATGGACCATAACGCCACTCAGATCAATGCGGAGCAGTATGAAGCGGTGCTTCGCGTTTCGGTGACCGCGCAGATCGAGGGCAAGACTGCTTTCATGGTGGAAGTCCATCAGGCAGGGTTGTTCCTGGTCAAAGGACTCAACACCATGGAGCTCGACGCGGTGACGAATGCCTTTTTCCCGAACGCCCTGTTTCCCTATGCCCGAGAAGCAGTCTCGGACCTGGTCGGCAAGGGTGGATTGCCGCAGCTGCTGCTGGCACCGGTGAATTTCGATCTGTTGTATGCCCAACGCCTGCAGCAGCGCCAGGCCGGCGCCGCGAAGCCCACGGCCTGAGCGGTTCCAGCCGAGCATGACGGAAACTCGTGCCCCACAGGCCATCGTGGTGCTGGGCGCCGGATCCTGGGGAACGGCCCTGGCCATCCACCTGGCCCGCCAGGGCCATCCGGTGACGCTCTGGGCGCATCGCCCCGAACATGCCACCACCTTGGCCACCGCGCGGCGCAATACCCGCTACCTGCCCGACGCCGAGTTCCCCGATGGCCTCTCGGTGCAAGGCGATCTTGCGGCTGCGGTGTACGACCGTGATCTGCTGCTCGTCGCGGTGCCGAGCCATGCGCTGCGCGACGTGCTCCGCCGTCTCCAGCCCTTGATTGGCACCGAAACCCGCCTAATCTGGGCCACTAAGGGGCTGGAACAGGGCAGTTGCCACCTCCCCCACCAGGTGGTGGAAGAAACACTGGGCGCCCGATCCATGGCGGCACTCTCCGGACCGACGTTCGCCCGGGAAGTTGCGGCCGGCCTCCCGGCCGCCGTCGCCGTGGCCTCGCGCGACCAGCATTTCGCCCGGGAGGTCGCCGAGCTGTTCCATGACGGCCGCTTCCGTGCCTACACCAGCCCGGATCTGGTCGGCGTCGAAATCGGTGGCGCGGTCAAGAATGTCCTGGCCATCGCCACCGGCGCCGCCGATGGACTGCGTTTCGGCGCCAACAGCCGGGCGGCACTGATCACCCGCGGATTGGCCGAGATTATGCGCCTGGGACTGGCGCTGGGCGGACAAGCGTCGACCTTCATGGGCTTGGCGGGGTTGGGCGATCTGGTCCTCACCTGCACCGACGACCAGTCGCGCAACCGCCGCATGGGTCTGGCCCTGGCGCGCGGGCTGTCGAGCAGCCAGGCGCAGCAGGAAATCGGCCAGGTGGTCGAAGGAGTCCAGGCGGCCTCGGCGGTGTGGACAATGGCTCAGCGCGAAGGCGTGCGCATGCCCATCACCGAACAGGTTTATCGCATTCTTTATGAAGGGCTGAGCCCCCATGAGGCGGTGGAAATCCTGACTCAGGGCCCTGCCAAACCGGAGTTTCTGTAAGCTCCTGCTCACCGGTGCCGACAGTCGTCGGTTGCCAGCCTCTGCACCGGATCATTCGGCGCCTGGAAATCCCCACTGGCGCCAGGCTTCGAACACACTCACGGCCACGGCATTGGACAGGTTCAGGCTGCGATTTCCCGGCCGCATCGGCAGGCGAAGGATGCAATCTTGCGGCAACGTCGCCAGCACAGCTTCGGGCAGACCGCGGCTCTCCGGACCAAACAACAAGGCATCACCCGGCTCAAAGCGGGCATCGAACAGACTGCCCTTGCCCCGGGTCGACAGCGCAAATAGTCGCCTGGGCCGGACACGTTCCAGGCAGGCCGTCAGACCGGCATGTTCTTCGATGACGGTCAACTCCCGATAATCCAGTCCCGCCCGGCGCAGGCGCGCTTCGTCGAGCGTGAAGCCCAGCGGGTGAATCAGATGCAGGCGAGCCCCCGAATTGGCGCATAGTCGGATGACGTTGCCCGTATTGGGCGGAATTTCCGGCTCATAGAGCAGGACATGCAGTGCCGATCCCGCTTCGTCCGTTTGAGTTGATAAGATGGCGCTCACCCTCGCATCCATGTTGTTCTGGCAAGGAAAACCGATGGCTCCAGTGCATCCCGAAAAAAACCCGTCCGCCGATCCCCTGAACATCGATTTTTGCGGATTGGCGTTTACAAATCCGATCGTCCTGTTATCCGGCTGTGTTGGATTCGGAGAGGAGTATACGCGGGTGGCGGGGTTCTCCAACCGGGACGTGGGTGCGATCTGTCTGAAGGGCACCACGGCAACGGCCCGCTTGGGCAATGCGCCGCATCGCATCGCGGAAACCACGGGCGGCATGCTCAATGCGATCGGGCTGCAGAACCCTGGTGTGGAAGTGGTGGTGCGCGACATCCTGCCCACGCTCGATTTCTCTGAAACTCGATTCATCGCCAACGTATCGGGATCGACAGTGGAGGAATACGCCGAGGTCACGCGGCGATTCGATGATTCGCCCATTGATGCCATCGAAATCAACATTTCCTGCCCCAACGTCAAAGAAGGCGGTGTGGCCTTCGGTAACGACCCGGATATGTCCGCACGCGTGGTCGCCGCGTGCCGACGCGAAACCCGCAAACCCCTGATTACCAAGCTCTCCCCGAACCAGACGGACATCCAGGCCAATGCACGCCGCTGCATCGACGCGGGAACCGATGCATTCGCTGTCATCAACACACTGCAAGGCATGGCCATCGATCTGCGCACACGCCAACCCATCCTCGGCAATGTGCAAGGCGGACTGTCGGGTCCGGCCATCAAGCCAATCGCTCTGTTGCGGGTTTTCCAGGTCGCGCAGGTGGCACAGCCGCATGGAATTCCCATCATCGGCCAAGGCGGGATTTCCAGCGCCGAGGATGCACTGGAGTTTCTCGCAGCGGGCGCCACCGCGATCGGCATCGGCACCGCGTTGTTCTACGATCCGCTCATCGCGCCCAAAATCACCGCTGGAATGCGCACCTACCTCCAAATGCATGGCATGGCGAACATCTCCCAATTGGTTGGAAGCCTGCGATTATCACCCCCGTGATCTCCCCCCGGGCGGGCGCCTCTTGACGCGGTCAGCCGTGTCGAAAATTTTTAATGTATTGCCGCATGAATAGGTGCATACTAACCGTACCGATTCGCTCCGGTGGCTCGGTTTCGTCGCTGCGCAGGTTTTCCGGCGCCGTGATTGTTCGGTGTGGCGAGGCGTTTCAGGTTTTCGCCACGGTCACAGGCGGCCGTTTGGGTCACCTGATTTTTTTGTTTAGGAATCTGTTTATGCCTAAGTCCATTTATGTCGGTAACCTGCCTTTTAATGCTACCGAAGACGAAGTCCGCAGCTTGTTCGAAGCACATGGCAGCGTGCTTTCCGTCAAGCTGATCTCGGATCGTGAAACGGGTCGTCCGCGCGGCTTCGGCTTCGTGGAAATGGAATCGTCCGATGCAGCCGCCGCCATCAGCGCCTTGGATGGGGCCGATATGAATGGCCGCAGCCTGCGCGTGAATGAAGCCATGGATCGGGCGGCTGGCCCAGGTGGTCCGCGTCGCGGTCCTGGCGGTCCCCGTCGTTTCTGATTCACGCGCCGCTCAGGCAATACAGCTCGATCGAATCGTCGATCTGTAAACTAAAAGGCCGGTCTTGCGACCGGCCTTTTTTGTGCTCGTTGATGCTCGGCGTGTCGATTACAGCGCCGTCACCTGAGCCTTCACCGGCGTGCTGAGCTCCTTCATTGCGGCAGTCGGATCATTGCCTTTCCACAGATTGTCGCCAAAGTACAACTTGACGATCAGGTCCAGATCGACACCGGTCGGAATGTCGGTGAGCGCCCAGCCGACCTGCGGATGGCTGCCCTTGAAGCGCTCCGGCTCGTCCGGCTCATCGCCGTTGCCTGCATCTTTATACAGCGCGTCCAGATTCGCCTTCACGCCCGGCGTGACGGAAAAGAACGCGCCAATATCAAACCCATCGGGATGGCTGCCACTTAGCCAGTTGTCCTTCAAAGAGGCCTTCAGGGGCTGGGCAGCCTTCTTGCCGGAGATGACCGGCTGGGGGGTCAGCGCGGTGCGAACCATGGCGCCGTCGAGCTCATGGAAGTCCAACGAGATTTCGATGGCCAGATCGCTCAGCGCGGAAGCCGCCGACGGAATGGTTGCCAGGACCGGAACCTCGAAGGAATTCGCCGAGGCCACGAAGTCCGCAGCGGCAGACAGCAGCTGGATGCCCAGGATGGAAATGGAAGCGTCGGCCTCGACGATGCTGCGCACCGGCCCGTTTTTCACGGCGATGACCTTGTTCGGGACCATGTTGTTATTGATGGTGGCCCGGATGAAACCCAGCTTCGCCCGCACACGCAGTTTCATGGTATCGAGAATGGTGCGATCTTCCTTGAAGGTCTTGACCTTCATATCGCTCCAACTCAGCGGTTTATTGGGATCGAGCTGCAGGCTCCAGTTTTCTGTCTTGACCAAGCCGGTCTTCTGATCATACCGGGCATAGACCTTGTCGCTGCGCTCGGCGTTGCCCTCGACTACATAAGCATAGCCGGTGACTCCGCCGTCGCTGAGCTTGAGCTCCGAAACGACCTTGCCTGCAGCCGACAGCATTTCCGGGCTGGCCTTGGGGCCGGTATCCTTCAGCATGAACACCAGCTCGTCCTTATCGTCGAGCTTACCTTCCGTACCATCGATCTTGAGCTTGCCACCCGGGACATAAGGGAAGCCACGCTCATTCATGTCATCGAACTGGAACGGGATGGCTGCGAGTTTGTCGCCGGATACCACCATGACCGAATAGTCGCTGAACGACTGCCCCTTGAGCGCAGCCAGATCGCTGCCTCGGACGGTCACGACTTCCATGGCCTGGGCAGCACTCAGGTTCCCTTCCGGAGCGGCATGCGCCAAGCCGGCGCAGGCCAGGACACCCAGTCCTGCCACCGCCTTGCGGGCGAACTGCTTGGATTTGTACATGACGAAATGATCCTCCTCGATCCATTGAGAAAACAGCTTGTATATCGCTTCTATATCACTTGTATGTTGAATGCCATCCCCGCTCCGTGGCTGATGCGTCCAGCCGGCCCAGTCGCTGGCGCAATCCTTGATGATCAGTCGGATGGGGCATTTCATTGTAGCCGACTCCGCTGGTCTTTGTTGCGCCGAAAGGCCGCCTGAATGGCTCCAGATCCAAGGCCATCAAGGATCCATCCAGGCGACGCGCTGAACAAGGCCTGTCCAGCAGGCTAACATACATCGCATGCGGCTATTGATCGTTGAAGATGATCTGGATCTTGGCGCGGCGTTGTCCAGTGCGCTGCGTCATACCGGGCATCAGCTGGGTTGGGCCCAGTCCGCTGGCCATGCACGTGACCTGCTGCAGGCCGAGGTCTATGACGCGCTGCTGCTTGATCTGGGGCTTCCGGGTGAGGATGGACTGCACTTCTTGAAGCGTCTGCGTGCAGCGGGGTACAGCGAACCGGTGATCATCCTGACGGCGCGTGATGCGATCGAGGAGCGCGTTCTCGGACTGGATGCCGGCGCGGATGACTATCTGGTCAAGCCCTTTTCGATCGACGAATTGTCTGCGCGTCTACGGGCCGTACAGCGTCGCCGCCAGGGGCAGCACCAAGGCCGGCTCGTCCATGGTGCCCTGACGCTGGATCCGGCCTCCATGCAGGTATGCTACGACGACCGGACCATCGAGCTCAGCCGCCGCGAGTTTGCGCTGCTCCAGATCCTGCTGACCCACGTTGGGCGGGTATTGTCGCGCGCCGAACTGGAAGAAGCACTTTACGGCTGGGGGCAGGATGTCGAAAGCAACACCATCGAGGTGCATATCCACCATTTGCGTCGCAAGCTGAACCCGAGCTTGATTCGAACCATCCGCGGCGTCGGCTACCTGATCGAACGCCCCTCGGCATGAAAAGCATCCGCATACAGCTGCTGCTGGGCCTGCTGCTCATCCTGACCGGCCTCACAGTTCTGGACAGCGCCTGGAGCTATCGAGACACCTATCACGAAACCGAGGAAATCTTCGATGCACACCTCGCCCAGTACGCGCGCATCGTCCACAATCTGCTGGCTGACGCACTTCCCGCCGTCTCCCAGCCTCCTTTAGTCTGGTCCGCACCGATCGAACCCAAGGGAATCGGCCATGCCTATGAGCGAAAACTCAGCTTTCAGGTCTGGCGTGAAACCGAGCTGATCGCGCGATCCGCATCCGCACCGCCCGATCAGTCCTATGCGCCGCTGACACCGGGTTATCAGGATGCACGATGGGAAGCATCCGACTGGCGCGTGTTCACCCTGCCGGATCCCGATCATGGCCTGATGATCCAAGTTGCCGAACGGGGCGATGTCCGGGGCGAGATGGCCGAACTGATCGCGCGCCGCACGCTCAGCAAGAGCCTGGCATTGATTCCACTCGCCGCCCTGCTCATTACAGGGCTGGTTGGCTACCGGCTGTCGCCTCTGAAAACGCTGGGAATCGACATCACGCGACGCCGACCGAATCGGCTTGAGCCTTTGGCGACCTCGGGACTGCCCAGTGAACTGCGCCCGATCGTCGGCGCCATCAATGGCCTGATGCTGCGCCTGGACCAGGCCTTGGCCCAGGAGCGGCGCTTCACCAGCGACGCCGCCCATGAACTGCGCACCCCACTGGGCTTGGTCCGGCTTCAAATCGAAGCGTTTGATCCCCACGCCAGCGAAGCGGAACGCACCGCAGCCAAGAACGAACTGCTTCGCGGCATCGACCGGCTATCCCGGACCGTCACCCAGATGCTTCAGCTCGCCCGACTCGAGCAGGGGCAAAATGGGCTCCCCATCGGCAGCGTCGATCTGACCGCACTGGTAACCTCCGCCATTGCGGAGATGGCACCGGCTGCACTGGAAAAGAAACAGGAGCTGGGCCTCGACGCACCTGAAACACCCTGCCTGCTTCAGCATGCCCATGCTGACGCGCTGGCCGTGATGCTGCGCAACCTGCTCGACAATGCCATCCGCTACACTACCGCGGAAGGAACCATTAACGTCGCGCTCAGTGTTGAGAACGGCATGGCGCAGCTGGTCATTGAGGATAACGGCCCGGGCATTCCGGAAACCTTGCGCCAACGGGTTTGGGAACGCTTCTTCCGCCCCCCCGGCATGCAAGCACCGGGCTCGGGACTGGGCCTTTCAATCGTGCGTCGTGTTCTGGATCTGCATGGCGGTACCGCACATCTCGAGACCGGAACACACGGCCGCGGCCTGCGCGTTGCAATCCGGCTCCCAAGGGCCTGACACAAGAAGCGCCGGCTCGAGGAGTCGCCTGTATCGATGTGAACGACGGGGAAACCGGCACATGCGCGAACCGCCATGCCGACGCGGTCGTGGCAGCCTCTGGGCGGCGCGCTCGCTGCGCACTCAGGCGAAGGTCCAGCGGGAACGACGACCCTGCACGGCCATGGTGGCGGCGCATCACCCGGAAGGCCGGCACGGCCAGGCACGTTTCCTGCGACGTTCTGGAGCCGGCCCCATGCTGAGCACGCGTCGCTTCCGGGCTTCACCCTGGCGCGAAATCCATCTTACGCCTGATCCGTGCTCCGCCTCATCTGATGCCTCGGTTAGATGGGGCGGCGGCCGTTCCCGCTCCTTCTAGGGCGCTGACCGGGCACACTGTCGGACGCCGATCGCGGTGATGGATGCTGACCCGGACGGCGCCCACGCGGCGGGCTTGGATGGGTCTGTTGCTCGCCGGCCAAGGGCGCCGATCCGGGCTCGAAACCGGCGATGACACTCGACGGAATATCGCACCGCAACAGTCGCTGAATGTCCCGCAGCAAAGGCCGCTCATCCAGGCTGACCAGCGAAATCGCCTCGCCACAGCTGCCGGCACGGCCGGTACGCCCGATCCGGTGCACGTAATCCTCGGGCACGTTCGGCAGCTCGTGATTGATGACATAAGGCAGCCGATCGATATCGATGCCGCGCGCTGCAATATCTGTAGCGACCAGCAACCGGACCTGTCCACTCTTGAAGTCCGCCAGGGCCTTGGTGCGTGCATTCTGGGATTTATTCCCATGGATGGCAGCGGTTTGGATTCCGGCTCTGGCCAGCTGATCAGCCAAGCGATTCGCGCCATGTTTGGTGCGCGTGAACACCAGCACCTGATGCCAGTCGCCGGCGTGGACCAAATGGGCGATCAGCGCACTCTTGCGCGCCTTGTCGACCGGGTGCACGCGTTGGGCAATCTGCACCGCTGTCGTGTTGCGCGGTGTCACTTCCACCGTAGCCGGCTGTTTCAGCAGGTTGTGCGCCAGCGCGCGAATCGGGTCACTGAAAGTGGCCGAAAACAGTAAGGTTTGCCGCTGGCGGGGCAGGATGCCAATCAGTCGCCTGATATCGTGGATGAAGCCCATGTCGAGCATGCGGTCGGCTTCGTCCAAAACCAGGGTCTCGATTCCGCTGAGATCGACGGTGCGCTGCTTGGCGTGATCCAGCAGGCGGCCCGGCGTCGCCACGATCAGATCGACCCCCCGACGCAGCCGCTCGATCTGCGGATTGATCCCGACGCCGCCAAAGATCACGGCGCTGCGCAGCCGCAGATGACGCCCGTAGGTATCCACTGATTCGGCCACCTGGGCCGCCAGCTCACGCGTTGGAACCAGAATCAACGCCCGCGGAGAATGCCCATGCCCGCTCGCCAGTCGATGCAGGATCGGCAGCACGAATGCCGCGGTCTTTCCCGTTCCGGTCTGCGCAGCGGCCAGCAGGTCGCGCCCTTCCAAAACCAAAGGAATCGCCTGCGCCTGAATCGGCGTCGGCTCAGCGTAACCGGCCTCCGACAAAGCACGTAGCAGCTCGGCGCCAAGGCCCAGGGTTTGAAAACTCATCATTATGCTCCTGAACGCCACCCCATCGCATGCACTGCGATGCCGGTTCAGGAGGCGGAAGAATCATCAGTCAAGCGAACACTGCAAACCCACCGAGCCTAGGCGCGATGCAGGCCGGCACGAGGCTAACCATGAACCGGTGAGAATTCCCGGGTTTCATCCGGTCCAGCACTCCCACAGGGAACGCCAGTCTGGCTGATCCGGGTCAAGAACCCGGAGACCGGGGTTTAAAGTGGCGCGCCCGGAAGGATTCGAACCTCCGACCACCTGGTTCGTAGCCAGGTACTCTATCCAGCTGAGCTACGGGCGCGTTGAACCGCGAATTATCGAGAGGCGGTCCCTTCCTGTCAAGGAGATTCTGCGAGAACCATCCACTCGGTCTAACGCGATCCTTTGATGAACTGGGTGGAAGCCTGTTTTTGACCCGCCATGACCGCTTGCACGCAGGGCCTTTCCTGCAAGCGCGCCAGATAGCCCGCGAGCTCGGGCAGAATAGCCAGCAGATTCTCCCCATAGACCCGGCGCGTCGCCAGCGAGACCACCGGCAGGTGAACGACCGCCGCCAAATCGGCCAAGGAGAGCGTCTCCCCCGAAAGATAGGCGTCAAAACGCGCCAGGTGGCCGAATGCGGCGCAGGCCTTTTCCAGCTGTGCACGCACCTCTCCGCTGATTTCCTCGCTCACCGAACCGCCGAAAAAGGCCGCCGGATAAAGCCGCCGAGCCGGCAACTCGAGATACAGCTCGATGATCCGCATGAGTTCGCGCGTTTTGGCCCGGGTGAACGGATCGCCGGGATAGAGTGAAGGCTCCGGATGGGTTTCCTCCAGATACTCGAGGATCACCTGGGATTCACTGAGATAGCGTCCGTCATCGACCTCCAGACCGGGAATCTTCCCCATCGGACTTTTCAGGAGAAAGTCCGGCCGTGCCGGTGGGAATACCGGAATCTCCTCGAACGGCAAGCCTTTTTCAAGCAGCACGAGCTTGACGAGGTTGTAGTAATTGCTCAGCCCAAAACCGTAGATCTTGTACATCGCGCCTTCCGGGTCAGACCGTGAGACCGCCATCGGCCACAAATACCCCACCCGTGCAGTATGTCGAGGCCTCGGATGCCAGAAACACCGCCAGACCAGCCAGATCCTGGGGCATGCCGATCCGGCTGATGGGCGCCATCGCAAGCGCCTGCTTGAGCACTTGATCGTTTTGCCACAACGCCTGGCTGAACTTGGTCTTGATGAGACCTGGGCAGATCGCATTGGCCCGGATGCCCATGCCGCCCCACTCCTTGGCCATGACCTTGGTCAGACTGATCAAGGCCGACTTGCTGACGCTGTAGAGGCCCAGCATGCGCTCCGGATTAAGGCCGCCAACGCTGGCGATATTGATGATCGAACCGCCCCCACGGCTGCGCATGATCGGCACCGCCCGTTTGCACAGCTCCAGCGGGCCTTGCACGTTGACCGCCATGATCTTCTGAAAGACCGATTCATCGGCATTCATCATCGGCCCGAAGACCGGATTGGTCGCCGCATTGTTGACGATGATGTCGACGCCGCCGTGACGGGCGACGACCTTGTCCACCAGCGTGCGCGCCTGCTCCATATCACCCATGTGGGCCGCTTCGGCGCTGGCCTGCACACCCGCGCTGGTCAGTTGGTCGGCCACGGACTGTACGGCCTCGATGCGGCGGCTGGAGACCACGACCGTGGCACCGAATTCACCCAGTCCACGGGCAATCGCCTCCCCGATTCCCTTGCTGGCCCCGGTCACCACCGCGACCTTGCCGGTCAGATCGAATCGTTGTTTGAGATTTTCAGCCATGTTGAATCCCTATCCTTGGGACTGAACCGTGTTCATGGTCCCTCATTGCGCATCGGCCCGGACGGCCGGTCCTGCTGGACTGTCTGTGCAAACGGAACCCCGTCGTGCCGGTCAGTGACCCCGTGCCTTGCTCATGTCCGCCACTTTTTCCCATTGCTCAGCAACGGATTCCACGGTCGGCTCCTTGATGCTGGCCCCCTGGTTTTCCATCATCTGGGCACGGAAGAAACGGCCACCGCCTGCCTGCAGAATGAAGCCGTTGGGCGCATCGTCGGTACACAGGTACACCACCCCGGGCGTCACCAGTTCGGGCTTGAGCTGGTCGAGCATGGGTTTGGGCATCAGGCCCTCGGTCATGCGCGTACCCGCAATGGGCGCGATGGCATTGGTGCGGATGTTCTTCTTGGCGCCTTCCTTGGCCAGCGTGTTCATGAAGCCGACGATGCCGAGCTTGGCCGCGCTGTAGTTGGTCTGGCCGAAGTTGCCCCACAGCCCCGAGGCGGAGGTGGTGACGACGATGCGGCCGTATTCCTGCTCGTTCATGATCGGCCAGGCTGCCTTGGTCACCAGCACGGTGCCCATGAGATGGACCTCGAGCACCAAGCGGAAATCCTCCATGGTGACATTCTTGAAGCTCTTGTCACGCAGGATGCCGGCGTTGTTGATGAGCACATCGATACGCCCCCAGGCGTTCATGGCGTCGTCGATCATGCTCTGAGCGCCCTGCGGATCGGCCACCGAACCACCGTTGGCAATCGCCGCACCGCCCATCGCCTTGATCTCCTCGACAACGGCGGTTGCCGCTTCACTCGAGCCGCCGGTGCCGTCGACGCTGCCGCCAAGATCGTTGACCACGACCTTGGCGCCGCGCCGCGCCAGTTCCAGCGCATGCGAACGACCCAAGCCGTGGCCCGCGCCGGTGACGATGGCCACTTTCCCTTCGAATCCAAAGCTCATCGTCCATCCTCCCTGATGTAAACGAGCCAAATCATACGGCACACGCACCGCATCCCATGAACTTAGCACCGGCCGCAGCGAACCGCCAGGCTAAACCCGATGCACCTCCGGCAGGTACTGGAAGAGCCAGGTTTCGGTCAACGGCTGCTTGCGCAACGGGATGAAACAGCGCAGATCCACCGGCTGGGTGCCTTCGACATCGAGCAGGTCGAATACCGCGCGCCAGCGGTCGGTTCCGACCACCTTGAGCGTATAGCTGTCCACGATACGGCCGCGTGATGCCCAAATGGTCGGCAACAAGTCGAAACGCTGCGGCATTTCGGCCAGATGCGGCCCGGCAAAGTCGATCACGAACTTGCGCGCGTTCTCCGGTCGGATGCCCTTTTCCTGCCCCGGAATCCCGGACCGGCCGATGCGGGTATCGACCACACGCCCGATGCCGTCCTGTGGATAGGGCTCCTGGTCCACCCAGTGCAAGCGATAGTCGAAGGCCCAACGCGATCCCGCCGTGACCGGCGCCTTGGGCAGCCAATAGGCCACGATGTTGTCGTGGATCTCATCGTTGGTGGGAATTTCAACCAGCTGAACGGTACCCTCCCCCCATTCACCCAGCGGCTCGATCCACAAGGCTGGCCGACGATCGTAATAGGCGCCGTCATCCTGATAGTGATCGAAGTCGCGATCGCGCTGCAGCAGACCGAAACCGCGCGGGTTGTTGTCGAAGAAACTGTTGGTCATCACGGACTGCGGGTTGTTGAGCGGCCGCCAAATGCGCTCGCCAGCCCCGGTCCACAAGGCCAGGCCGTCGTTGTCATGAATTTCGGGGCGCCAATCGGATCCCTGCCGATGATTGGACTCGGAATACCAGAACATGCTGGTCAATGGGGCGATGCCCATGCGGGTGATGGCGGTACGCGGGAACAGTGCCGCGGAAACGTCCATGGTGATGGTCTTTTCTTTCCGGCAGACGAACCGGTACGCCCCAGCGAGGCTGGGTCCGTCAAGCAGCGCGTAGATCGTGACGGTTTTTCCGCCCTCGGCTTGCTCCAGCCAGAATTGTGTGAACAGGGGGAATTCTTCGGGTTCGGGCAGCGCCGTATTGATCGCCACACCGCGCGCGGACAAGCCGTACTGGTCGAACGGCCCGCTGGTGCGGAAATAGCTCGCACCCTGGAAGGCCAGCCAGTCGGGCCCCTCCTTGCCTTCGTTGAGCACCCGAAATCCGGCAAAACCCAGATCCTTGGGCAGGATCTTGTCGAGGCCCGTGCCGCCATAGGTGAAATAATCCGGCCGATACATCAGCTCGCGGGCCTGGCCATCTTCCAGCACATGGATCTTCACGCCTTGGCGGACCCAGCGATGCAGATGAAAGAACTGTACTCCATGGGGGCGCTCGGCTCCCCCCCACAAGGCCTTGTCCTTGCGATAGCGCAGCTTCTGGTGCGTATCGAAATCGATCGATTCCAGCGTCGCATCCGCCTTGATTGGACGTGGCTGGAACCGGCGGCCCGCCAAGTCTCGCGCCTGCTGTTGCAGCGCTTCGAACGAAAAGGGCAATGCCGGCCCGAAGCTCAATCCCTCGGCCTGCGCCCATGCCGACTTGGCCAGCGGGGGCAAACCCGCCCACAGCATCACCGCCCCGAAACCCTGAAGAAAACCGCGTCGATTCATTCTCGCTCCGATAGACTTGGAGAAACTGGAAAAGCGGCTACGCCAGCTGCGTCGCCTGGTTTACACTCAATGGCACAGATCGATGCACCGGCAGCGAACTGCACTCAACCTGCGAGGCCGAACCATGCCGACCTATGATTATCACTGCCCCGCCAATGGACGCACGGCTGCCGTTTGGCACAGCATCAGCCGTGAACTCACGACCTGGGCGGAACTGTGTCAGGAAACCGGCGAACCCTTGGGCGATACCCCAGGTGATGCCGCCATCGAGCGCCTGATCACCGGCGGCGGCGTAATCACCCGCAACAGCCCATCCGCACCGCTCATGCCCTGCGGCAAACACGCCTGCGGCTGCGCCCATTGATGAGGCGGCGTCCCGCGTCTCGGGCACGCGGGACGCAGGGCATCACAGGAAGCTGCGGCTGATCAATTCCTTCATGATCTCGTTGGTGCCGCCGTAGATCTTCTGCACCCGACCGTCGACGAAGGCCTTGGCCACCGGATACTCCAGCATGTAGCCATAGCCGCCATGCAGCTGCAGGCATTCGTCGGTAAGTGCGCACTGCAGATCGGTGGTCCAGAGTTTGGCCATGGCTGCGGTCGTCACGTCCAGCTTCTTCTGCAGGTGCAGTTCGAGGCACCGATCCACGAAGATGCGGCCAATGGTCACCTGGGTCTTGAGCTCGGCCAGCTTGAACCGCGTGTTCTGGAACTTGGACAAAGGCTTGCCGAACACCTCACGCTGCTTGACGTAGTCGATGGTGTGCTGGAGCACATGCTCGGAGGCGGTGATCGAGCCCATGGCGATGAGCAGGCGTTCCTGCACCAGCTCGCTCATGAGGTAGCCGAAGCCGCCGCCTTCCTTGCCCAGCAGATTGGCTGCCGGCACCTTGCAGTTGTCGAAGAACAGCTCGGCCGTATCCTGCGCCTTCATGCCGACTTTCTTGAGCTTGCGACCCTTGTCGAACCCGGGGGTTCCCGCCTCGACCACCAGCAGACTGACACCGGCCGCGCCCTTGCTGGGGTCGGTCTTGCAGATCACGATCACCAGATCCGACATATAGCCGTTGGTGATGAAGGTCTTCTGGCCGTTCAGGATGTAGTGGTCGCCTTCACGCCGGGCGTGGGTCTTGACCGCCTGCAGATCCGAACCCGTGCCGGGCTCGGTCATGGCGATGGCGCCGATCAGCTCGCCCTTGGCCATGCGCGGCAGCCAGCGCTGTTTCTGTTCGTCGTTGCCGTACTTGAAGATGTAGGGCGCGACGATTTCATTGTGCAGCATGAAGCCGGGCCCGGAGGCGCCGGCGCGGGTCTGTTCCTCGGCCTGCACCACGGTGAACAGGAAATCGGCCTCCGCGCCGCCATAGGCCTCCGGCAGCGACATGCACAGCAGGCCCGCCTCGCCGGCCTTGAGCCAGACCTCCCGGGACACCTGTCCGTCCTCTTCCCACTGATCGTGATAGGGCACCACTTCCTTTTCATAGAAGCGGCGACAGGTCTGGCGAAACATTTCGTGTTCTTCGCTGAAAATCGCACGCGGCTTGTGCATGAAGCTCCTCCAATCATCCATGTTATGAATTTGGTCCAGCGAGCATTATCGCGGCTCGTTGGGGCGCTGCACAGCCCCGCATAACACCCGGATCGATTAACATAACGCACGTCTCCCGCGCTCAGCCCGCATGCTCTTTGATAAAGGATCCGCCATGGATCATCGCCAGTCCCTGCCGTTTGCCCAGGCCCTGAAAGACACCCTGAACCGCGGCTATACGCGTCAGAACGTCATCAGCGACCTCACCGCCGGCGCCACCGTTGGTGTCGTCGCCCTGCCGCTGGCCATGGCATTGGCCATTGCCAGTGGCGTTGCCCCCCAGCACGGCCTCTATACGGCCATCGTGGCGGGCGCGATCATCGCGCTAACCGGGGGGTCGCGCGTCAATGTGTCGGGCCCCACTGCCGCCTTCGTCGTGGTCCTGCTTCCCATCGCCCAGCAATTCGGTCTCGGCGGCCTGCTCACCGCGGGTGCCATGGCGGGCGTGATCCTGCTGTTCATGGGCCTGGCGCGGCTGGGGCGGTTCATCGAACTGGTGCCCTATCCGGTGACGGTGGGCTTCACCAGCGGCATCGCTGTGGTGATCGCTACATTGCAGCTGAAGGATTTCCTGGGCCTGCCGGTGGGCGCCCTGGACGGCCACTACTGGGATCGGCTGGGCACGTTGCTGGCCGCCGTCCCGGAAATGCATGCCGCCAACGCACTCGTCGGGGCCACGACCCTGGCCATCATGGTGGCCTGGCCACGGCTGGGGCTACGCTTTCCGGGGCACCTCGTCGCCCTGCTGGCCGGCACCCTGCTGTCGCTGCTGCTGGCGCGACTCGGACCGGACTGGACCGTGGAGACCATCGGATCCCGATTCACCTGGACGACCGGCGGCCAGAACGGTCAGGGAATTCCGCCGTTTCTGCCGCAATGGCAATGGCCATGGCTGCAACCCGGCCCGGACGGCAAGCCATTGGGTCTGTCCTTTGGGTTGCTTCAGGACCTGCTGGGACCGGCATTCGCCATCGCGATGCTGGGGGCCCTGGAATCACTGCTGTGCGCGGTGGTGGCCGACGGCATGGCCGGGACACGCCATGACCCCAACGCCGAATTGGTCGGGCAGGGCCTGGGCAACCTGATCGCGCCGTTCTTCGGCGGTGTGGCGGCTACCGCTGCCATCGCCCGCACCGCGACCAACATTCGCGCCGGCGCACACTCGCCGCTGGCGAGTGTCAGCCATGCCGGCATCGTACTCCTTGCGGTGGTTGCCCTGGCCGACCTGCTGGCCTATCTACCCATGGCCGCGCTGGCCGGCCTGCTGCTGATGACGGCCTGGAACATGAGCGAAGCCCGGCACTTCGTGCGCGTACTGCGCCACGCGCCCCGCAGCGATGTGATGGTGTTGCTGACCTGCTTCAGCCTGACCATCCTGTTCGACATGGTGGTTGCGGTGACCGTCGGCATGGGCCTGGCGGCGATCCTGTTCATCAAGCGCGTCATCGACCTTACCGAAGGTCGCCTGCTGAGCAACCACGAGATCGCCGGATCAGAGGGCCCGGAGTTACCCGGCCTCCTGATCTACGACATCAACGGCCCCTTGTTTTTCGGTGCCGCACAAAAGGCCTTGCGCACCCTGCACACCGTCGATCCGAGCCTGCGCGTGCTCATCCTGGACATGGCCGATGTGCAATTGATGGACATGACGGGGATGACGGCCCTGGAAGACCTCATCCGGCAGGCGCATCGACGCCGCCAGACTGTCCTGCTGTGCGGCCTGTCTCCCCGGCTGGTTCTCAAGCTGCGGCGTGTGGGCATCCGCCGGCTCGTCGGCCGCCTGGAATACGCTCGCAATATGGGCGAAGCGCGGTTGCGCGCCGCCGAACTGCTCGACACGCCGCCGACCACATCGAGTCCGGCGGTTTCCTGAGCACCGCGTGCGAGGCCCGGTTGACGGGCGGTGCGTTCACCGTTCCAGGGTATAGATCGCGTCGATACTGGACTGAACGCCGCTTTCGGTTCGCAATGTCCAGCGTCGGCTGAGTTCGTAGCGGGTGCGCAGGGTACTCACGGCATTGAAGACGCCCACGCCGTAGCTGATATACAGCCTGGGCGTGAGATAGCGCCCGAAACTCAACTCACTGGTTGCCACGTCGCCCGAATTGCGAATCTCGACATCCTGTACACCCAGACGACCACCGATACGCTGGGCGAGCAGCTCCCCCCCCGCCAGACCCAAGGCAGCGGCCGCCCGATTCATGGCGGCGCTGTCATCGCTGCTGGCCTGATTCAACGGCCGCCCGAGCACGAGGTAGGCCAGGGCGTCGGATTGGGGTAGCAGCGGCGCCGAGAATACCTTCACGTCAGGCTGCTGAAGTAGGCCTCGCACTTCGACGCCGACGGTCTGTTCCTGGAATTCGCGGCTGGCCCGCAAGTCGAGCCCCGGGCTGTCCAGCGGCACGCCGGTATAGAGAATCCGCCCCCGCTCGATCGTGAGATCCTGACCATAGGCTCGATAGCGCCCATCAAGCACCAGCTCACCGCTGGCCACCGGCAGGGTCCCTGGGCCTTCACGCAAGCCCAACTGACCGGTGATATCGGTCTTGAGGCCGAATCCTTCGAATCGCACCCGATCGCCCAGGATCAGGCGTAGATCCAGATTCCAGGCCAGGGTTTCCGGTTCCGGTTCGGCCGCTGCTCCGACGATGATCTCATCGCTGCTGGGACGAACGGTTCCCTCCAATTCCTTGGGCTTGAGCAGGGCCTGCGGCACGGTGAGCTGCCCCTGCACAGACAGGCCGGCCGGCGCGTAGCCCACCTGAATGTCCGGAGAGACCCACACCTCCGCTTCGGCCGTATTGGCCACCCGAACATCGCGGCCCTTCAGCTGCGCCAGCAATTGCGGTTGACCCGCCTGCAGCTTCAGCTGCCCCTGCAGCGACAGATCGCCGCCGCCGGATGTGAGTTGCCCGGCAAACTGGAGTTGATCCCCGGCGGTCGGACTCGCCTCCAGCGCGATGTCGCGCAGCTGCAGACCGGCGACCGGTACGTCGACCGACCCGCCGGCCAAACGTGCACCGCCGGAAAAGACTGGCGCTTGCCACGGACCGCGCCAGGCCAGATCGGCCGAGAAACGCCCCTGGGGTTGGTCGAGGTGGGGGCTCAGGAGAGTCAGCGCCGCAAGCTCGTCGGTTTCCAGCACCATGCGACCCTCGACCGGCAGACGGCTGAGCTCCCGCCAGCGCCCGGTGTAGCCCGGCATCGCCAACTGCGCTTCCAGCCGACCCTTCTTGCCCGGCACGCCACTCAACCCGGCGGTGAGCCCATCATCTGTTGCTTCACCCGACAAACGCAGCTCGGGTATGGTCAGCAGCCGTTCGGGTGGCAATGAAGCGATGGGACTGCGCCGTTCCACCACCACGCCGTCCGCGCGCGCGCTCAGCGTCCCTGCAAGGCGCTCCGCATCACCCCGGGCATCCACCGTCGCGCCAATCGTTCCCGCAAGCGTCCATTCATTCCCCACAAGGACCCGCCACGGCGCGAGATCCAGATCGGCCAGACGCAGCTGCGCCTGCCACCCGGCACCGCTCCACCGACCATCGGCACACAGCGACTGGCTTGATGCGCGCAGACAAAGACCCTCGAGGGCGGCGTCCCGCATACTCAGCTGCAACGGCGCCGGCCGATCCAGTTGCCACGGCGCACCGGCCGGGGGGCGAAGCGACAACGCCGTCAGCCGCCCCACCCAGCGCTCCTGCGTCCAACCGCCGGCCGACGCCAACTGCAGCGCAAGGTCACGCCGATCGACGGTGAACGACAAGCGGTGGTCAGCCGGTCGCCCGCGCAGGTCAAGCGTGATCGAATCCACTGTGTTCGATCCCACCTCCAGTTGACGGATCGACGCATCAGCCTGGAGCGGTTCATTTTTCCCGCCCCAGCTGCCGGACAGATCCAGGACGCTCACCCGCAGCGATTCCATCCGAACCTCACGCGCGGAAGCCTCGAGCTCCACCTGCGGATCGTCCTGAGGCCCGTCGGCACGCGCATCGAGTTCGGCACGTCCACTTGCACCCGGCCACAGATCGGCAAGATCCGGTACCCGCAAACGAGCCTGCATCGCGATCTGCGGCCCCCATCGGCCGGTGGCGCGCATCCGCGCCTCACCCGAGCGGACATCCAATTGTTCCAGTGTCCATTCGGATCCCGCACCCTGCAGCGCCAGCCGACCCTGAACCGCGCGTCCCCGCAATCGCCCCTGCACCGTGTCGACCTGCAGCTCAGCGGCCAGCCCTGCGTCGTCGCGCTGGCCACGGGTGGAAGCATCGAACGCCAGTCGTCCAGGCCAGCGCGCGTCGAGCGCACCCGGATCGAATCCCTGCCCACGCAGGGCGAGATCCCAGGTCAGCTCCGGCGCCCACGCGACCTGGCCGCGTCCGTCCAGTCGACCCTTGAGCAGATTGCGCGCCTCGATCCGGCTGAACTCAAACGCCTGCCGATTCCCCTCGCCTGCCAGGGCGATGCTGGCCTGGCCGCCACCGGCCCAAGCGCCCGCCAGGCGCGCTTGCAGGCTCAGGTCATAGCGTGTCGGCTGGCCGCTGATCGAAAGCTTGCCTTCCGGACTGTCCAGCGCGGTGCCGGGCCAGCGCAGCGCCTCCCAGGACAAATCGGCCTGCAGCACGTCGGTGTCGGCGCCACTGAACACATACTGCCCCTGCCCCCGGACCCGACCGATGGGCGCATCCAGCGTCAGACGGTCGATGCGTCCCGAACCGGCATCCACCATGCCGGTGAGTCGGGCATCCCACGGTCCCTCCGGCGCGCCATCGGCATGCAGTGCCGCCTCGACATCCGCGGCCTGCGCCGTGCCGTTTGCCTGAATGGTTCCGCTCAGCACGACTGCCTCCGGCACATCGGTGCGGAACGCATGGGGACGCAGCGCCTCCGTCATCCACTCGGCTTGCCAGCGCAGCGCTCCCAAGGGCTCACTCACCCGTACAGCGAGCTGATAGGCGTAAGGCGGTGCCGCGGCGTGCGCTACACCGAATTCGATCAGATCTCCGTCCAACGCGAACTCGCCGGTCCAAAGCGGCCAGTCCGGGATCTCGGTTTCAGCGCGCAAGCGCGCCGAAAACGGCCAGCGGCCAGCGGCCTCGCCGTTCCCGCGACCGCTCAGCTGCAGCCGCGGATGCGCCAGTGCCAACGCATCAACCGCCCACGCGCTGCCGTCCAGACGCAGATTCGTGATCTGGCCGTCGACGCATTCGGGTTCGGCGTCGCCCGCCTGGTAACACCCGTCATCGAGTTGGAACTGGTCCAAATGCACGGCCAGCGGCAAACGCAAAGGCGCCGGAAGTGTCGCCTCGCGTGGCGGTTCCGGTTCGGCGGGCGGTTCGTTGCGAAAGCGCATCTGCTGCACGGCCAGCCGTTCCACATGCAGCGTGCCCCGCAGCAGCGCTGCCGGATGCCAGGCCAGCTCGATCTGTTCAGCCGCCAGGTCCCAGCGATCGCTTCGAACGGTGAGCTGCTCGATGCGCCATGGCCCTCGCAGAGGACCCTCGAAGCGCACGTAATCAAAAGCGATCGGAGAATGGGGTTGCAGCCATCGAGCCAGACGGTCAGGGCCGTTAGGCAGCCCCCACAGTGCCAAAAGCAGCGCGACCAGTCCGAACAGCAGCCCGGCAAGCACAGCTGCTGCAATGCGCCATGCCCACCTCATAGCTCCGATCCCAGACTCAGGTGAAGCCGCCACCCGGCATCCGGCTCATCCAGCGGCTGGGCGACATCCAGTTTCAACGGTCCGACCGGACTGCGCCAACGCAAACCCAATCCCGCCGCTGTTTTCAGATCCATCTCGGTATCATCGAATGCGTTGCCGGCATCCACGAAGACCGCGGCGCCCCACTGCCGCCACAGCAACTGCTCGAATTCCGCGCTGGCCGTGACCAGGTAACGCCCACCCTGGACCAGCCCCGCTTCGTTGCGCGAGCCCAGCTCCTGGTAGTCGTAGCCGCGCACGCTGTTATCGCCGCCGGCGAAAAAGCGCTTGGACAACGGGACATCCGACAAGGTATCGGCCACGGTCGCACCGCTTTGCTGGCGCAGGATCCAGCGCCCCCGGCTTCCGGCCGGGTGCACCCAGCGAGTCTCCATCAACGCCTGGCCGTAGGGTGTCGCATCCGGGGACACCCCCGCGAGAAAATCGACACTCCAGCGCAAGCCGTCGCGGGGGTAAAGCGGATCGTCGGCACGGGTGTAGGTCCAGTTGGCGCCCGGCAGCAGTGACAGGATCGTCTCTTCTTCATCCGAGCCATCGAGCTGAAAACGCTCGTGTTCGAGATTGATGCGCAGGATGCGCATCCACGGTGCGTCGCGGTCGGTGCGGGCCACGCCGATGCTGGTGATCCGGCTGGTTCGGTCCTCGACGTTGGTTTCCCGCAAACCGCCGTTGAGATCCAGCGAATCGGTGGCCGGATTGTCGATCGGAATGAGATAGCTGAACTGGGCACTGGCATCGACCTGAGCCAGTTTCAGCTGGCTGCGCCAACGATGCCCCAAGGAATTGACGCGCCGATTGTCCCACCCCAGGGTCCCGCGCGGCCCAGTGTCCGTGCCGTAGCCGATGCCAAAGGTGTACTTGTGGCGCTTGTTCGGATCGAGCGCGACTTCGATCGGGACGGCCCCATCCACCGCCTGCTCCGGATGCGGAATGACCTCGACGCGCGAGAAATACTCGGTGTCATCCAGAACATATTGAAGATCAAGCAGCTTGCGGATCTCGTAGTCATCCCCGGGCGCGAAGGGGATGAACCGAGTGAGGAACTGGGGCCGCAGGATATCCTGTTCCAGACTCACCGGCCCAAAGCGGTAGCGCTGGCCCGTATTGAGCGTCAGCAAGATCTCCGCCTGGCCGGCAGCGGGGTCGATGCGCAGCTCGGCAGGATCGAAGTCGGCATCCAGATAGCCGTTCGACAGCGCACGACGGCGCAGCCGGGTTTTCCCCTCTTCGTAGCGGCGATGATCCGCCACGTCCCCCGATTTGAGCGGAAAGGATTCGGCTACCTTGCGCAGCGCCGGATCATTCTGCCCCGCGCCAGCCAGCCGCACGGCCACATCGGCTACCCGAACCGGCTCGCCGGGATCGATCCGGTAGCGCGCCAGCCAGCCGGCTTGACGTGGTGTCAACGCACTGTCGATTCTGGGCGTGTAATAGCCGAACGGCCGCAGCGCCTGTTCGATGTCCGCCTCGGCCTGCAGATGCAGCCGGCGCAGCCGAGATTCCGACATCCGCTCGGCATTTTCCTGCAAGATGCCCAAGGTGGCCCGGACGTTCTTCTCGAGATCTCCGGAGAGGCCATCGACCTCGACCACGAGTTCGACGGCCCGCGCAGGCGACATCGATACCAGCAGGAACGCTAAGCCGGTGGCGAGTGCGCGCCAGGGCCTGGAGAACACCATCGAACCTCGCGGAGCTGACGAGCCGGACTATCGTGCCTGCGAACAGTCCGGCGTCGGACGCGAAGGCGCGGGATCCGGCAGCGCCGACAGGGTCTTGCCGATCATGGCCGCCCACGCCGGATCGCCCGTCTTGGTCCGCAGCCGGCCCAGGACATCCGCAGCGCTGCGATCTTCGGTCCACTCCAGACCATAGAAACGCTCGGTGATTTCGGGGCTCTTGCCTTCGATCAGACGATAACTACCAAGGAAGGCCACCTCACCGGCGCGCACGGTGACGCAGCGTGCCGCCCCCGTCTTGCGGTTGAACCAATACGGTCGCTGACCGTCACTGAAGCCCGCCAGCACGTACTGGCCCGGCGCCAGATCGGGAAGCAGGAAATCGCCGTCCTCATCCGGATAGGCCTTGGCACTGGTCCACGCCATGGCGAATCCTTGCCCAGCCGGCAGAATCAACACGGCATACGGCCGGGTGGCGTCGCCGGTCAGTTGGCCCGCCAGCGCGCCACTCCCCGCTGCGGGCGATTTGGCGAACGGGTCGGTCGCGCAAGCCGTCAGGGCCAACAAGCAGAGAAGGATAAGGCAACGTTTCAGCATCTGAGGGGTCTCCCGCGGGTTTTCCAGCACTATAACCCGAGGCCGGGCCGAAATCCTGTCCGGTCGGGGCGGATCCGGCGGTCTCCTGCCCTCAAGTGGCCAGCGTGACGCATCATCGACCGGCATCGGCGTCGCCTCGGTCAGCTGGGTTAAAATGCCGCGATGACCGACGTAACCGCTCTGCTTGACGAATTGAACCGCCCGCAACGCGAGGCGGTCTGCGCCCCGCCTGGGCCGGTCCTGGTACTGGCCGGTGCCGGCAGCGGCAAAACCCGGGTCCTGGTGCATCGCGCGGCCTGGCTGATGACCGTGGAAGGCGTCTCGCCCTACGGCATTCTGGCCGTGACCTTCACCAACAAGGCCGCCGGCGAGATGCGCGCGCGCCTGCAGCGCTGGGTGAACCTGCCGGCCGGCACACTCTGGATCGGCACCTTTCACGGGCTTTCGCACCGTCTGTTGCGCCAGCACGCACGCGAGGCGGGACTGCCCGACGGCTTCCAGATCCTCGACAGCGACGACCAACGCCGCCTGGTCAAGCGCGTGCTGCGCAATCTGGAACTCGACGAGACGCGCTGGCCGCCGCGGCAATGCCAGGCCTTCATCAACGCGCAGAAGGAAATCGGCCTGCGTGCGCGCGATGTCGACGCCGGGAACGACCCGGCCCATGCCCAGATGCAGCGTATCTATCTGGCCTATGAAGAAGCGTGCGAGCGTGCGGGACTGCTCGATTTCGCCGAGCTGTTGCTGCGCAGTTTCGAGTTGCTGCAGCGCAATCCCGCGCTGCTGGCCCACTATCGCCAGCGTTTCGGTCATCTACTGGTCGATGAGTTTCAGGATACCAACGCCCTGCAATACCGCTGGCTGCGCCAGCTGGCGGGTCCGCAGGGCCAGCTGTTCGTGGTGGGTGACGACGACCAGTCCATCTACGGCTGGCGCGGTGCCCGCGCGGACCACCTTCAGCATTTCCTGAAGGACTATCCGCAGACCCTGGTCATCCGCCTGGAGCAGAACTACCGTTCCACCGCGACCATTCTGGATGCCGCCAATGCCCTGATTGCCCAGAACAGCGACCGGCTCGGCAAGACCCTGTGGACGGACGGCGCGCGTGGCGAACCCATCCGCTGCTATCGGGCCTTCAACGAGCGCGACGAGGCCGATTTCGTGGTCGAAACCCTGCGACGTCAGGCGTCCGACGGGATGCCCCGACGCGAGATGGCTGTGCTGTATCGCTCCAATGCCCAGTCGCGGGTGCTGGAAGAGGCCCTGATCCAGTCCCGGATTCCCTACCGCGTCTATGGTGGCCTGCGCTTTTTCGAGCGTGCGGAAATCAAGGACGCGCTGGCCTATCTGCGCCTGACCCAGAATCGTGATGACGATGCGGCCTTCGAGCGGGTGGTCAACACTCCGCCGCGCGGTATCGGTGTGCGCACCGTGGAGACGCTGCGCCAGCAAGCCCGTGCCGCAGACCTGACCCTATGGCAGGCTGCACGGCAGTTCACGGGCGGGCGGACCGCAGCCGCCCTGGCCACATTCGTGCGCCAAATCGACGCCTTGGCCCAGACCATCGTGGATCTGCCGTTGGGCGATCAGGTGGCCGAAGTCATCCAGCGCAGTGGCCTGATGGCGCATCACGGCGCCGAGAAAGGCGAACAGGGTCAGGGACGACAGGAGAACCTGCAGGAACTGGTCCGCGCGGCCGGCGGATTCACCACCGACCCCGAATCCGGCGTCTCGCCCCTGATCGAGTTTCTCACCCATGCGGCGCTCGAAGCAGGTGAAATGCAGGCCGGCAGCGGCGAGGACGGCGTTCAGCTCATGACCTTGCACGCGGCCAAGGGACTGGAATTCAAGGTCGTGTTCATCACGGGCCTGGAAGAAGGCCTGTTCCCACACCAGCGCGCCCTGGAGGACGCCTCCGGGCTGGCCGAAGAACGGCGGTTGTGTTACGTCGGCATGACCCGAGCCCGGCAGATCCTGTATCTGAGCTATGCCGAAAAGCGCCGTCTCTACCAGAGCGAGCAGTACACCATTCCGTCGCGGTTCCTGGACGAGATTCCACCCGAATGCCTCGAGGCGATCCGGCCACAGATCGAAGTTTCCCGACCCATCAGCCTGAGCACCGCAAGCGCTGCCGCGAACGGCTTTCGCCTGGGCCAGACCGTGCGCCATGCCCGTTTCGGCGAAGGCGTGGTGCTGGCCTTCGAAGGCGCCGGCGACTCGGCCCGCATCCACGTCAACTTCCGCGATGCGGGCGCCAAGTGGCTGGTCACCAGCTACGCCAAGCTCGAAGCGCTCTGATCGCCGATCCCCCATGGGCGCGGCAATCATCCGCCCCTGCGCCGTCCTCTGACGTCATGGATCTGCACTTTGACGTGCGTCAATCCCCGCGTCCCACGCCGGCTTACACTGTCCGTCAAACGGGTGACCATCCCGAATCGCACGGGGAGTGCAGCGCATGTCGAAAATTCACCAGATCCGCCAGAGCATCGAGCACAAACTGAACCAGTGGGAAGGCATGGCCGAAGCACTGGAGCTGCAGTTGACGCTCGGACGGGCCGAAGCGCTCCAGCGCTTTGACGAACAGCGCGAGAATCTGCGCACTGCGACGACGGCGATGAAAACCCGCGTCGATGCCATGGCGTCATTGAGCGACGATGCCCGCAACCGCGTGCAGGGCGCGCTGGAACACCTCCAGATCCAACTGGCGCTGGGCCGCGCCGAAAGCCGCGATGCCTACCTCGAACAACGCGAGAAACTGCGCCAGGCCGTCCGCAGTGTCGAGGAGCAGCTCGCGGAAACCGCCGAATCGGGCAGCGCGGAAATCAGCCAGAAACTCACCGAGGAACTGCAGACCTTCGCGCGCGCGGCCGATCGGCTGTTGGCTGAACTCGAAGCGCTGGAGCTGCAATTCGAGATCCAGGCCGAAAGCGCCCGCAATCAGCTTACCGATGCCCGCCACAAGCTGACCCAGCAGATCCAGTCCTTTCGCAAACAGCTCGCCGAACAGCGCGCGAAGGCCAAGGACCGACTGACCCAGAGCGAGGCGGAACTGGGCGAAGCGGCCCGCCATGTGAAAGAAGCCTTCGGGCGGCTACTGGGGCGCAACTGAGCCGCAAGCGCCGGGCGCCGCTGGACAGGCGCCCGGCGACATCAGGATTCAGCGCCGCTCGGCGACGTAGTCGACACAGGCCGCAAGACTGGTGAGCCGGGGGTAATCCGCCTCGGGGATGTTGACGCCCAGTTGCTTGTGGATGGCGGTGATGAAATTGAGCAGATCCATCGAATCGATGTCGAGCTGCTCGCGCAGATCCAGGGTCGGATCGAGCGCGGCCGGATCCATCTCCGGGGCGATGGTGGCGAGAATCTGCGTCAGACGGGATTGAATGTCGTCACGATTCATAAAAGCTCCGGTTGTTGCAGCACATCGGCGATCGCGGCCAGAAACAATCCGCCCCGATGGCCATCGCTGGCACGGTGATCGGCCGCCAGACTCGCGGTGAGCGCCTGACGCGCGATGAGGCGCCCATCCTGCACCCATGGCCGCTCGGTCACAGCGCCGAACCCGACGATCGCCACCTGTGGCGGGTAGATGATGGGGAAAACCGCCTCCACGCCACGTTCGCCCAGGCTGGTGACGGTGATCGTGGGGTCAGCCAGCTCCGAACTGCGCAAATGCCCACTGCGGGCGCGCTGAACCAGATCGCGGAAGCCCTGCATGAGGGCATCCAAGTCCTGATCCCGGGCATCGTGCAGCGCCGGCGCCACGAGCCCGCCACCGCGCAGGGCGATAGCCATGCCCACATGCACCGCCTCGCTCGGCTCGAAACCACCATCGCGATAGAAGCCGTTGAACTCGGCAAAACGCGCCGTCGCCTTGGCCACCGCCTTGACCAGCAGGACCCCTAACAACAGCCGCTCATCAGGCGGGCGATCGGCATTGCGCTGCGCCAGCCAGGCGAGCGCAGGCGCCATGTCCACCGGCATGGCGAGGTAGTAGTGCGGAATCTCGCGCTTGGCATGGGCCATCGCGGCCGCAATCGCCTGACGCATCGCGGCCAGATCGCGCGCGCCCGCGACCGTGCGGGGCGCGGGCGCGGCGGCACCTTCCACATCCGCCAGCGTGATCGCGCCATCGGGGCCTGATCCCCGCAGATCAGCCAGATCGATGCCCCGCTCCGCCGCCCGGCGACGTGCTGCCGGCGAGACCTTGAGCCGATCGCCGCGGGCTGGGGCCAAAGCGGCCGGCGCCACACCACCGGCGACAGCCGGTTCCGATGGCGCAGCTGCCGGGGTCGCAGCGATCGGGGCGGGCGAGGTCGATGGCTCGGGTGACTCGGGCGCTGCACGCGGCTGCGCGCTGCGAATGCGGGCCAGCGCCGTGCCGACCGGAACCTCCGCGCCCGGCACGACGAGCAGTTCGTCCACCACGCCGTCCTCGAAAATCTCGACGTCGATGGCACCCTTGACGGTCTCCACCACTGCGACGATCTGGCCTCGGTGTACCGCGTCTCCCGGCTTGATCTGCCATTCGACCAGCGTGCCGGCCTCCATGTCCGAACCGAGCGAGGGCATGCGGAACTCAGCCATGGCCGAGCACCTGCCGGACCGCCTGCATGATGCGCTCGGGCTGGGGAACCGCGGCGTCCTCCAGATGTTTGGGATAGGGAATCGGCACCTCGGCGCCGCACACCCGTACCGGTGGCGCATCCAGCTCATAGAACCCCTGTTCCACGATGCGCGCCATGATCTCGGCCGAGATGCCGCCGCTGCGCCAGCCCTCGTCCACGATCACCACCCGATGGGTCTTGGACGCCGATGCCAGAATAGTGGCCTCGTCCAGTGGACGCAGGCTGCGCAGGTCGATCACCTCAGCCTCGATCCCGTCGGCCGCGAGTTGATCGGCCGCGCGCATCGCCTTGTGAAAGCCGGCGCCGTAGGCCAGTACCGTCACATCCGCGCCCACGCGATGGACGCGAGCCTGATAAATCGGCGCTGCCTCCGCCTGGGTGGACATCCAGCCGTCCAGGTTGTAGAGCATCACGTGCTCGAAGATCAGGACCGGATCCGGATCGGCCAGCGCCGCGGCGAGCATGTGGCGCGCATCCTCCACCGTCGCCGGGGTCAGCACCTTGAGGCCGGGAATGTGGGCATACCAGCCTTCCAGGCTGTGGGAATGCTGGGCGGCGAGCTGCTTGCCCGCGCCGGTGGCCATGCGGATCACGATGGGCACGCTGAACTGCCCGCCCGACATGTGCCGCAGGGTAGCGGCGTTGTTCATGATCTGGTCCAGCGCCAGCAGGCTGAAGTTGACCGTCATGATCTCGACGATGGGGCGCATGCCGCCGAGCGCTGCGCCGATGCCGGCACCCACGAAACCTGATTCCGACAGTGGCGTGTCGCGCACCCGCTCCTCGCCGAATTCCTCGAGCAGCCCCATGCTGACGGCATAGCAGCCGCCGTAGCGCCCCACGTCTTCGCCCATCAGAAATACGCGGGGGTCGTTGCGCAGCGCCTCGCGCAAGGCTTCGCGCATCGCCTCGCGGTAGGTGGTCTGGATCATGTGCGGCTTGGGCGCATCGCTCATGACATGGCCTCCGCAGAGGTGTAGACATCGCGCACCAGATCCTCGACCGGCTCCCAGCTGCCGGCCTCGGCGAACGCCACGGCCGCCTCGACCTCCACCGTCACCGCCGCCTCGATGTCGCTCAAGGCTTGCGCGTCGAGCAGGTCGGCCGCCTCGATCCGCTGGCGCAGGGCGTCGATGGGACAGCGCTGCATCCATTCGGCCACCTCGGCCTTGTCACGATAGCGCTGGGCATCGAACATCGAATGGGCGCGAAAGCGGTAGGTGCGGCATTCCAGAAACTGCGGTCCGCCGCCGTCCCGAATCGCGGCCACCGCCGCGCGCGCCGCCGCCGCGACCGCCAGCACGTCCATGCCGTCCACGCTGGCGCACGGCACGTCGTAGGCTGAGAGTTTGCGGCACAACTCGGTCACCGACTCGGAACGGGCGATGTGGGTGCCCATGGCGTAGAGGTTGTTCTCGCACACGAACAGGACCGGCAACTGCCACAGCTCGGCCAGATTCATCGATTCGTGAAACTCGCCCTCGGCCACCGCCCCCTCGCCGAAGAAACACACGGTCACCCGCGGCCGGTTCTGCATCCGGTCGGCCAAGGCCAGCCCCACGGCGAGGGGAATGCCCCCGGCGACGATGGCACTGCCGCCATAGAAGCGCCGCGCCGCGTCGAACAGATGCATGGAACCGCCGCGCCCACGGCTGCAGCCCTCCTGCTTGCCGTACATCTCCGCCATGATGGCGTTCATGGGCACTCCGCGCAGCAGCGCGTGGCCATGTTCGCGGTAAGTGGCAACGACGGCATCCTCAGGCGCCAGCGCCTGATTGACGCCGGTTGCCACCGCCTCCTCGCCGATATACAGATGCAAAAAGCCGCGGATGCGGGTTTCGGTATAGAGCTGCGCGCAGCGCTCCTCGAGGCGGCGAATGCGCAGCATGTCCTTGAGCAGCGCTGCGGCATCAGCCGGCGACCGTTCCGCCAGGGGCGGCGTGACCGTGTTCATGCGTTCTCCTCCAAGGTCGAGGTATCGCCCTCGGGCAGACCCAGCTCGCGCGCCTTGAGCAGTCGGCGCATGATCTTGCCGCTGCGGGTCTTGGGCAGCGCTGGCAGGAAATCGATTTCCTTGGGCGCCACCACTGCGCCGAGCCGCTTACGGGCATGGGCCAGCAGCGCCATGCGCAGCGCCTCGTCGGCCTTGACGCCGGGCTTGAGCGCGACGAAGGCCTTGACGATCTCCATCGCCACCGGATCGGGTTTGCCGATCACGCCGGCCTCGGCCACGGCGGGGTGCTCCATCAGCACATCCTCGACCTCGAAGGGGCCGATCAGGTGCCCCGAGGTCTTGATGACATCATCGGCCCGGCCGACGAACCAGAAATACCCGTCCTCATCGCGCCGCGCCAGATCGCCGGTCAGATACCAGTCGTCGATGAAGCACTTGCGATAGCGCGCTTCCTCGTTCAGGTAGCCGCGGAACATGGACGGCCAGGGTGTCCTCAGCACCAGCTGGCCCTGCTCACCGGGTTCGGTCACGAACACCAGCCGACCCGCCTCGTCGAGGTTGGCGATGGCCGCCTCGATTCCGGGCAGCGGGCGTCCCATGGAGCCGGGCTTGACGTCACAGGCAGCGAAGTTGGCGATCATGATGCCGCCGGTCTCGGTCTGCCACCAGTTGTCATGGAAGGGCATGCCGAAAGCCGCATTGCTCCAGATCACCGCCTCGGAATTGAGCGGCTCGCCGACGCTGGCCATGAAACGCAGGTCGGGATAGCGATACTGGCGCACGCGCTCGGCCCCCAGCTTCATCATCATGCGGATCGCGGTGGGCGCGGTGTACCAGACCGTGACGCCCTCGTTCTGCAGCGTGCGATACCAGCGCTCGGCGTCGAATTCCTGCTCATCGACTAACATCGTCGCGCCGATCACCAGCGGCGCGACGATGCCGTAGGAGGTGCCCGTCACCCAGCCCGGATCGGCCGTGCACCAGAACACGTCCTCGGGCCGCAGATCGAGGGCATAGCCCGCCGTGGCCTGATGCGCTATCACGGCCTCGTGGACATGCATCGCCCCCTTGGGACGTCCGGTGGTGCCGCTGGTGAAATGGAGCAGCGCCAGATCCTCGGGCTGCGTGGCGGCGATCGTGAATGTGTCGCTGGCCTGCGCCATCAGCGTCTGGAGATTCTGCGTTCCCTCGGGCGCCGGCGCATGGGCGTCCAGATCGGCAATCAGGACATGCGCCAGATCGGGCAGGGAAGCGCGCAGTCCGACCACCTTGCGCGCGTAGAGCGCGGCGGTGGTCACCAGGACCCGCGCCTGACCGATGCTCATGCGCTGATGGATGGGCTCGGGACCGAAAGCGGAAAACATGGGGCAGAACACGCTGCCGTTCTTGAGCGTGCCCAGTGCGCTGAGGTATAGCGCCGGGATGCGACCCATGAGGGCGAACACCGCATCACCGCGTCCCACGCCGAGATCGGTGAGCACGTTGGCGAAGCGATTGGTGAGCTCGCGCAGCCGGAAATAGCTGAAATCGTGCGCCGCACCCTGCTTGTCCAGCCAGCGCAGCGCGATGTGCGCGCCCCGCCCCGTCTGGACATGGCGATCGATGGCTTCATAGGCGATATTGAGTCCGCCGTCCGGCAGACCGTCGATGGCGGCGCGGGCAGCTGCCCAGCTGAAGTTGCGGCATTCGGCCGCATAATCGGTCAGATGAGGCCGGATCTTCACGCCCCCGGTGGGCTTGCGGATGATGTCCGCGGACATGGCGCACCTCCATTCTTCAGCGGAATGGGGCGCCTCTGACGATACCGATGCCACGACCCGCGGTCATGATGCACAGCGCCGACGCCCATGCGTTCAGTGTCGCCAGCCCGACCGCCCAGGCTCTTGATCCAGCTCAAGGAATCGATCCGGCTCCCGGATTCGTCTCCCGTCCCAGCCAGTCCTTGGCGAACTGCCAGGCCACCCGGCCGCTGCGCGACCCGCGTTCCAGCGCCCACTGCAGGGCGGCGCAGGTGATCTCCTCGCGGCCGGGTTCCCGAACTCCGAAGCGAACCAGCCAATGGCGCGTGATGGCCAGGTATTGCGCCTGGTCGAAGGGATGAAACGACAGCCACAACCCGAAACGCTCGGAGAGGGAAATCTTTTCCTCGACCGCCTCGCCGGGATGGATCTCGCCATCCAGGATCCGCGTGTCACGATTGTCGGCCATCGACTCCGGCATCAGGTGACGGCGATTGGACGTCGCCACAATCAGGACGTTGTCGGGCGGCGCGGTCACCGATCCTTCCAGAATCGCTTTCAGATGCTGGTAGCCCGGCTCTTCGTGGGTAAACGAGAGATCATCGCAAAACAGAAGGCAGCGCTCAGGCCGACCATACAGCAGCGCCAGCAGATCCGGCAGCTCTCCGAGCTGGGCCTTGCCGATCTCGATCAGACGCAGACCCTGATCGGCATAAGCGCCCGGCAGCGCCTTGATGAGCGAGGATTTGCCAGTCCCGCGCGCGCCCCAGAGCAGCACATTGTTGGCCGGCCGGCCGGCGATGAACTGGCGGACATTGCGTTCCAGCGCGGCGCGCTGGCGTTCAAGCCCCAGCAGATCTTCGAGCGCAGCAGCCCGGTAGTGCATCACGGGCTCCAACATCCCCCGTCCCTGGCCGGTGCTACGCCAGCGCCAGACCGATGCCTGCGCGAGATCGACGGGCATGAGGACCGGCGGCAGCCAGTCCTCCAGCCGATCGGCCAGCCGTTCCAATCGCTCGATCAGGTGCCCCCATTGCGGCTCAGACATCGCCACCGCCTTGGGCCGAGTCGAGCAGCGAATCCGGCCATTCCGGCAGGATGAGGTTGGTCAGGCGCCACTTGAGATGCTGGCGACTCAGAACGACCCGGATCGGTTCACCCTGTTCGGTAGTTGCCTCGACGCGCAGCCGACTCAAGCCCTCGAACCGGAACCGGGCTTCTCGGAAGCGGATCTCTCGTTCCGCCTCAGACAGCGTCCCGTCCGCTTCGGGATCAGCGGATGGTGATTCGGGCTGCAGGGTCCGCTCCTCGAGCAGACTGAGCAGGCCGCTTGGTGTGACCAGCGATTCGACCAGCCGATCCACCAGCTGGTTGGTCAGCCCCAGCGCCAGCCCCCCAAGCGGACTGTCCCTCCAGCGTGGCGGGGTCGCTTGCGCCGCACGCGCATTGAGCTGGAGCTTGATGTTGTCCCGCAACAGCGGGAAATCCACCTGGTTGTCCAGATAGGCGGCATCCTGTGTTTCAACGGCTGTCCGCAGCTGATGAAGCGTGTAGAACGGGCCGCCAATCCAGACCGCAGCCAGACCCAGAAGGACCAGAAAACCCCAGATCGTGATGCGTTTCACAAGGCGCTCCTCCCCATCATCGAACACCTGAACATATCATGGTGCAGCGCCTTGCGGGTGAGACCCACAGCTGACGATTGGGGGCATGGCCACATCCGATTTTTCGTGAAACAATTCCCAGCGGTCATCGAGACACCACGAACCGGAACAGGGTTCGACCGGTGCATTTGCGATGATCGAACCAGTTGGCTGCATATTTCCGGGACCAAGTGCCCGTTACCCGCGCCATGCAGCCCGGAGATGAAAATTAGAATGACTCCGCATAATGGCAAACGACATGTTCCCAGCGGGTTTTCCTGTTTACTAACATGTGAGGTGCCCATGAAGCGTAAGTTGAGCCTACTCACCCTATTGAGCTTCGGTAGTCTGCTCCCCCTGACTGCCCAGGCCGATGACATGTACCTGCGCCCCTATATTGGGATCAGCTACGTGTACGCCACCGCTCAGGACCTGGAGATCGGCGATCAGGAAATCGAGCTGCCCGAGGACGTCACCGACTTCGATGACGATGTCTCGACCGGCAAAGGATTCATCGGCGTCGAACTGCTGCCTTGGCTGGGACTCGAAGGTCAATACATCGAGCTTGGCGAAACCGAAGAAGCCGGCTTCGAACTGTCCGGTGACGTGTATACCGCCGCGGTGGTGCTGGCCCTGCCACTGGCGAACGACTTTTTCACCATCTTCGCGAAGGGCGGCATGGCCTGGTGGGATGTGGAACTCGACGGCCCCGGCCCGCTCGACAAGGGCTGGGACGGCGATAACGTCTTCTACGGCGCCGGTGTGAAGTTCAAGATCCTGCCCCATCTTTATGTGCGGGCGGAATACGAACGTATCCCGGTCGACAAGGACAACTTCGAAGTCAACTTCGACTTGGCATCCGCCGGGTTGCAGTTCACCTTCTGACGCTTCGGTCCTTTGGTCCGGGCAAGCCCCGGACCAAAGGACCCTTTCCCCCGCCGAACCCTCTCCCGATCGGACTGCGCCCCTTCCGGACGCATCCGCACCGAAGCACATCGCGACGCGCCGGCCTTTCTGCATTTCGGCGCATGGCCCAGCATCTGGCCAAGTCAGCGACTGTGAACCCCACATCAGGCCACTACTGAAACCGGGGGCATCGAGCGGTATTGGTCAACTAAGCCATCAAGCTTCATCGGCGCTCTTTGAGATTCCAACGCCTGAGCTCAGCCGATCAAAACTGCGAAGCGGTTTGGGGTCGGCTGCAGCGAATTGTTATCCGTCTTGCTTGCATTCCCTCCCCTGAAGCGCACAGAGCCATCAACTCGTAACGAATTGGCAAAGTGCACTGGAATGCTCCTGAAGAAATGCCTGTTTATTAGCCAGCACCTCAACAGATTGCGGTGGCCGTTGGTCCATGAATGAGAAATGATCCGCTCCGTTAGTAATGCAAACATCCACCGCTTGCCAATCACGCATGGTGTCAGCCAGCCATATGGTTTGGGCGGGAGGTGTGATTCGGTCTTCGGAACCTACCCAGGCAAGAACCGGGATACGCACCTCAGCAAGTGCGCCTGGCGCCTGAAAAAACCCCATTGCCGGCGCGAGCAGCCCCAGGCGGGTCAGCCGTTCATCTGGCGTGATTTCGACAGGCTGACCAGGCCCTAGCCATATTTGGCCTCCGCCTAGCGCAACCAGCGTGGTCGCACCGATAGAATGTCCCACACCCGCCACGGTTGCGCCGGGTTGGACGAAAGCATCAAGCGCGAGTGACAAGCGTCTGGCTCGCAGAGTCAACTCAGTTTCGGTTGGGGTTGAAGAGACGAGCCGCTCGAAATATGGCGCCACGACCGTACAGCCTGACTCAGCCAATGTATCCAGCAGCGTATGGTGTCGCTCAGGGTTGCCACCCGCTCCTACCGCGAAGATCACTACGATGGACGAACCCGTACTTTCACGAACCGAAACATCAAACGGCTGTGCGCGATCTGGCAGTGTCCGTGTTTGCACCCAAACCTCTCTCTCGTGTGATTACATCCGATAGGGATAACGGCGGGAGTTGAGCGGCACCTGCGCGTGGGTGGAGCGCACATCGTGCGCGCAACCCAAGCGGGCGAGCGGCTGAAGTCGTGTTACTCGAACGCCGTGATGGACAGCGCTTTGCGCCGGACAGCACGCGTTCATCGACTCCGACCGACGGTCGGCGCGAAGCGCTGCCCATCGTTCAAATCCACCCGACCACGGAAGGGGCGACGCCCGCTGTAGCGAGTCGGGTGGAATGCAGTTCTAGACATTATTGTTCTGAAGCCAAACGATGACATTGATGGCATTTTCATTTGGTGGAAAAACTGGATAAAACACTCTTCGTATTGAGCCGTCTTTAATAATGAGGGTAAGCCTTTTGATGAGACGTAACGAGTTGTATGTGAACGTAGGCAATCTCATTACCGTGGTCAAATGAAAACTGCTGTCACTCAACAACTCAAAGGGCAAATGGAGGCGTTGAACGGCTTCTTTCTGGTCTTCCGAAGATTGCGCGCTCACGCCATACACCTTAGCCCCTAATTCGAGCAAATCGGCGTGATGATCACGAAATGAACAAGACTGTAGTGTGCATCCCCTTGCGCCAGGGATCTCGTTCCAACCAATCATTGGAGGGGCGTCCGGTCTTCCGGTCATAGGGTAGAAGTAGACCACGGATATCCCACTCTCGAGCCCGAGATTAACCTTGATGCCCGAAGTGCTCCCTAGAGCGATGGTTGGCATATCCGCACCTTCCAAATGGGCGCATGCGTTATCGTCTTCAGGGACCGGCAAATCATCAGGCAGGACGAGCAGATTTCGGGTGATCATCTCTTTTCCTTATGTTCGGCCTAATGCCTGAGCTCAGATGCGTTTGAGGCGACGCCCGCTTATGCGGCAGAAAAAGCGGGTGGCAGGTAAAACGTTGCCCGAAGCGATTTGTTGGGCGTCAACATCTTGAAGCCAAACTAAAGTAGTTACCTTTAACCGACCACCCCTAGCCAACGTTCTGCACCCAGCGCATCCATAACGAGCTCGACCGAAAACGCCGCCAGAATCATACCCATAATGCGAGTGAGAATAGAGGCGCCTCCTTGACCAAGAACACGCATAATTTGTGTAGACAAAAGCAACAGAATGAGCGTCACGACCATAACCGCAATCATCACCGCAGCAGTGGCCGCCTGTGCAGGGATGGTATAGAGGCTGTTATCGGTCAAAAGAATAACCGCCAGAATCGCGCCAGGTGTGGCCGTAGCTGGAATAGCCAACGGAAAAACAGCCAAATCATGTCCGGGCTCCTGCTCACCACTACTTAAACCCGAACCAAATATCATCTGCAGCCCAAACAGAAACAGAATGATTCCTCCTCCTAACTGGAAGGAAATGAGCCTAATACCCATGGCTGTAAGCAGCAATTGACCAACAACGATCGCGCCAATAAGCACGGCAGTTGCATACGCAACCGCACGAATAGCGGTACACCGCCTTTGGGCGGCGTCCAGACCACTCGTCAAGCCGGTAAATATTGCCAGTGTGCCGATCGGATCTACCGTGGCCCAAATGATCAGTGCATCTTGAAGTAGTTTATCGATATTGACCACGGGCTCTCCGAATCCTAAACCTTAAAATCTGGGGACTAATTTTCGGTATTCAACGTATTGGGGGCAGAGACAAGGAGCAATCACTCTTTACGCCCGACGTTGGAGCTCAGCCGCGCCACTTTCGGGATCCGGCTGTAGCGCTCTGTTGGGTGCTACATTACGAATACCGAACGGAATATGTACAGATGGTATATTTCCAGCCACGGATGTTAAGTGCCGCATCTGATCGTCGAAAAATATATGCGGCTTCATTATCTCTAGAATATGGTGCTTTTCAATTCCTCCAAGAAAGAACACCTCATCTGGTGTCACTCCCCATTCATTGAGCGTTGTAACAACTCGTTCATTCGCGGGGGCATTTCTAGCTGTTACTATCGCCGTTCTTAAGATACGTTGATACCCCGCTTCTTCCAGCTCTCTTTTCGATTCTATCTTTTGTAGAAATGAAAGCTTCTTAAATAGGTCACCAAGCGGTCCTGGTTTGTGAGGAATATTTGCCCTGCTTAGTTCGTGACTCTGAAATTCCTCCACATCCTCATTTTGATGATAAACGGATTCAGCCTCATCGTCTGCGATAACTCCATCAAAGTCGAATGCCACTCTTAACTCATGATCATCTTCGTCATCATTGACCTCAGAAGGAACAATCGTACCTGCCGGAAACCCGGCCTCAATAGCTTGTTTTACATCATCTTCATTTGCTGATAAGAATAGCGAAGCATTAAAAGCTGGTATGTATTTATAGGGTGATTTTCCGCTAAGAAATCCAGCCCGACTGATATCCAAACCATAACTCTTAATCGTGTTAAATACTCTCTGGCCTGTATCTGGGTCATTTCTTGAAAGAAGGACTACTTCTACAGGCAAGTCCTCAGGGTACGCTTTATTTATATTCAGAAACCTACGAATAAATGGAAACGCCACGCCTCTAGGCAAATAGTTATTTGTGTTTTTTCTTTGATAGTCACGATATTCTTCTTCACCTTTATCCATAAATACAGCGTGTGATTCACTTAAATCAAAAAGCGCACTAGAAGCAACCGCAATGACTAGCTTCCTATGGATTGGATATACCATTACTCATTCCCTGACTCCCCACTAGAATTAGACGACCCAGACCCGACCAAATCGATTCGTCCAAGTCAACGACAGCCTTCAAGATCAGTCTGATATTCTTAGTGTACCCATTTGGTCGACCCAAATTTTTCCGAATGGACAGTCTCGCTCTCGCCAACCGCCAAAGCTGCTGGACCGGTTGCGCGACGGGCTGCGGGTGCGGCATTACTACTACCGCGCCGAGCGGACGTCCCTCGACCGGGCGCGGCGTTTCATCCTGTTTCACGGCAAGCGTCACCCGGCAGCATGGGCGCGGTCGAGGTCGGGGCACTCCTGACGCCAGATCAAGAAAAAAACCTCACCCGCACTTCGAGTCGCCGCAGTTGAGACAGGTCATGCAGCCGTCCATGAGCACCACAGCCTTGGTATGGCACTTGGCGCAAAGCTGCGCGCCCGCGGGGAAGGCGCCCTTGCCGGTGCTGACTTCGCTGGTGCGAGCTTCGTACTGGGCGCGCTTTTCCTCGATCAGCTTGAGCTGGCGTTCGTCGAGTTCGGTATCGGGCAGCATGCCGATGAAGCGCAGATGGCGTTCGATGACATCGCCGATCTCGGCCACGAGCGAGGGCATGTAGCGGCCGCCCGGCCGCCAGTAGCCGCCGCGCGGATCGAACACGGCTTTCAACTCCTCGGCGAGGAAGGTGATGTCGCCGCCCTTGCGGAACACGGCGGAGATGATGCGCGTGAGCGCGACGATCCACTGGAAATGTTCCATGTTCTTCGAGTTGATGAAGATCTCGAAGGGACGGCGGTGTTCGTGTTCGGTGCCTTCGTTGAGCACGATGTCGTTGATGGTGATGTACATCGCGTTGTCGGCGACGGGCGGCTTGATCTTGTAGGTGGCGCCGACCAACATGTCGGGCCGCTCCAGCCGCTCGTGCATCTGGATGACGTTGTCGCTGCGGGCCGGCTGCGCCGGGGCGGCGGCGGGTGCGGGCGTGGCGGGCTTGTCATCCTCGCGCAGGACCTGATAGCCGGTGATGGGTTGGGTGATTTTGATGGCCATGTGCGGACTCCGGGCGCCACGTTCGGGCGCGCATGTCGATTCAATGATTCGGTGACGCTCGCTCCCGACCTCACGGCCGGGCCGGCGCGGCTCAGAAGCGGCCGTAATAACCTTCCTTCAGGGCGTCGAACAGGTTGGCAGCGCTATGCACTTCGCCGTCGTATTCCACCTCCTCGTTGCCGCGCGCTTCCACCACCGTGCCGTCGGACAGGGTGAAAACGTAAGTTGTGTTGGCCAGATCCTTTTCCTTCACCAGCACGCCCTGGAAGGCGGCGGGGTTGAAGCGGAAGGTGGTGCAGCCCTTCAGGCCCTTTTCGTGAGCGTAGAGGTAGATTTCCTTGAAATCGGCGAACGGGTAGTCGGTCGGGACGTTCGCGGTCTTGGAGATCGAGGAATCGACCCACTTCTGCGCCGCGGCCTGGATGTCGACGTGCTGGCGCGGGGAGATGTCGTCGGCCGTGATGAAGTATTCGGGCAGATGTGCCTCGGCCGCCTCGGCATTGGGGTCCGCCTCGGGATTGACCAGGCTGCGGTAGGCCAGCAGCTCGTAGGAGAACACATCGATCTTCTCCTTGGTCTTGCGCCCCTCGCGGATCACGTTGCGGAAATAGTGGTGCGCGAAACTGGGCTCGATGCCGTTGCTGGCGTTGTTGGCGAGCGAGAGCGAGATGGTGCCGGTGGGCGCGATCGAGCTGTGATGCGTGAAGCGCCCGCCACGCTCGGCCAGGGCATCGATGAGCTCGGGCCGCGCCTCACCGATGCGCTGCATGTAGCGGCTGTAGCGCGCCCACAGCACACGACCCGGCAGGCGGTCGCCGGCCTTGAGGCCGTCTTCGGCCATTTCCGGACGCTTGTGAAGCATCTCGGCGGTGATTTCGAATTCCTCGTCCATGATGGGCGCGGCGCCTTTTTCCTCGGCCAGCGCCAAGGCGACCTCCCAGCCCGCCAGCGCCATCTCGCGCGCCACCTGTTCGGTGAAGGCAATGGATTCGGGCGCGCCGTAGCGCAGGCGCAGCAGCGTGAGCGTCGAGCCCAGTCCCAGAAAACCCATGCCGTGGCGGCGCTTGCGGCGAATCTCATCCTGCTGCTGCGGCAGGGGCAGCCCACTGATCTCGACCACGTTGTCCAGCATGCGGGTGAAGACGCGCACCACTTCGCGGTACTCGTCCCAGTCGAAGCGGGCCTGATCGGTGAAGGGATCGCGCACGAACTTGGTCAGGTTGACCGAGCCCAAGAGGCAGGCGCCGTAGGGCGGCAATGGTTGTTCGCCGCAGGGGTTGGTCGCGCGGATGTGCTCGCAGAACCAGTTGTTGTTGTCCTCGTTGACCCGGTCGATGAGGATGAAGCCGGGCTCGGCGAAGTCGTAGGTGGAGCTCATGATGAGATCCCACAGCCGCTGCGCCTTGATGTGCTTGTAGATGCGGCAAGCCACCAGCCCGGCTGCGTCGGTGATGTAATCGTCGTGCGTGGGCCATTCGCGCCACAGGATGTGCTCGTCGTGATGCACGTCGATGCCATCCACCTCGGCTTCCTTGCGCTTGATGGGAAAGGCGAGCGGCCAGTCGGCGTCGTTCTTCACGGCCTGGATGAATTCGTCGGTGATGAGCAGCGACAGGTTGAACTGGCGCAGGCGGCCGTCCTGGCGCTTGGCGCGGATGAAGTCGACCACGTCCGGATGACCCACGTCGAAGGTGCCCATCTGCGCGCCGCGGCGCCCGCCGGCCGAGGACACGGTGAAGCACATGGCGTCGTAGATGTCCATGAAGGACAGCGGACCCGAGGTGTGGGCACCGGCGCCCGAGACATAGGCCCCGCGCGGTCGCAGGGTCGAGAATTCATAGCCGATGCCGCAGCCGGCCTTGAGCGTAAGCCCCGCTTCGTGGACCTTGTCCAGGATGTCGTCCATCGAATCACGGATCGTGCCGGAGACCGTGCAGTTGATGGTGGAGGTGGCCGGTTTATGTTCGAGCGCGCCGGCGTTGGAGGTGATGCGCCCGGCGGGAATGGCGCCGCGCCGCAGCGCCCACAGAAATCGGGCATACCATTCGTCGCGCATGGCGGGCAGTTCGACATCGGCCAGCGCGCGCGCCACGCGCTGGTAGGTGTGATCGACCGTCACATCCAGCACCTTGCCGGACTTGGTCTTGAGGCGATATTTCTTGTCCCAGATGTCTTCCGAGGCAGGTTGCAGCGGCAGATCGGCGGCGGAATCGAGGCTCAGGTTCATCGGCACGGTGCTCACGAAAGATGCTCCTTGCGGCGGATTTACACAACATCTTGTAGTTGATCCAGGAAAGACTAGGCCCCGACAAGCCTGCTGTCAATCCATTTAATTACAATAGCTTAGATAAAAATAGCTTTGTATTCAATGAATTAGATTAAGGCCTCGCCGTCGGACTCGCTCCTCCGATTTCACGTGTATCGCTCGGACCGTAACCACAACATCTTGTGTCTTCCTCTTTTCTCGCCGGTTCCCTCCCGAGCCCGGCCACATGGGCTATAGTTCTGGGCTTGGGAACGAAACCCGGGGGTCATGGTCCCATCGACATTCGAAATCTGGCCCGCCCATGGCACACGCCAGATTCCCCGGTTGAATCCGAAGGAGATGACGCACATGAAAATGGCTCGCTGGACACGGCGTGGTATTCGGCAGCAATGGATGATTCCGGGCTTCGTTCTCGCAGCCGGACTGCTTTGCACCATCCCCGTCCAGGCGCCCGCCGCCCTGCCCTGGCAGGCCTCCGATGCCCAGGGTGTTCCGTCTCTCGCACCATTGCTCGAAAAAATCAATCCCGCCGTGGTCAATATCGCGACGCGGGGAACCACCGAGGTGCGCAATCCGTTGATGGACCACCCGATGTTCGAGGATCCGTTCTTCCGGCGCTTCTTCGGCATGCCGGACGGGCCTCAGGTCCAGGAAACCCAGAGCCTGGGCTCGGGGGTGATCGTCGATGCGCGCAAGGGCTACATCCTCACCAACGCCCATGTCATCAAGGGCGCCGATGAAATCAAGGTCAATCTGATCGACGAGCGGGAGTTCACCGCCAAAGTCATCGGCGCGGATGAAGAAACCGACGTGGCGCTGATCCAGATCAGCGCCAAGAATCTGACCGAGCTGGCACTGGCGGATTCCGACAAGGCGCGACCGGGCGATTTCGTCGTGGCGATCGGTAATCCCTTTGGGCTACGCCATACCGTCACCTCCGGCATCGTCAGCGCCACCGGCCGTTCGGGCATCGGCGATCCGGACAGCTTCCAGGACTACATTCAGACCGATGCCTCGATCAACCCCGGCAACTCGGGCGGCGCTCTGGTCAATTTTCAGGGTGAACTGATCGGGCTCAACTCCGCGATCCTCTCCCGCAGCGGCGGCAACATCGGCATCGGCTTTGCCATTCCATCGAATATCGCCCGCCAGGTCATGCAACAGCTGATCCAGTACGGGGAAGTCAAACGCGGCCGCCTGGGCGTCGTGGTCCAGAACATTACACCGGATCTGGCGAAAGCCTTTGGCCTGAACAGCAACTCGGGTGTGCTGGTCGCTCAGGTCCAGCCGGGCTCGGCCGCCGATAAGGCCGGCATCAAGGCGGAGGATGTCATCCTCAGCGTCAACGGCCGCAGCGTGCAGAGCTATCGCGATCTGCGCAACACTATCGGCCTGCTGCGCGTGGGCGACAAGCTGACGCTGGAAATCGTGCGCGACGGCAAGCGCCAGGTGGTCAATGCCGCCGTTGGCGAAGCCATCGAACTCGCCGAGTCCGCCGGTGCCGCCAGCACCGCCATCGCGCATCCCAAGCTCGAAGGCGCCCAGTTTGCGCCGGCCGAAGAAGGGGCCGGTGTCGAGGTCAGCGACATCAAGCCGCAATCCCCGGCCGCCCGAACCGGGTTGCGTCCCGGCGATGTCATCACGGCTGTCAATCGCCGACCGATCCGCACCGTGGACGAATTGAAGCGCGCTGTGAACGGTCAGGACACGCTGCTGCTGACTCTCAAGCGAGGGCCCGGCCGCCTGTTCCTGGTCATTAAGTAAGGCGGGTTCATGGGCGTGGGCTACGGATGGCGGGGCCGGGCCTACCCCGAGCAGGCGGCGCGTGGAATCGTGATCTCAGGCCAGGACCATGCGCAAGCCGACCAGAACGCAAAATCCGGCAAAGATGGCGCGTACCCCGCGCTCGGGCAAGCGATGCGCCAGGCGCGCGCCATAAGGGGCGCACCACAGCGTCGCGATGCCCATGCCCGCCACCGCAGGCCAGTAGATGAAGCCGCTACTGCCTGGGGCCAACCCAGCCGCGGTGCGCCCGGCAATCAGGTAGCTGATCGTTCCGGAAATGGCGATGGGCAGCCCGCATGCCGCGGCGCCTCCGATGGCCGACTTCAGATCCAGTCCACGACGGGACAGGTAGGGCATGGTGAGCGAACCGCCGCCGATTCCGGTCAAGCCGGACAGCAGGCCGATGCCGCCGCCCGCGCCCATGAGCCGCCACGTACCGGGCAGCGCCCGGCCTGGATCGCGGCGCGGCGGGCGCAGGCTGCGCAGAGCGACGAACAGCAGGAATGCGCCAAACCCGCGGCGCAGCAGGGCGCCGGGCAGAACGGCAGCCAGACTGCCCGCCAGCAGCGTGCCCAGCACGATTCCCGGCGTCATCCGACTGACCACATGCCAGGGCACACTGCCACGCCGGTGATGGGCGAGAATCGAGGACACAGCGGTCAAGGCAATGGTGGCAAGCGACGTGCCGAGGGCTGTCTGCATGAGGACAGCCGAATCCACGCCCTGCGCGGGCAGCGTATAGACCAGGACCGGCACGAGAATCATGCCGCCCCCAATGCCCAGCAGGCCGCCCAGCAGCCCGGCGATGGCCCCGGCAATGACATAGAACACGAGAATTTCCAAAACACCTCGCTTTGGGCCGATCTTCCGGCTGCATGGCGCCACAGCGAATGAATTGTCCCATGAGTCGGCATGCGAATGGACGGGTGCCCACACAGGAGCAGATTGGATGAGCAGCAATTGGCACGGACGGACGAAAGTAGCTCTGGCAGCATTGCTGCTGGGAATCGCGGGATGTGCTCAGGAAGCGCCCGAACCACCGGTCACACCGGAGCCCGCCAACCCACAGGCCCAGGAAGCGCCAACCGGGCTTCCTCTGCAGGAGATTGCCGACGTGGATATCCCTTACCACAAAACGGTACTCGAAAACGGTTTGACCGTCATCGTTCATGAAGATCACAAGACCCCCATCGTCAGCGTCACGGTGTGGTACCACGTCGGATCGAAGAACGAAGTGGCCGGAAAGACCGGCTTCGCGCATCTGTTCGAACACCTCATGTTCAACGGCACCGAGCATTTCAATGACGACTACTTCCGCCCCCTGGAACAGGTCGGCGCCACGGAAATGAACGGCACCACCAGTCGTGACCGCACCAACTACTTCCAGAACGTCCCCACCCCGGCGCTGGATCTTGCTCTGTGGATGGAATCCGACCGCATGGGGCATCTGCTCGGGGCGATCGATCAGGGCAAGCTCGACGAACAACGCGCGGTGGTCAAGAACGAAAAGCGCCAGCGTGAAAGTGCACCGTACGGCAAGGTCTGGGAACAAATCGCCCAGAACACCTACCCGGCGGGCCATCCGTATTCCTGGACCACCATCGGCTCGATGGAGGATCTCGATAGAGCCACCGTCGAGGATGTCCACGAATGGTTCAAGACCTACTACGGTCCCAGCAATGCCGTGCTCGTGATCGCGGGCGACGTGGATACGGAAACCGCCATCGCCAAGGCACGTCAGGCCTTCGGCGCCATCCCGCCCGGCCCGCCGGTGACCCGGCCTGCCAAGAATTTCGCGCCGCTCGCCCAGCCACGCCGGATAACGCTGCAGGATCGGGTCGCCCAGGGCCGGCTTTATGCGGTCTGGAATGTGCCCGAATGGGGCCATGCGGACCTGCCCGCGCTCGATCTGGCGACCACGGTGCTCGGGGCCGGAAAAACATCCCGGCTGCACCGGCGGCTGGTGGAACAGGAACAGCTGGCCACCGATGTGAGCCTGGGGGTCGGCTCGGGCGAGCTGGGTTCGCAAATCTACCTCGTCGTGACCGCACGCCCGGATGTCGATCTCGCCCGCATCGAAGCGGTTGCGAACGAGGAACTGAGCCGGTTTGCCCAGGAAGGCCCCAGCCCGGATGAGCTCGAGCGCGCCCGCATGCGCGCACTGTCCGGCTTCCTGCGCGGCATCGAAAAGGTCGGCGGCTTCGCCGGCAAGGCGCAGATCCTCGCCGAAAGCCAAACCTTCAGCGGCAATCCGGAGTTCTGGAAGACCGACCTGACCCGGCTGCGCGAAGCAACACCCGGGCAATTGCAGGCGACGGTTCAAAAATGGCTGGGCGACAATCGTCTGACCATTACCGTCGAGCCGTATCCAGCCTATGCCGCGCTCGGTGAGGATGTGGATCGCGCCACATTACCCGCAACCGCCGCGCCACCGGACCTGGATTTCCCGGCGCTCGAACGCACGCGTCTGGATAACGGGCTGCAGATCGTTCTGGCGCGCCGACCCAACGCGCCGACCGTGGAGCTGGACCTGCTGGTCCCTGCCGGTTTTGCCAGCGACGATCCCAGCCGATCTGGATTGGCGGGTTTGACGCTGGACATGCTGGAAGAAGGCAGTAGTCGGCGCGACGCCCAGCAGATTGCTGCCGAAACGGAGCGCCTTGGTGCCACGATCGGTGTTTCGGCCACCCTGGATGCAGGGATCATCAGCCTGTCGTCCTTGCGCGAAACGCTCGAACCGTCGCTGGCGCTGTTCGCGGAAATCGTGCGTGACCCGGCATTCCCGGAAGACCGCCTGGCACTGCTGAAACAACAGCGGCTGGCCGACATCGCACAGGAAAAGACCCAGCCTTCGAGCATGGCACAACGCGTGTTGCCACCCCTGCTCTATGGCCCCGAGCATCCCTATGGCCAACCCCTGACCGGTAGTGGCTATGAGTCAGTGGTCCAGGATGCGACGGTGGAAAGCTTGCGGGATTTCTACAAACGGCATGTTCACCCCAAAGAGGCGGTGCTGGTCGCGGTGGGTGATATCGATCTGGACACCCTGCGACAGCAGGTGGAACAGGCGCTGGGCAGCTGGACGGCACCGGAGGATGCGGTAGTCGCCACGACGCTGCCCACGCCACCGTCGCCGGACAAGCCGCGTATTTTCCTCATCGACCGGCCGGACTACAGTCAGTCCATGATCATGGCCGGCGAACTGGTTCCGCCCACCGGCGCACCGGAGGATCTGGCCTTCCGCGCGGTCAATGCGGTACTCGGCGGCATGTTCACCTCCCGACTCAATTTCAACCTGCGGGAACAGAAGGGCTGGGCCTATGGCGCCGGCTCGAGACTGATCGATGCCAAGGGCCACCGACCCTGGATGCTCCACGCCCCGGTACAGCAGGACAAGACCGCTGCCGCGATGCGCGAGATATCCCGTGAAATCCATGGCATCATCAAATCCAGCCCCATAAGCAGCGATGAGCTGGACAAGGCACAGAAAAACATGACCTTGAAGCTGCCCGGTCAGTTCGAAACCGCTGCCCAGGTGGCCAGCGGCATCCAGAACATCACGCTCTATGATCTGTCCGATGACTACTATGATCGCTTCGTGCAGGACATCCGCGCGCTGACGCCAGATCAGACCAGCCAGGTTGCCCGTGACTGGATCGACCCGTCCCGCCTGACCTGGGTCGTGGTCGGCGATCTGCGGAAAATCGAGCCCGAGATCCGGGCGCTGGGCTGGGGCGAGGTAGAGATTGTGGATGCGGACGGCCGTCCCCGGAACGACGCTGCAGCGCCTGCCGAATAACCGTCGGCGCCGCTTCAGGAGGTGCGGGAATCCCGGCGCTGCGCTTCGACCTCGAGCGCGCCGGGAACCATGACCCGCGCCAGAACGATGCCCAGCTCATAGAGCAGATAGGTCGGCAAAGCCAGTAGTGATTGCGAAAACACATCCGGCGGTGTCAACAGCATCCCCGCAGCGAAAGCGCCGACCAGCACGTAAGGCCGGGCGCGGGTCATGGCCTGCGGCGTGGTGATCCCCGCCCAGGCCAACAGCACGGTGAGCACCGGAATCTGGAATGCGAGCCCGAACGCAAAAAACACCGTCAGGGTGAAATCCAGGTACGCGGCGATGTCGGTCATGACCGCCACCCCCTGCGGTGCCGTGCGCGTGATGAAACCGAACGTAATGGGCAACGCGACGAAGTACGCAAACGCGACCCCGGCGTAGAACAGCAGGATGCTCATCACCAGCATGGGATAGGCAAAGCGCTTCTCATGCTGATACAGCCCTGGCGCGACGAAAGACCAGATCTGCCAAAGCAGAACGGGCATGGCCAGAAAGATCGCGGTCACGGCGGCGAGCTTGAAGGGCGTGAGAAATGGGGTGACCACCTGCGTGGCAATCAGACTGTTGCCGGCGGGCAGTTTCGCCAGCAGCGGCGCGGCCAGCAGGGAAAACAGGTCATTGGCAAAAAACGCCAACGGCACCAACAAAATACCCACGACCCACAGGCAGCGCAACAGACGGCTGCGCAGCTCGATCAAGTGGCTCAGCAGCGGCTGATCGGTCAACCCCTGGGGATCGTCTGGGTTCATGGACGTGAATCCTGGTTCGCCGCATCCGGTGCGGAAGCGGCCGGGATTTCGGCTTCCTCGGCGGCGGACACAGCTGGCGGCTGAATCGAACGGCCCGCCATGGCATCGAGACTGCGCAACTCATCGCGGATGCCACGCAGATTGTGCAGGTCGGGATTATCCTTCAATTGCTGGCGCAGCTCGCTGACCTTGAGCTCACGCTCCAGCTCCTGCTGCGCCACGTGGGCCAAGCCCCGGATGCGCCGAACCCAGTAGCCCATCTGCCGGGCAGCCGCGGGCAGCCGCTCCGGGCCGAGGACCACCAGAGCCATTACGAAAACGAGGACCAGCTCCCAAAAGCCGATATCGAACATCCCGGCACTCCCCGATGGGTGCGCGCGACCCGCGGTTTCGGCGGGGTTACGCGAGCGGAATCAACCGGAGTGTGTCTCGTCCCGAACCCGGTCGGCCGTCTGGTCTGACGGACTCGACGAACCGGGCAAGGTGCCCGTGGACTTGGCGGTCGATTTTGCGCTCTCCTCGTCGGACATCGCCGATCTGAAGTTGCGGATGGCCGCACCCAAATCGCCACCCATGCTGCCCAAGCGCCGGGTCCCGAAGATCAGCACCACGATCACCAATAGAATCAGAAGCTGCCAAATACTGACGCCACCCAACATCGCCTTACTCCTTGCGCTGGGCGCTGTTGCCCCGCGCGGCCTTTTCCGTCAATCCTGAGACCCCGCTGCGCCGGGCCAGTTCAACCCACACGGCATCCGGATCCAGATCCAGATGTACCAAGAGCACCAGACTATGAAACCACAAGTCAGCGACTTCACGAATGACAGCATCGGGAACACCGTCCTTCGCCGCCATCACCGTCTCGGTCGCTTCCTCTCCGATTTTCTTGAGGATCGCGTCCAACCCCTTGGCATAGAGCTGGGCGACATACGACGTTTCCGGACTGGCCCCGCGCCGCGCTCGCAAGACCTCCACCAGCTCGTGATAATGCTGGAGCGCCGCCTCAGTCGCCATAGATTTCCTCTGGATCCTTGAGCACCGGGTCGACCGGCACCCAGCCCTGCCCCTCGGCCCAGCGGTGGTAGAAACAGCTGGCACGCCCGGTATGACAGGCGATCTCGCCCCTTTGGGTCACGCGCAGCAGCACGGCATCCCGATCACAATCGAGCCGCACCTCATGCACCTGTTGGACATGCCCGGAGCGCTCGCCTTTATGCCAAAGCCGCTGACGCGATCGCGACCAGTACACGGCTTCGCCCCGAGTCAGCGTCTCGCGCAGCGCATCACGGTTCATCCAGGCCAGCATCAACACCTGCCCCGTGGCGGCGTCCTGAGCGATCGCCGGCACCAGGCCATCCGGGTTCCAAGCGACGGACTCGACATCGATGCCCATCAAACGGCTTCCTTTGATTCGAGGCGTACCTCGATTCCCGACTCGGCGAGAAACCGCTTGGCTTCGGGAATCGTGTGCGTGCCGAAATGAAAGATACTGGCGGCCAGCACGGCATCGGCATGACCGACCAGAACGCCATCACGCAGGTGTTCAAGCCCCCCGACACCGCCTGACGCGATGATGGGAACTTCAACACGATGGGCAATGGCCTCATTGAGCGCATTGTCGAAACCCAACCCGGTTCCATCACGATCCATGCTGGTCACCAACAACTCACCAGCGCCGAGCTCAGCCATCCGTTCGGCCCAGGCCACGGCATCAAGACCGGTCGGCCGACGCCCACCGTGGGTGTAGATTTCCCACCGCGGAGCGGCCTCGGTGCCGGGTACGCGACGCGCATCGATGGCCACCACGATGCATTGGGAACCGAAATGATCGGCAGCCTCGCGGATGAAATCCGCACGCGCCACGGCGGCGCTATTGATCGAAACCTTATCCGCCCCGGCATTGAGCAGCCGCCGCACGTCGGCGCAGTGACGCACCCCGCCGCCGACAGTGAGCGGAATGAACACCTGCGCCGCAACGGCTTCCACCATATGAATCAGCGTGTCGCGTTCCTGGTGACTGGCCGTGATATCGAGGAAAGCGAGTTCGTCCGCACCCTGCTCATCGTAGCGACGCGCAATTTCCACCGGATCCCCGGCATCACGCAGTCCTTCGAAGCGCACACCCTTGACGACGCGCCCGCCGTCCACATCGAGACAGGGAATGATGCGCTTGGCAAGGGCCACTTCAGCCCCCCAGGCCGACGACGAGCCGCTGGGCAGCAGCCAGATCAAGAGACCCTTCATACAGCGCACGACCGATCACGGCGCCGATGACGCCTTCATCGGTCACGGCACACAATGCGCGAATGTCGTCCAGGCAGTGCACGCCACCCGAGGCGATCACCGGGACACGCACACTGCGCGCCAGCTCGACGGTGGCGTCCACGTTGACCCCGTCCATCATCCCGTCCCGACCGATGTCGGTGTAGATGATCGCTTCCACGCCATCGTCCTCCAGACGCCGGGCGACATCGATGACATCGTGGTGGGACAGCTTGGACCAGCCATCGATAGCGACCTTGCCGTTGCGGGCATCCAGGCCGACGATGATGTGTCCCGGAAACTCCATGCACAGATCGTTGATGAAATGGGGTGTGTTGACCGCCTTGGTACCGATGATGACGTAGCGTGCACCGGCATCCAGGTAGTCCTGAACCGTTTCCTCATCCCGAATTCCGCCCCCGATCTGCACCGGGACATCGGGATGGGCCGCACAGATGCGCGAGACGATCTCGCGGCTGACCGGCCGACCCTGCACTGCGCCATCCAGATCGACCAAATGCAGGCGCTTGGCACCCGTCTTGACCCAACGATCGGCGACCGCGACGGGATCATCGGAAAAAACGGTGACATCGTCCATTCGGCCCTGACGCAGGCGAACGCATTGACCGTCTTTGATGTCGATGGCGGGAATGAGCAGCATGACAGACCTCGGATCAGGAAACAGGCGCCGGAGTGGAACCATCCCAGCGGCTGAAATTGGCCAACAGGCGCAAGCCGGCATGCTGGCTTTTCTCTGGATGAAACTGTACCGCAAAAAAACTGCCCCGACCCATGGCAGCGGCGAACGGCACGCCATAATGGCTGACCGCCGCCACCTCGGCGGTTCCCGCCGGGGCATAGTAACTGTGCACGAAGTAAAACCGCGTTCCCGGTGGGATTCCTTCAAACAGGGGATGCGGTCGGGTGGGGTCGACGCGGTTCCACCCCATGTGCGGAATACGGATCGGGAGAAGCCCCGGCCCTTCCGGGATGCCAGCCGGGAACCGCTGCACCCGACCCGAAAACAGCCCCAGTCCCGGAGTGCCGCCGTTTTCCTCGCTAAACTCGAGCGCGGCCTGCAAGCCGAGGCAAACGCCCAGCGTGGGTTTCTCGCGGGCGAGCTCGGGGAGCAGCCCCAGCAGATCGCGCTGGGCCAGCTCGACCCGGCAATGGCCGATGGCGCCTTGGCCCGGAAAGACGATGCGATCGGCTGCGCGCAGTTCGGCAGCAGATTGGGTAATCAGAATCCGGGTATCGGGCGCGACGCGCTCCAAGGCCTTGGCCATGGAATGCAGGTTGCCCATTCCGTAATCCAGGATCGCGAGGGTCGGCATCGCGGTAATCCGATGAGGTTAAAGACTTCCCTTCGTGGAGGGGATGACCTGTGCCTGGCGTTCATCAAAGGCCGCAGCTTGGCGCAGCGCGCGACCAAAGGCCTTGAAAATGGTCTCGGCAATATGATGGGCGTTGCGCCCTTTCAGATTGTCGATGTGAACCGTGGCTTGGGCGTGGTTGACGAATCCCTGAAAAAACTCGCGGATCAGATCCACATCGAATGCACCAATCCGCGCGCGGGGATAATCCGCCGTGTACTCGAGGCCCGGCCGCCCGGAAAAATCAATCACCACCCGCGACAGCGCCTCATCCAGCGGAACATAGGCATGCCCGTAACGCACGATGCCTTTCTTGTCCCCCAGTGCCTGGGCCAGCGCCTGGCCGAGCGTGATGCCGACGTCCTCGACGGTGTGATGGGCGTCGACTTCAAGGTCACCCTGCGCCGCGATACTGAGATCGAGCGCTCCATGGCGGGCAATCTGGTCGAGCATGTGGTCGAAAAACGGCAAGCCAGTGGCCAAGCGCGAAACGCCACTGCCGTCCAGATTCAACTCGACACTGATCCGGGTTTCAAGCGTGCCTCGTTCAACACGGGCGATACGGGCGGACATGATGTGACAAAACTAGGTCATCGGGGGAGGATCCTCGAGTTTGAACAATTCGCATCGGCACGTCAACGAACACCGAGCGGAACATCCTCCTGCCGACCGGGAGCGGCGCTGACTTTCACAGTGGAGATGGGATAATCCTGCTCTCGCCCCCAGCGGCACCGCCAAACGCGCGGGGCCGCACCACTACATCCGGAGAGTGCGCGATCATGCTGGAAATCCGCGAACGCCTGGCGCCCGATGAGTCGACAGGCGAATGCCCCGCAGGAGGCACCCTCACGTTGGCGTTCGATGCGCGCCAGCGCAGCCGTCAGCGCGTGCGCCTGGACGATGGCCGGGAATATGCCTTGCTATTGCCGCGCGGGACGGTCTTGCAACACGGCGATCGGCTGCGCGACGCACACGGCCGGATCGTAACCGTGTGCGCTGCCAAGGAAGCGGTGTCGACCGTGCACACGGCCGATCCGCTGCAATTGGCGCGGGCCTGCTACCACCTGGGCAATCGCCATGTCCCGCTGCAGATCACCGCCCACTGGCTCCGTTACCGGCATGATCATGTGCTGGATGATCTGGCCATTCGGCTGGGACTCACCGTCACTCATGAGCAGGCCCGATTCGAACCAGAATCCGGCGCCTACGACGAGGGGGGCGGTCACGCGCATCACCACCACCCGGCGATGCACCCCAGCCCATGACCAGCGGGCTGGACGAGACTGGCTTGCTGCGCCTCATGCAGCTGACCAGCCCGAGCCTGCCGATCGGCGCCTTTGCCTGGTCGCAGGGCCTCGAATCAGCCGTTGACCAAGGCTGGATCCGTACCGAAGCCCAGGCCGCCGCATGGCTGGATGGCGTCCTGACGCATGGCCTGGCCTATCTGGATATCCCGGTACTCCGGCGGCTGCACGAGGCCCTGACGATCGAACGCTTTGAGCTCGCCGCATCATGGAACGCGTGGCTGCTGGCATGCCGCGAAAGCCGTGAACTGTGGGAGGAAGACACCCAGATCGGCGCGGCACTGGGCCGATTGCTGGTCAGTCTGGACGCACCGGTGATGCAGCAATGGCAAACCCGGCACGGCCAAGCGCCTCTGAGCTACGCCGCGGCCTTCGCACTGGCCGCAGTGCACGCAAGACTGACCGCTCGCACGACCGCGGTGGGCTACCTCTGGGCCTTCAGCGAGAACCAGGCTGCTGCACTCATCAAACTGGGCGTATTGGGCCAGACCGGCGCCCAGCGTCTACTGGGCCGACTGCACGCCGTCATCGGCGCCGGCGTGGAACAAGCGTGGTCGCTTCCCGACGATGCGTTGGGCGCCAGCCTGTCTGGCCAGGCCCTGGCCAGCGCCTGGCATGAACACCAGCACAGCCGATTGTTCCGGTCCTGACCGGCGGCCGCGTGATCGTGCGCCGCTGCCCGATCACCGATTTGCCGCCGGCTTTCCCTGCTGCAAAGCGCGTGCGACCCGCTTGCCCGCTGCATCGCTCAGCACAATGGCCCGCAGGGCGCCGGGGTATAGCCGACCCGCCTCGCGCAACCGTGCAAAGGCCGCGCTGTCCACATCCGGGTGCAGCACGCGATAGTCCACGCCATCGCGCAATGCGAGCGCCTTGAAGGCGCGAAACGCGCTGCCCTTGGCCAATCCCGCCTGCTCATCGAGCTCCCGCAGCGTATGCCCGCCTTTGGGATCGAACGGAAGCTGCTCGGATAGCGGGACCGGCAAGTTCGGCTCCGGACACTGGGCAGCGCCGGGCCTTACCGTTCGGCTCCCGCCCCCCATTCCTCGGCCATTCGCTTCAGCTGGTCCATATCCATCTGCCCCATTCCGGGGATATCGACGGTATTCTTGCCTTGCGCCGGGCATTGTCCCAACCATCGTCCCGAGACTTCCGTGATCGCGACGACCTGATTTCCTTCCAGGGTCTCGACGCGTGACTCGAACGCATCCTCGCTGACGCGGCGCCCCTGGCCTCGCAGGTGCACCGTTTTGCCATCCTCCTCACACGCATACTCGAAGCGCGTGGTTGCACCGGTGGCCTTTTGTGAAATTACCTTGCATTCGGATGGAACGTCCGAACTGGCAAGATTCCTTTCGGCCTTGGCAGCGGTTTCCTCATCCACGCAGGTGCGGATCACAGGCAGGGCCTGTCCGTTGTGGCGGGTCGTCATCTCCCATTGACCGGCCTTGGTCGCGTAAGGAGACAACTCGGCCGCCGTCGCGGGCAAAGTCACGATCCCCATCAGAGCGAACAGCACTCTCGGTTTCATAAAGCCCTCATTGGATCAATCCGATTGATGGGGGCATTCTACCCGCGAACTGCGGAATCGCCAGCCGGTATGCCGGCCCCGCTCAGCCCGCTGGAACGAATCGGCGCGACGGGTCGCCATCTGGCGGAGCCTCCACCTGAACGCAGTTTCGCCCGGCCGCCTTTGCGCGGTAGAGCGCGCGGTCTGCGCGATCCAGAGCCGTCTCGATTGATTCGCCGGGGACGTATTCGGTCACCCCGATGGATGCCGTCACGCTCACGTTGACCGGCATCGAGCGGGCGCCGTCCAACTCGATCTGCAGGCGCAACCGCTCCGCCGTGTCGGCGGCACGCGCCAGCGGTGTTTCGCTCAACAGAACCAGAAACTCCTCGCCGCCGTAACGCCCGAGAATATCGCCGACCCGGATCTGCTGGCGCAGCACCTCCGCCACCACCTGCAAGGCACGATCCCCAACCAGATGGCCGTGCTGGTCGTTAATGCGCTTGAAATAGTCGAGGTCCAGCATGCACAGACTGAATCGATACTGCCCGCGATCGGCAATCGCCTTTTGATGCATCAGCAGATCGATCAGATGCCGGCGATTGAACGTGCCGGTCAGATCATCCTGAATGGCGATTTGGCGAATTTGCTCCAGCGCGTGTTCCAGACGCCGATTGCCCTCAACCAGTCGCCGCCGCAAGGTGCTGATGTGTCCGCCCAGAACCGCAAACCACGGCAGCAATCCCCCGAGCACCAACAATTGGGCAAACAGATCCATGAAGGCGATCGATTCGGGATGATTCAACTTGAGAAGCACCGCCATGGCGCTGAAGCAAGCCACCGTATAGGCACTCAGGCCGAGCAGCTGGCGAGTATTGAGATGAAACAGGCCGAATGTCATGACGGCCAGATAGAAAATCGACATGAGGCCGCGATAAGATCCCGCGAAGTACATCAGAAACGTGATCAATGCGATGCCGGAAGCCATTTGGGGAATGGTCAGGCTGGGGTCGGCGAAGCGCAGATTGGCGCCGCTACGGAACAGCAGGTAGAAAACGCTGTTGGTTCCGAGAGCCAGCGCCATGAACATCAGCACCACATCGGCCGTTACCGGAATGATGCCGCCGCCAAGCACACTGACGGCCAGCAGCAGAAGGCCACCGATAAGATAGGAAGCGGCCGCCAGAGAATAACGCTGAATCCGGAGCTGCTGCGCTTTTTGTTCGAATTGTTGGTTCTTCGACATGAACAGCGCCGCCTCCATGCGACGCACCACGTGCATTGGCAAGTCTATTGAATATGCTACTTTAACAGCCCACTGACCGATCGCCCAACGCAGGTCCCCCATGATTGCCTTCGAGCTGAATGGAAAGCCCGTCGAAATCGCGGCAGATTCACAAAAACCGCTGCTTTGGGTGTTGCGGGAAGATTGCAAATCGACCGGCACCAAATTTGGCTGCGGCATGGCGCTGTGCGGCGCATGTACCGTTCACCTAAACGGCTCACCGATTCGATCGTGCGTGACACCGCTCGCCGTTGTTGCGGGACAAAGCGTTACAACGATCGAAGGACTCGCGGGATCCAATCTCCATCCTGTCCAGCGCGCCTGGCTGGAAACGGACGTGCCCCAATGCGGCTACTGCCAATCCGGGCAGATCATGTCGGCCGCCGCTCTGCTCGCCGGCAACCCGGATCCCAGCGATGCCGAAATCGACCAGGCCATGGCGGGCAACATCTGCCGCTGCGGAACCTACCACCGAATCCGCCAAGCCATCCGTCGGGCCGCCGCGCTGACACGGGAGGGCTGAGCCATGAGCGCGCCGACGGACCTCAACCGCCGCCAGTTCCTGCAGCTCACAGCCGCGACCGGCGGCGCGCTGGTACTGGGCCTGCAACTCACCGGCTGTGGTCCGGAACCGGTGGTGGACGCGCAGGGCCGCTTCGCGCCCAATGCCTGGATCCGCATCGATCCAGATGACACCATCACTTTGCTGGTGGGCCGCTCAGAGATGGGACAAGGCGTTCTCACCGCGCTGTCCATGCTGATCGCCGAGGAACTGGAAGTCGACCTCGCAGCGGTCTCCGTCGCCTTTGCCCCGGCCGATCGCGCCTATGACAACCCCATGATGTTCATTCAGGCCACCGGTGGCAGTACCTCGGTCATGACCTCCTGGGAGCCGCTGCGGCAGGCCGGCGCCACCGCGCGGGAGATGCTGCGGGCTGCCGCCGCGGCGCGCTGGCAGGTGCCGGTGGCGGAATGTCGCGCCGAGGCCGGGGCCATCCATCATGACGCCAGCGGTCGCTCGGTCCGCTATGGCACACTCACTGCGGATGCCGCACGCCAACCCGTCCCGCGCCAAGTCGCACTGAAAGCGCGGGATGCGTTCCGCCTCATCGGCCACGACCAACGCCGGCTCGACGCCTTGGAAAAGGTCACCGGCCGGGCGCAGTTTGGAATCGATGTCGACCTGCCGGATCTGCTCGTCGCCTGTATCGCCCGCCCACCGGTCTTCGGCGCCCGCCTGCAACACTTCGATGCCACTGCTGCGCAGGCCGTGCCCGGTGTTCGGGAAGTGTTCACCATTCCCGCGGGAGTCGCCGTGCTGGCCGAGGGCTACTGGGCCGCGCGCACGGGTCGCGACGCATTGAGGATCACCTGGGAACCGCCGGCCGCCGCGGCCGCCGACAGCCCCGAGGTCAGTACCGCACTGCGCGCACTCGTCGCCGAATCCGGCCTGCGCGTCCGCCAGGATGGCAATCCGCTGGAGGTGCTGGCGCAGGCGCCGCAAACGCTCGAGGCGCACTACGAAGTGCCGCTGCTGGCGCATGCCACCATGGAGCCGATGAACGCCACGGCCTGGGTGCATGACGGCCGCTGCGAGGTGTGGGCGCCGACGCAGAACCAAGGCGGCGCGCGCGACACCGCCGCAGCACTGACCGGTCTTGCCGTGGCCGATGTCACCGTGCACACCACGCATCTCGGCGGCGGATTCGGTCGCCGGGTGGCGAACGACTTCATCGCCGAAGCCGTGGCCTGCGCACTCAAGACCCCGCACCCCGTCAAAGTGATCTGGACGCGCGAAGACGACACCGCACACGATTACTACCGTCCGCCGGTCATCCATCACTTCACCGCCGGATTGGATGGAGAGGGCGAGCCCCTCGCCTGGCGGCACCGCGTGGCCGGGCCCTCGATCATCGCCCAGGCCGTGCCTGATCTGGCGCCGGCGGCGCTGCCGAATCGGGCGCCGCGCCTGATCAAGAATGTCGTCGCCCGCAGCATGGCGCTGGCCACAGGAATGATTCCCGATTTCGTCGGCTTTGAAGGCGCGCGCGAGAACCCCTATGCCATCCCCAATCTGCGCGTCGAGTTCGCGACCCTGCGGCCCTACACGGTGCCGCTCGGCTTCTGGCGCTCGGTGGGCCATTCCCACAGCGCGTTTGCGGTGGAAAGCTTCATCGACGAGCTGGCTGCGCAGCGCGGAGCGGACCCGGTCACGTTCCGGCGACGGCTGCTGCGCGATCACCCCCGGCACCGGGCCGTGCTGGAACAGCTGGCCACGGCCAGCAACTGGGAAGCGTCACTTCCGCCGGGACAGGGACGGGGAATCGCGCTGCACGAGTCGTTCGGCAGCATCGTCGGTGAGGTTGCCGAGGTCGTGGTCGCGCCGGATGGTGCGGTGCGCGTCCAGCGCGTGGTGATCGCCGTCGACTGTGGCCAGGTCGTCAATCCGCTCACGGTGCGCGCGCAGATGGAAGGCGGCATGGCCTATGGCCTCAGCGCTGCACTGTTCGGTGCCATTACCATCCGGGACGGCGCCGTGGTCGAAGGCAATTTCGACCGCTACCGAGTGTTGCGCATGAACGAGATGCCGCAGGTGGAGGTCCACATCGTGGACAGCGGCGCGGCGCCGGGCGGTGTGGGTGAACCGGCAACACCACCGATTGCGCCCGCCGTCTGCAACGCGATCTTCGCCGCCACCGGCGTGCGCATCCGCCGTCTGCCCATTGATCCTGCCCTGCTCAAATCAGCCTGAGCCCGTTCCCTGCCGGAGGCGCGCCATGCAAGCCATTCGCATGCACCAGACCGGGGGCCCGGAAGTCTTTGCCCTCGAAACGCTGCCCGATCCTGCCCCTGTGCCAGGGGAGGTGCTCATTGACGTCGAGGCCGTCGGCGTCAATTTCATCGACTGTTATCACCGGAGCGGCCTGTATCCCCAGCCACTGCCGTTCACGCCCGGCGTGGAAGGGGCGGGGACCGTGTGCGCCCTCGGCACCGGCGTCACTGATTGGCAGATCGGGGATCGCGTGGCCTGGGCAGGCGTGCCGGGCAGCTACGCCGAACGGATCGTCGTGCCCACCGATCGGTTGGTGCCGATCCCGGCCACGCTGACCGCCGAGCAGGCAGCTGCCGCGCTGCTGCAGGGCCTCACTGCGCGCGTCCTGACCACCGAAACCTGCCCGCTCGCACCCGGCGACTCCGTGCTGATTCATGCCGGCGCGGGCGGGATGGGGCGACTGCTGATCCAGTTGGCACGGGCGCGCGGCGCACGGGTCATCACCACCGTCGGGCATGCCGACAAGATCCCGCTGGCTCGCGCGGCCGGCGCCGAGCGGGTGATCGATCGCCGCCATGAGGATGTGCTGACCGCCTGCCGGGACTGGACGGCGGGGAAAGGCGTGCGGGCCGTGTTCGACGGCATCGGCGAGGCGACTTTCGACACCTCGCTGGCTGCCCTGGCCCGGCGCGGCATGCTGGTGCTGTTCGGTCAGGCCAGCGGCCCGGTACCGCCCGTCGACCCTGCCCGCCTGGCAGCCGGATCGCTGTTCCTCACCCGTCCCAGCCTGTTCCATTACATCGCCGAGCCCACCGCACTGCGCGCGCATGCAACAGCCGTTTTCGCCGCGCTTGCCGCCGGCGAGCTGCAGCTCCTGATCCACCAGACACTGACCCTCAGTGACGCGGCGGCCGCCCATCGGGCGCTGGAAAGCGGCCAAACCGTCGGCAAGCTCCTGCTCATCCCGTAGCCGTGCACGCATGCGAGCGTCGATCAGACGCAATCGCCCGGCGCCCCCTCGACCATATGCGCAAGTCCAACAGCCCGCTAAAACGCCTGTGCGCTCGCGGGGGCCTGCATGGGCATGAACGCAATGCCGTCCACCTCTTGGCGAGGCCCAACGACCACAAACCCGAACCGCTGGTATACCGCTACGGCGTTGGGGCTGGCGTTGACCGTCAGGGACATCGCATCGGGTGCTGCAGCCGCCCGGATGGCGCTCCAGAGGGACCGGGCAATACCCCGACGTTGATGAGATGGCGCGACGAAAAGATGGAAAAGATGGCAACCATCCCGGAGCGCCGCTGCTGCCAGAAGCGCTGCACCCTGATCAGCCACCAAATAGTGAAAGCGCGGATGGCTGATATAGGTCCGAATCGCTTGCGGCGTCACGCCTGTAAAAAAGCGCTCCGCCCCCTTTCCACTCGGTTCCAACAGAAAATGTTGCGCCAAGCCCATGATGAGGGCACTGATGGCTTCCGCATCCTCGGGAACGGCACGGCGGATATTCATGGCACTTCATCAAACCTCTGACTGCGATCTCATGCGGGCGGATGGACAGTGACCGCTTCCATTTTAGAGCCAGGCCATTTCTTCAATGCGATCGCGTGGCGGCGCGCTGCCTGAACAGGCACATACTGATCAGGGTGAACGCCATCAGTGCTGCCGAGGCGAAATAGCGGCTCAGCGCCAGACCGCCATCGCTCAGCGGCTTGTCCAGAAGGTCCCCCACCACCGTGCCCAGCGGACGTGTCAGGATGAACGCGGCCCAGAACAGCAGCGTGTGCGACCGGCGGGGTCCGCAGTCCAGTCGCCCAAGGCCGTGCCCAGGGTCTGCGAGAACATGATCGTTGTCCAGTAAAACGCTTCGGCTTTCGGAGCACTGACGGCGACGCTACCCAGGGTGCGCGGTGCCACCCCCACAGCGAACCGAGCAGCAGGGCCAGTAGCATGCTCGATCCGCCCACATAGCCCATACCCAGGGATCGGTCGGCAAAATCGGCCATGTGGGTACCGACTGTCGTCGCGGCGATGATCGTGGCCCGGTACAGAAAGGGATGGAACGCTCATGCCCGGATCTGAGCCATGACCGCCGCCCGAAAAATTCCGGCCAATACGGCCGTACCGATGAGATAACCGAGGTTCATGGGCATCGACATCGCATCACCCGCGGTTTCGCCGAGGGTGGTGGCGGCGATCTTGATGACCCAGAAGCCCAAAGTGGTTTCGGGAACCTTGCTGAGCGCACGGGGCGACTCTGCAGAGCGCGAGTTGGTCATTGATCTCGTCATCCGCGGCGCAACGGAAAGGCTGCTTGGCCACAAAGCCGCTCTTAAAGGCGAGAGGTGCCGGAGAGGGTCGCAGCATGGGAAGCGAATCGCGGCGACGAGTCACCGTGCCGGCGGGATGGTGCGCGCCTGATCCAGCGCGGCGCAAACCGCGCGAGCCCCATCCAGCAGGCGGGGACCGGCTCGCTGCAGCCAGTCCGGATTGATGACATGGAGATTGCCCGAACGAACCGCGGGCAACTGCGGCCAGTTGCGCCACTGCGCCAGCCAGGCCGGTTTCACATCGCCCATCCCACCAGTCAGGATGACTTCAGGCGCCGTTGCCAGCACTGCTTCGAGCGACACGGTCGGCGTGGGCGCCTTCAACGCTGCGAAAACATTGGTCCCGCCGCACAGGTCGATGATCTGGCTGATCCAGTGATCACCGCCGACCGTCATGATCGGCGCGTCCCAGACCTGGTAGAAAACGCTGACCCGGCGCGCATTCCGGTGGCTTTCAGCCAGCGCCGCCAGCCCCACCTCGAAGGTGCGCGCAGCAGCTTCGGCGGAATCACGGGTACCGGCCAGCCGGCCCAATTGCCGAATCGCGCGCGGGATATCGGCCAGGGTGCGCGGATCGGTACGATAGACGGCGACACCCAGTCCGGCAAGCAAGTCCAGTTCGGCTGGCTGGTTACCGCCCTGCCAGCCGACCACCAAATTCGGGCGCAAGGCTAGAATGGCTTCGGTATCGACCCCGGTATAGCTGCCCACCGACGGCAAGCGGCGGGCGGCGGGCGGATGGTTGCTGTAGGCCACCACCCCCACTACGCGGTCACCGGCGCCGGCGGCGAACAGCAGCTCGGTGATGTGCGGCGCCAGGCTGACAATGCGGCGCGCAGGCTCGGCCAGTTCGATCGGGAGACTGGTGTCGTCGACGACGCGCACCTGAGCGTGCACGGGCGCGCCAAGCAGCAGGGCCCACCACATCACCTGCGCCACGTGCCACCAGCGCCGAGCCGGAGTCCGGCCCGCCGCTTTGGCCGGTTCAAGCCCTCCGGTACCGATCGTGCGATCCGGGCCGCTTTGCGGAACAGCGCTCTGCCCGAGCCCGAGCGCCCGGCGCCTCGACCCGACCGCAGCAGTTGCCGGCAGAGCCCCGCCAAGCGAATTGCCCACATGCACGACGTGCATTAGGATGAAACCCCTTTTCCTCCGAGGCTGGGCGCCGACACACGGCGATGTGCAGCCCCACATAATGGACTTATTGCTGCTCCCTGTTCTGATCTTGCTCAATGCCCTGTTCGCCCTGTCGGAAATGGCGGTCGTATCGTCTAGGCATGCCCGGCTCCAACATCTTGCCGAGCGGGAGAAACCGGGAGCGGGCAGGGCGCTGGCACTACATGAGTCGCCTTCCAATTTCCTCTCGACCATCCAGGTCGGCATCACCACCGTCGGCATCCTGAGCGGCGCCGTCGGTGAACGGACACTGGCCGACCCCCTCGCTGTCTGGCTGAATGGCTTTCCCGCGCTGGCGCCCCATGCCCACGCGCTCTCCCTCGGCACCGTCGTTATCGTCCTCACCTTCCTGTCCGTGGTGGTCGGCGAGTTGGTTCCGAAACGACTGGCGCTTCTGGCCCCCGAAAGCGTGGCGTCCAGAATCGCCCCACCCATGCATGCAATATCGCGCATTGCGCGGCCGTTGGTGGTCATTCTGGCGACCGCAAGCGATGGGATCCTGCGCGTGCTGGGCGCCCGGCAACATGCCGCACCTTCGGTCAGCGAGGAAGAGATCCGGATGCTCATGCGTCAAGGCGCAGAAGCCGGGATCTTCCATGAGAGCGAACAGACACTGGTTGCGAACGTCATGCGGATGGATGCCCAGCCGATCCAGGCCATCATGACGCCCCGCCATGAAATCCGCACGCTCGACCTGAACGCATCGGTCGAAACACTGCGCCAGGAATTGCTCGCCAGTGATTATACGCGGCTGGTGGTCTGCCGCGGCGAGCTGGACCAGATCGTGGGAATTCTGCCCGCAGGCGACCTGATGCGGCGCATGTTGGCGGGAGCGCCCTTCTCACCGGAGGAAGTGCAGCGAGCGGTTCATCCGCCGCTCTACCTGCCAGAGACCATGACCACCGCGCGGCTGTTGGAAAAATTTCGTCAGGCACGGCAGGAAATCGCACTGATCGTGGATGAATATGGCGACCTGCAAGGGCTGGTGACGCTAACGGATGTGCTCAAGGCCATCATTGGCGAACTGCATCTGCCGCAGACCCCTGAAGAAGCCAGCATCATGGAACGCGAGGACGGATCCTGGCTGGTCGACGGCAGTGTCTCCCTGGAAAACTTCCAGCATGCGTTTGATCTTCCGCACGATTGGATTGGCGAGACGCCGAGTGAATTTCACACTCTGGGCGGCTTCGTGATGAACAGTCTGGGTCGGGTCCCGCAGGCCACCGATTCCTTTATCCACGGCGCGCTGCGCTTCGAAGTGGTCGACATGGATGGCTATCGCGTGGACAAGGTATTGATCTCACGCATCAGCGTTCACTCGGACCCGCCCGCAGGAGACGCGCCGCCGCTGGAATGACGGGTGGCGGACGCGTCGGTTGTCAGATCCGGCCCAGCGCGCGGTAGCCGATATCCGTTCGGTGATGCATGCCGGGCCAGTGAATGACCTTCGCACCCCGGTAAGCCAGCGCCTGGGCTTGAGCCAGATCATCTCCCAGCGCACAGACGCACAGCACGCGACCGCCGTCGGTCATCAGGCGATCACCCTCGCTGCGGGTGGCGGCATGGAATACCTTTGCGCCGAGGCTCTCGGCAGCCGGCACGCCTTCGATCACATCGCCGCGCCGCACTTCACCCGGATAGCCCTGCGCCGCCATCACCACTCCGAGGGCCGGACGCGGATCCCATTGGGCGGCAATCTGATCCAGTCGTCCCTCGATGGCGGCAAGGCACAGCGCCACCAGATCCGAGCGCAACCGCATCATCACCGGCTGAGCCTCCGGATCTCCGAAACGGCAGTTGTATTCCAGGACCCGAGGAGTTCCGTCTGGCGCGATCATGAGGCCGGCGTAAAGGAAACCCGTATAGGCAATGCCATCGGCGGCCAGGCCCGCCACCGTCGGTCGGATGATGGTTTCCATCACGCGCTCGTGCAGCGCGGGAGTCACCACGGGCGCTGGGGAATAAGCCCCCATGCCGCCCGTGTTGGGACCCCGGTCGCCATCATCGCGGGTCTTGTGGTCTTGCGAGGTGGCCATCGGCAGGATCTCGCCACCACCGACCATGACGATGAAGCTGGCTTCCTCGCCGGCCAGAAAATCCTCGATCACCACCCGGGCGCCGGCGCTGCCGAACTGTCCACCGAGCATGTCCGAAACGGCCTGGTGCGCCTCGGGGAGATCCTGGGCCACGACGACGCCTTTACCCGCCGCCAAGCCATCCGCCTTGACCACGACCGGCGCGCCCACCTCGTCAAGGTAGGCGTGGGCCGCCGCTGCGTCCTCGAAACTGCGATGACGGGCGGTCGGAATGCCATGGCGCGCCATGAAGTCCTTGCTGAACGCCTTGGAACCTTCGAGCTGGGCAGCCGCCTGCGACGGTCCGAAACAGGCCAGACCGGCGGCCTGGAACCGATCAACCACGCCGGCGACGAGCGGTTGCTCGGGTCCGACCAAGGTCAAGGCGATGCCCTCGCGCTGCGCGAACGCCACGAGGCCGTCCAGCTCGGTTGCGGCCAGCGGCACATTCTCGAGTTTGGGCTCCAGCGCCGTTCCGCCATTGCCGGGGGCGACATAGACGCGCTCCACCAGCGCCGACTGGGCGCACTTCCAAGCCAGGGCATGTTCGCGGCCACCGCCGCCGATGACGAGCACTTTCATCCGAATTGCCATTCAACGATGGGCGAGCGAGCGCCCGGGAGGGGGGCACAGCATATCACAGCGGGCATGCGCGCTCAGTGGCGGAAGTGACGGACGCTGGTGAATACCATGGCCATGCCATGTTCATCGGCCGCAGCGATGACCTCTGCATCGCGCATCGAGCCACCCGGCTGGATCACGGCCGTGATGCCGACGTCGGCAGCCGCGTCAATGCCGTCGCGGAACGGAAAAAAGGCATCCGAGGCCAGCACCGATCCGGCAACCGCAAGCCCTTCGTCGACCGCCTTGATGGCGGCGATACGGGCGCTGTAGACCCGGCTCATCTGACCGGCGCCAACGCCGATGGTGCGTCCCTCGCGGGCATAGATGATGGCATTGGACTTGACGAACTTGGCAACGCGCCAGGCAAACAGCAGGTCGGCGATCTCCGTTGATGTCGGGGCGCGACGGGTGACGCATTTGAGCTGCTCGGCCGACAGGGTCGCCAGATCGCGATCCTGCACCAGCATGCCGCCGGCGACGCTGCGCCATTCCAAGGCTGGGACCGGAACCGGAGGCAGCGGGCCACAGTTCAGGAGGCGCACATTGGGCTTGGTCGACAACACCTGGAGCGCGCCAGCGCTGATCTCCGGGGCGACGATGACTTCGACGAACTGACGCGCAATGATCGCCTGGGCGGTCGCCTCGTCGAGCGGACGATTGAAGGCGATGATACCGCCGAAGGCGGAAGTGGGATCCGTCGCATAGGCTCGCTCGTAGGCGACCAGAGCGCTTTCGGCCACCGCCACGCCGCAGGGATTGGCATGCTTGACGATCACGCAGGCCGGTTCATCGAAGGTCTTGACGCACTCCAGAGCCGTATCGGTGTCGGCAATGTTGTTATAGGAGAGCGCTTTGCCCTGAGCCTGGGCAGCGCCGGCGATTTCGGCCTGCCCCGGATGTGCCGCGCGGTAGAAGGCGGCGCGTTGATGGGGATTTTCCCCATAGCGCAGATCCTGGATCTTGTGCCATTGGCCACCCAAGGTCACCGGAAACGCCGCACGCTGGCCGGAGTCGTCGATGGCGCTCAGATAGCCGGCAATGGCGCTGTCGTAGCGCGCCGTATGCGCAAAAGCCTTGGCCGCAAGCTGGAATCGGCGCTGGGCCGTGATCGCGCCCCCCTGCTCCAGTTCCTGCGCAAATCCGGTGTAGTCGGACGGATCGACCAGCACAGTCACCCGATCGTGGTTCTTGGCGCCCGCCCGAATCATGGCCGGCCCGCCGATATCGATGTTTTCGATGGCGTCGTGCAGCGAGCAGCCCGGCTGGGCAATGGTGCGTTCAAAGGGATAGAGGTTGACCACCAGAAAATCGATGGCGGCAATCCCATGCAGCGCCATCAGGTCGGCATCCCGATCCAGCCGCCCGAGCAGGCCGCCGTGGATGCGCGGATGCAGCGTCTTGACGCGGCCATCCATGATCTCGGGAAATCCGGTATGCCGGGAGACCTCGATCACCGGCACCCCTTCGCGGCTCAGCAGCTGCGCCGTGCCGCCGGTCGAGAGGATATGGATGCCTTGGGCAGCCAAGCGCCGCGCCAGCTCGGCAACGCCGGTCTTGTCGGAAACACTGATGAGAGCATAACGGTCACTACTGGCCATAAGGCAAGCTCCGGCACGGATATGGAACAGGTGGCTGGATGCGGATCCGCGCTTCAGCCGGTGATTTGATAATGTCGCAGCTTCTTGCGCAGCGTCGCGCGATTGATGCCCAGAATCTCAGCGGCCTGGGTTTGATTGCCGGCCACGTGGGCCATCACCTGTTCGAGCAGCGGACGCTCAACCTCTTCAATCACGAGCCGGTGCATATCCCCGGTGTAGAATCCCCCCAGCTCATGCAGATAGCGGCTCACCGCGCGCTCGACACAGATCCGGAGGGGAAGCTCTTCATAAACCGGCTCGACCGATGCGGCCGCTTGTTGCGCTGAATCCATAGACCGCTCGATCCCTTCGACGTCTGTGGTCACCGACTCCCGGCAGGGCACCCGCATGGGGCACACGCCCCACCCCAGAAACCACCCCGGAAATCCCCCAAGAAGCCACCAAAGCCGATTCTCAATCCGCTCATCTTAAGCAGACTGACTTGATCGCTCAAGACCGGATCCGACCGGCGCCACTCACTCAGGTTCGACCAGTTCAAAACGATATCCCGCCGCTTCCCGCCCCGGATCAAGGAGTTCGAGACGAATTGGCACGCGCTCCCCGGGCACCAGCACCGCACCACGTGCCGCGAATTCGGGCACATAGGTTTCCGGACCGAAGGTTCCGATGGCCATGGCGCCCCCCCAGGGATCCTCGACGCTCAAACGGAGCCGTGGGTACCCCTGAGCGTAGGACGCATGGTTGACTAATTCCGCCTCGAACAACAACCCGCCATTGCGCTGGGGATGGGTGGTGAACCGGTGCGCATCGACCGTCAATTGGCGCAGATCGATCAAGGGCGGCAGCCTGCAGTTCACCCCGATCGCCTGCAACCGGGCGCAATTCCAATCGAGAAATGGCCGCCAATCCGGATCGGCCAGCCAGCGTGGTCCGAACACCATCAGCACCTGAAGCCCAAGCAATCCACCAGCCAACACGCCCATCGTCAGCCAGCGCCAGTCTGCCGGATCGATCCGCCGTCTCACCGGCGCATCCGGTCTCGTCGGTTCCACGACCTCTACCGTGGGCCACTCCATCGTGTCGGCCTGCGGATCGGGCGCCTGATCGAACCCAACCGGATTGACTTTCGTATCGCCTGCATCGATCGACTCCACCGGCAGCGGCGAACGGGGGAGCGGATCGTCGTCATGCAGACCTTCCAATGCGTCGAAATGATGCTTGCAGATGCTGCAGCAGACCATGCCGCGCGCCGCGCGAAGATGGGAAGCTCGGACTTCGAGACGGGTTTGACATGCCGGGCAATCGACATACATGCCCTATCCCTCCCCTCAGCCCGCGACGCGCTGCCCAGCCAAGCAGACCCAGCCTTCCCGTTCCGCAACCGGATGCAGGTCGATCCAGTCCGCATAGGCCGCCTGCAAGGGCGCCACATGACGGGACAGCAGTCCGGCCATCACCAACCACCCGCCGGGCACAAGCAGGCTGCGAAAGCGCGGCGCCAGCACCTCCAGAGGACCAGCCAGAATGTTGGCGAGGAGCAGCTCGGCGGGCTCGCTCAAATCCTCGGGAGATCCGCTCCGAATGCGACCGGCAAGATCGTTGCGGCGGGCATTATCCTGCGCTGCGGTCAATGCCTGCGGATCGATGTCCACCGCAGCCACCTGCGCCGCGCCCAGGAGCGCCGCCGCGATTCCCAGAATCCCCGAACCGCAGCCATAGTCGATGACGCGCTGACCGGTCACATCCGCTCGGGCAAGCCACTCCAGACACAGCGCCGTGGTGGGATGGGTCCCGGTCCCGAATGCCAGTCCCGGATCGAGGCGCAAGTTGACGGCGCCCGGATCGGGCGGAGTGTGCACGCTTGGCACGACCCACAAGCGCTCGCCAAATCGCAGTGGCTGAAAATCTTTCAACCACGCGCGCTCCCAGACTTCATCGGCAAGATACACGACGCGATGCGGTGGCAAGGGTGACGGATGACACTGAGCCGCCAGTTCCAGCAGCAGCTTCACGGGATCGGCGTCCTGCGGCAGCAGGGCCGTCAGCCGTATCCGATCCCACAGCGGCGTTGCGCCGGGCGGCGGCTCGAAGAGCGGCTGATCGGCCCGGTCCTCCAGTGAGATCGCCAACGCGCCTGCAGCCAGCAGGCAATCCTCGAACGACTCGCTTTGATCAGGACCGATCTCCAAGACCAGTTGCTGCCACGGCACCGCTTTCCTCCGGCAAGGGGCTAGCCCTGCAGTTTCTTCTCCAGATAATGGATGCTGACCCCGCCGCCCTGGAATCCAGCATCCTGGACGAGCTCCTTGTGGAGCGGTGCATTGGTCTGGATGCCTTCCACCACCAGTTCGTCCAGCGCGGTGTGCATGCGCGCCAGGGCCTTGTCCCGAGTGTCGGCATGCGCGATCAGCTTGCCGATCAGCGAATCATAGTGGGGCGGCACCTGATACCCACTATAGAGATGGGAATCCATACGGATGCCCGGACCGCCCGGCGCGTGATAGTGCGTGACCGGTCCGGGTGACGGCACGAACGTCCGCGGATGCTCGGCGTTGATGCGACATTCGACGGCGTGGCCGCGCAGCTGAATGTCCTCCTGACGCAAGGCCAGCGGGACGCCGCTGGCAATCAGGATCTGCTGGACCACGATGTCCACACCCGTCACCATCTCGGTCACCGGATGTTCCACCTGGACGCGCGTATTCATTTCGATGAAGTAGAACTCGCCGTCCTGATACAGGAACTCGAAGGTGCCGGCGCCCCGATAACCGATGCGCAGGCAGGCATCGACGCACACCTGTCCGATGCGATTGCGCTCCTCGACCGTGATACCCGGCGCCGGCGCCTCCTCGATCACCTTCTGATGGCGGCGCTGAATGGAGCAATCGCGTTCACCCAGGTGAATCGCGTGACCTTGACCATCCGCCAGTACCTGGATTTCGATGTGACGGGGTCGCTCCAGGTATTTCTCCATGTAGACCGTGCCATCCCCGAAAGCGGCTTGCGCCTCGGTGCGCGTCAGCACGATGGCGGCGGCCAGATGCGCTTCCCCATGCACGACCCGCATACCGCGCCCGCCACCGCCGGCTGCAGCCTTGATCAATACCGGGTAACCGATGCGACGCGCAATGGCGGCGTTTTCAGCTGCGTCCTCGGACAGCGACCCGCCCGAGCCCGGCACGCAGGGCACGCCCGCCTCCTTCATGGCGCGGATGGCCGAGACCTTGTCGCCCATCAGACGAATGGTTTCCGGTCGCGGCCCGATGAAGACAAACCCGCTGCGCTCCACCCGTTCGGCGAAATCCGCGTTCTCGGAAAGAAACCCATAGCCCGGATGAATGGCTTCGGCATCCGCCACCTCGGCCGCGGCGATCAATGCCGGCATGTTCAGGTAACTCTGCGCCGAAGGCGCCGGCCCGATGCAGACGGTTTCATCGGCCAGCAACACGTGCTGAAGTTGGCGATCGGCGGTGGAATGCACGGCAACGGTCTTGATGCCCAGTTCCCGGCAGGCCCGTAAAATCCGCAGCGCGATCTCGCCGCGATTGGCAATGACGATCTTGTCGAACATGGCGCGCCCGGACTTACTGGATCACGAACAAGGGTTGCCCGTATTCCACCGGCTCCCCGTTGTTGATCAAAATCGCCGCGACGGTGCCGTCGAGGTCCGATTCGATGGGATTCATCATCTTCATCGCTTCGATGATGCACAGGGTATCGCCCTTCTTGACCGTCTGACCGACCTCGGCAAACGGCTGCGCACCGGGCGCAGAGGCACGATAGAACGTGCCGACCATCGGCGCCACCACGGTCTGGCCCGCCGGCAAGGACGGCACGGTGCTGGCTTCGGGGGCCATTTCGGCGGTGACCGTCGAAACCGGCTGAACCGGTTGCGCAACCGAAGGCGCGGGCAGCGCGGGCGCCATCGACACCGCCGTATTCCGGCTCAGCCGGATGCTTTCCTCGCCCTCTTTGATCTCGATCTCACTGAGACCGGAGTCCTCCAGCAGCTCAATCAGTTTCTTGATTTTGCGGATATCCATGTCACCCACGTTTCCTGGTCAGGTGCGCGTCGCAGCGATCTGCAAAGCGCGGTTTGTTTCACGAAGAGAGGCTGCGCAAGGCGGCCTCCAAAGCCAGATCGTAGCCCACATCACCCAAGCCACAGATCACCCCCACTGCCACATCGGACAGGTAGGAATGCCGACGAAAAGGCTCGCGCGCATGAATATTGGTCAAATGAATCTCGATGAACGGTCGATCAACGGCAAGCAGCGCATCACGCAGACCGATGCTGGTATGTGTCAGCGCACCGGGATTGATGAGAATGAAATCGGTACCATCGCCCAATGTCTGCTGCACCCGATCGATCATCTCGCCCTCGGCGTTGCTCTGGAATGCCTCCAGAACATGTCCGGCATGCTGGGCGCGCTCCGTCAGCCGACTCACGATCTGATCCAGGCTGACCCGGCCGTAACGCGCCGGCTCCCGCCGTCCCAGTAGATTGAGATTCGGGCCGTTGAGCAGCAGCAACTGGGCCATGGCGAGCGATATACTCCAGAGAAATACGCACTAAGGGCAGCGAACTGCGCCGATCATCCTGCTATTTCGGGGTCATTCTGCCCGTGGGGATGCCTCTGACGCAACCGGCTCGGCAAGAAGCGGGGGAACCCATTGAGCCAACTGCTCGGGGCTGACAATGCCGAGGTGCTGATGTCGAACACGGCCATTGCGGTCCAGGACCACGCTGTAGGGAATCGATAATGTCTCATTGCCGAATGACTGAGAGAGGTCGAAGCCATCCATTCCCGCCAGCAAAACCGGATAGTTGATCGTCAGGCGCTCGGCAAACGCGCGCACGGGTTCGCCTTGATCCAGCGCGATACCCAGAACCTGGAGTCCTCGGTCGCCCCACTGTCGCTGAGCGTCGATCAGTGTGGGAACTTCCTTCACGCATGGCGCGCACCAGGAGGCCCAGAAATTGATCAGCACGACGCGCCCCTGCCATGTGTCGCTCGGCCAAACTCGCCCATCCAGATCCGGAAACGCAAAGCTTGGAGCAGACTCGGCAACCACCGGTGTTTGCCGGGCATGCCAGACTTCGACACCGATCATGGCTGCACCCACGCCCAACAGCGCCAGCATCACCCAGCGTGCGATTCGCTTGTTGATCATTGCGTCTCCGACTCCACCCAAGCCTCCTCCAGATGCCTCAGAAAGGGATCGGCCTGCAACAACCCCACGACCCGGTAGTTGCGCCGCTCCTCGCCGGAGGCATCGAAAAACAACAGTGTAGGCGGACCGATGACTTCCAGATGCGCCATCAAGGCCCGATCCTCATCGTCATTGGCAGTGACATCGGCCTGCAGCGTCAGCACAGGCTGCAAGGCTTGCACCACACGCGGATCGGTGAACGTCGTCCGTTCCATGATGACGCAGTCGACACACCAATCCGCATAAAAGTCGAGCATCACGGCTTGGCCTCGTTGCCGCGCGCCGTCCAGCTCCTCACGCAGGTCGGCCACCGTCTTGATGGGCTTGAACGGCACCTGCACGCTGGCCCCTGCATGGCCACGCAGATGGCTGAGCGGCATCCAGAACCGATCGCCGCCGGAGACGCCACCTGCCATCACGAACGCCCCATAGACGACGATGCCCAGCGCCAACCCCTGGCCGATCCGGCGAGCGGGAGTCTTGGCCGGATTGAGCGCACCGAGCCAGACGCCGATAACGATCAGCCACACCCCCCAAAGGATCAAACTGTATGACGGTGCAAGCACACGATTGAGGATCCAGAGTGAAACGGCCAGTAGCATCAAACCGAACAGATGCTGCACGTAGACCATCCATGGCCCGGCCCGTGGCACCAGTACACCCGCCGAGGTGCCCACCAGCAACAAGGGCGTCCCCATCCCCAGACTCAGCGAGAACAGCGTAGCGCCACCGAGCCAGACATCGCCGGACTGGCCAATGTAGATCAAGGCACCCGCCAACGGCGCAGCCACACACGGCCCGATGATGAGCGCAGACAGGAGCCCCATGGCCATCGTCCCCGCCAGCGTCCCGCCACGCACCCGCCTCACCCAAGAATCGATCCGGCTCTGAATGAAACTCGGCATCTGAACTTCATAGAGCCCGAACATCGCCAGCGCCAGCAGCGCGAACAGACCGGCGAAGCCCCAGAGCACCCATGGATTCTGGAAGCTGGCCTGGACATTGGCACCCAGGAGAGCGGTCAGCATCCCGGCCGCGGCATAGGCCACCGAAACCGAGAGCACATAGGCCAGCGACAGCATGAAGGCCCGCGACGCGGACCGCTTCCCGGGCGTCCCCGCCACCAATGCGGAAATGATCGGAATCATTGGCAGATTGCAGGGGGTGAAGGCGAGTAGGAGGCCGAGCCCATAGAAGATCAACAGGTTGGTCTGCCAGCCGCCGATTTCGAGCAAGTGCGCCAACCGAGCCGGATCGTCGCGCCACTTGGTCCACCCATCACGTACCTTGTTCGAGGCATCGAGGTCGATCGATGACGCCTCGATCACGGGCAACGTTTCGAGATCGAAAGTCTGGATCATCGGCGGATAACACACGCCACCATCCGCACATCCCTGATAGCCCAGAACCAGTCGAGCCCCTTCCAAGGGCGGGCGCAAGCGCACGATCAACTCGTCATGAAATACCTGGGTCTGCCCGAACTCGGGATCGTTCTTGAGCTCGCCCGGGGGGATAAGCGCCTGATCCGCGGCGACCAGATCCCGGCCATCGAGACTGGCTTCGATTTGATCTCGATACAGATAGTATCCCGGCGCGATCGTCCACTGCGCCTGGACACCGCCATCACTCAGGCGCTGCACTGAAACGGTAAAGGCCTCATCAGCACGAAGGAAAGGTGCTTCGACCGGCGCAAGCCCCAAGAGCTCTCGCAATCCGCGACCCTCGGCCTGGACGCACAACGGCGAGGCCAGGATGAGCAGGAACATGAATCGTGGCAGCAACCGCGTCGCCAGCCACCTTGATCGTGAGGTCACGCGAGCGCACCCCCGTCGGTCTCGCTCCTTACCCAGTCAAGATAAGCGCTTGAGCCCCGCTCAATTGGCCAAGCGATGATCTCCGGCACTTCATGGGGATGTTCGCGCACCAAAAATGACTCCAATTCAGGATAGCGGGCCGCCGTCGTCTTGAATAATAACGTGAATTCCTCCGCCTGCTCGATCGCACCCTGCCACCGGTACACCGAACCCACCCCGGACAGGCGATTGACGCAGGCTGCCAGACGACCTTTGACGGCCAGTTCTGCCAGACGACCCGCGGTCTGGCGGTCGGGGCAGTTGCACAGTACGACCCACACAGCCTCGCTCATCGACCCTCCCATCCCGTAAAAACAGCCGCCATTTTAGGCGCCGGCGAACCCCTAGGCCAATTTGCTGTCTTGATCAGTCTTCACTTCAATCTGATTGCGTCACCGTGCCATGATGGCGTGGATGAGACAAACAAACGAGAGACGGAGCACATCACCATGACACCCGATCCAGCCTCGAACCTTCCCTCACCGACTCCGCGCCACCGGCTCGCCGTCCGCTTCGCCGGCGTGCTGGTCGTGCTGCTGGTCGCGCTCTGGATTCTGGGCTGGTTCTGGTCACGGGAACCCAAGGTCCCAGCCACAGCACCGGCTGCCCCACAGGCGATCATCGGCGATACCACAACCACGGCCTTGATCGATGTCGCCAGCACACTGCTCGACAAGCCAGGCGGCTATCTGAGCAATGACATCCTGCCGCCGGGCATCTGGCTCGACAACATTCCCAACTGGGAATACGGCGTTCTCGTTCAGATTCGTGATCTGGCGCGCGTTCTGCGCAATGATTTCAGCCGGTCGCAATCCCATTCGCTCGAGGATCCCGACCTGGCCATCGCGGAACCCCAATTCAATTTCGACAGCGAAAGCTGGTTGTTCCCGCCTTCGGAAGGCGAGTACCGCCAAGGCATCCGGGCACTGGAGCGTTACCGCACCCGCCTTGTCGATTCCGAACAGCCCGACGCCCAGTTCTATGCGCGTACCGACAACCTGCGAAATTACCTGGCCATCGTCGAAAAGCGGCTCGGCGACCTCTCCGAACGGCTGTCCGCCAGCTCCGGCGTGGTCCGGGTGAACACCGATCTGGCCGGTGACAGCGAGGCGCGCCGCTCCACCGACCGGCCCGCCGAACAATTCATCCAGACGCCGTGGATGCAGATCGACGATGTGTTCTACGAAGCGCGTGGCGCGAGCTGGGCACTGTTGCAGTTTCTGCGCGCTGCAGAAACCGACTTTGCCGCGGTGCTCGCCCGAAAGAACGCCCAACAGAGCATGCGCCAGATCATTCGCGAACTGGAAGAAGCGCTCCAGCCACTCGAGAGTCCCATGGTGCTGAACGGCAGCGGATATGGGCTGCTCGCCAACCATTCCCTGGTGATGTCCTCCTACCTGTCCCGGGCGCATGGCGGAATCATCGACCTGCGCGAACTGCTGGCCCAGGGCTGATGTGGCAAGATGACGCGTCGATCCCGAAAATCCGGGCGCGCAGCCGCGACGAGGCGCGCGCCCATTAACCCCTGTCTTGCCTGAACCGGAGCACTGCCCATGGCTGGTCGAGCCCTGTCCGACACCGACACCCCGATGGCTGAAATCAACGTCACGCCGCTGGTGGACGTGATGCTGGTTCTGCTGGTGATCTTCATTGTGATGGCCCCCCTGTTCGCCCAGGCGCTCCGCGTCGATCTGCCCCAGACCGAAGCCCAACCGCTGGTCGAGCCCAAGGTGCTCGATGTCGAGATCCTGCGGAGCGGCGAAGTCCACGTCGATCATCGCGCCATCGCCGCGGCAGACCTGCCCGAACAGATTCGCGAGGCTCTGCTGGAAACGCCCGAGCTCGTGATCCGGCTCGGGGCCGATCAAGCCGTTCCCTATGGACGCGTGGCAACGGTCATCGCAGACCTGCAACAGGCCGGCGCCGAGAAACTGGCGTTTGCCACTCAACCGGGACCGAACGCCAGCGCAGAATAAGCGACGACCGCCCGCTGGCCGGGCGGGCGGAATCGGTGGACCGGAGCCGGAGCCCCCGTGTCACTCGGGGAAAACGGTCCCCGCCGTCACACGCACCCGCTGGCCGGGTGATACCGACGGGGGAATATCCTGCGTAAAGGTCTGCAAGCGGCCATCTTCGAACCGCACGCCAATAGCATAGGTTACCGGCCGCGCGCGGCGTGATTGCTCGATCTTTCGGCCGGCCAGTGCGCCGCCGACAGCGCCGGCCGCTGTCGCCAGTTTCTTGCCGTCGCCGGATCCCACCTGATTGCCCAATACACCACCGACCACACCGCCCACGACAGTGCCGATCATGCCTTCACCAGCGCTTGCCGGCTGCTCGTGGGTCTGAACGAATTCCACCACGCCGCAATTACTGCAAACAGGCGGTGCCGGGGGAGTCACGGGCACCGCTTCTGCAACGGGCACAGTCTTGGGCACTGGAGCAGGCGCAGCCGGACGCGACTCAGCGGTCTTGCGCGGTTTGGCAGGTGCCTCGGCCCGGACTGCAGGCTTGGCGGGCTCCGGCTCGGCAGTGGGAGCCGGCGACGCGATCTCTGCAACCGGCACATCAGGCGTGTCCGGTGACGCCGAATCGGATCGCGGGAGCCATCCCATGAACACAGCGATGCCCACAAGGGACAGAAGGATGACCGATCCGGCTGCGGCGGCCACCAGTGGATGCAATCGATTCGGTTTGGATTCCATGAGGTGCCCTCGATATCGGAAAAGCAGGCGGGAGATCGGAACTCGGTACGGTCCTTCTGGGACCGGTACAACCTGGCCGTCTTCGCCGCGATGATCAACAAGCGAACGAACATCGAGGCTCGCCGCCATTTCGCCGCCCCTCCAGCCCGATCGGCCTGGCGCGAGGTCGGCATCTCCTTATTTAGACGTTAGACCGACACACGGGCCATCTGTTGCCATACGGAAACAGCAGGCGTGTGCAGGCGATACGCATTGCCGCAGCGCTTGCCCCTCGAGACGCCATCATGCGGCCATGTTGGCGGAAAGCGCCACGATGACGGCTTGAACAGCAACGCCGCCGGACCCTGGATCAGGACATGACGCCGCATGCTGGACCGCGTCACCGCAACGTCGGACACTTGGAACGTCATTCCGACCACAAAGGCGAAGCAGGCGAAATCTCGCGCATCGGGCGCGTGATCCTCCGGAAGGCTCCGCCCGCCATCACGGTAGTACAGATGCGCATCATGCAAGGCAAAGCGTACATTGAAGACGACCCAGGCCATAGCCAAGGTGATGACCACCAAGCCGATGGCAGCCGCCGAGGCGCCTTCCCGGCCTTTGAGCTCAACCACCAAAGCCATGATCACCCCAGAAATCGTGATCGGACCGACGCTCAACACCGCCCACGGACGACGCCACCTGTCGATCGTGCCGGTTCTCGCGCGCAGGACCGGCGTCAAGCGTCAATGCGCTCCAGCCGGTCAGCGCCTGATAGGTCCCGCTCCCCAAATCGAACTCAACCAACAACGCATCACCCGGGGCGAGCCACCCGCCTGAAGCGGCAGCGGCACCGATCAGGCCACCCAGCAGCAAGGCCGCCAAAAGCCAATCACGTGCAGATGGCCAAGCCAAAACGCGGTTCGTCGTCGAAACCTTTCCAGAGCATTGAAATGCTCTTATGCTGACGCCATCTTTGATAGAAGTATGGCTTCGGTCACGCGACGATGCACCGAACGCTTCCCTGTGAGGTCTCCATTCCATGTCCCGTCTGCCTGTATGGCCGTTGCTGGCGCTGATTCCACTGGCTGAGATTTTTCTGCTCGGCCGGGTCGGGGTCCGTCTGGGGGCGACGCCTCTTCTAATTCTGATCGTGGTAACGGGATTGCTGGGGCTGTGGTTGCTACGCCGCGCCGGCCGGCCGGCGTTGCGGGCAATACGGCGCCTGGATGCCACGATGGATCAGGCTCAGATCACCGAGAGCTGGGAAAAGGCGCTGCTTTTCATTGCCGGCGTGCTGCTCGTTCTGCCCGGCCCGTTGAGCGATCTGGCGGGACTCACGCTGGTCTGGCCGGACTCGCGCAAACAGCTTGCCGGCTGGATCGCACGACGCATTGTCCGCTTCATGCCGGCCCGATCCTCGGGTCGTGTCGTCGAAGGTGAAGTTCTGCGCAAATCGAGTCGGCGGCCGTGAGCGCCGTAAATTCGGTCTCTTGTCCCTGATCAGGTAGAATGCGCGGCCATGAATCCGCTGATCGGTCTTGTCATGGGCAGTCATTCGGACTGGGAAACGCTCAAGGAAGCCTCCCAGACGTTGGACACGCTGCAAATCCCCCACGAAACCCGTGTCGTTTCCGCGCACCGTACGCCGGATCTGCTGTTCGACTATGCACAAAGCGCACGCAGCCGCGGACTTCAAGTCATCATTGCCGGTGCCGGCGGTGCAGCCCATCTACCGGGCATGCTGGCTGCCAAAACTACGCTGCCCGTCCTCGGGGTGCCCATCCAGTCGCGGGCCCTGAACGGCTTGGATTCCCTCCTGTCCATCGTTCAGATGCCGGCCGGTATTCCGGTGGGTACGCTGGCCATCGGTACGGCCGGGGCCATCAATGCGGCACTGCTGGCGGCGGCCATCCTTGGCCTGCATACGCCCGAAATCGGCGTGGCGATCGAGCGCTTTCGCGCCACGCAGCGGGAGCGGGTGCTGGCACAGCCCGATCCGCGACAGGCACCATGAACATTGCCATCCTGGGAGCCGGTCAACTCGGCCAGATGCTTGCCCTCGCCGGCATTCCACTCGGCATCCGCGCCCGCTTTCTGGATCCTCAGCCGGAGGCGCCCGGCAGCATGGTGGGGCCGCAGCGGGTAGCCGACTACAGCGATCACGCGGCACTCGACCAATTGGCCCAGGAATGCAGCCTGGCGACGTTCGACTTCGAGAACGTCCCGGTCGATGCAGCGAGCTATCTGGAGCAAAAGATCCCGGTCTATCCGTCTCCTCAGGCCTTGGCCCACTCGCAAGATCGACTGCGGGAAAAAACCCTGTTTCGCACCTTGGGTATCCCTACGGCGCCATTCCAGCCCGTGGATAGCCTGGCCGAACTCAAGGCAGCGGTGAGCCGCATCGGGCTGCCGGCCATTCTCAAGACGCGCCGCTTCGGCTATGACGGGAAAGGACAGGTTTGGCTGCGCAAGGCGGCCGATTGCGGCGCGGCCTGGCATGAGCTCGGTGGACAGGATCTGATTCTCGAAGGCGTGGTGACTTTTCGCCGCGAACTTTCGCTGATCGCCGTCCGGGGCCGCAATGGCGATCAATCTTTTTATCCGTTGGCGGAAAATCAGCATCATGCGGGCATTCTGCGCCTCAGCCGCCCAGCCGACTCTCATCCCGCCTTGCAGACACAGGCCGAGCGCTATGGCCGGTTGCTGCTGGATCGGCTGGACTATGTCGGCGTTCTGGCCTTGGAACTCTTCGATTGCGAGGATGGGCTAGTGGCCAACGAATTCGCGCCCCGCGTCCACAACTCCGGGCACTGGACGATCGAAGGCGCCGTGACCAGCCAGTTTGAAAACCACCTGCGCGCGATCGCCGACCTGCCGCTCGGGGACACCCACCTGAGGGAACAATGCGCCATGCGCAACTGCATCGGCACGCTCCCGGATCGTGACGCCGTCCTCGCCATCCCCGGGGCCCATTTCCATGATTATGGGAAATCGCCGCGCCCAGGACGCAAGCTGGGCCATGTCACGCTGACGGCGCCGGACGCCTCCAGCCTGGCGGCGCGGCTTGAAATGCTCGATCAATTGCTGGTCGATTCTTGACCCTCAATAGCTTATCTGTCTCGACATTTACGGTTGCCTACCACCCCAAAGGGGTGATGTAATCCCCCGTCGTCTCAAAATTTGAGATTGTTTCCCCGTCTCCCGCAAGCGACCCGCCTGGCGATGGTCCGCGTGCGCAGGGGGCGATCAAAACGAATTCCGGCCGTGGAGAGACCCATGCCCATTATCCTTGCCGTGCCAAAGGAAATCCGATCCGGTGAACAGCGCGTCGCGCTGGTGCCCGCCGTGGCCGCCAAGCTTGCTGATCAAGGCGCCACGGTGCGCATCGAGCAAGGCGCCGGCGCCGGTATCCGAACCCCCGACAGCGCCTACAAGGGAACCGAACAGGTGGCAGGCAGCCAAGCTCTGTTCGATAGCGCCAATGTGATCCTCAAGGTGCAACCGCCTACTCTGGATGAAATCGACCTGATCCCCGAGGGATCCGTATTGATCGGTTTTCTGGCACCCCATAACCATCCCGAGGAAATCAAGCGGCTACAGTCCCGCAACGTCACGGCCTTCGCGGTCGAGCTGATTCCGCGGATCTCGCGCGCCCAATCGATGGATGCCCTGTCTTCCCAGGCCGCGGTAGCAGGCTACAAGTCGGTGCTGATGGGCGCCAATCTGCTGGGCCGCTTTTTCCCCATGCTGACCACGGCAGCGGGTACCATCCGCCCCGCCAAGGTTTTGGTCATCGGGGCCGGGGTGGCTGGATTGCAGGCCATCGCCACCGCCAAACGGCTGGGCGCTCAGGTGGAAGGTTACGATGTGCGCAGCGCCGCCAAGGAACAGGTTGAATCCCTGGGCGCCAAATTCGTGGCATTGGATGTCAAGGCTGACGCCGCCGGCGGCTATGCACGCGAGCTGACCGACGACGAGAAACAGAAGCAGCAGGCCTTGCTTGCCGAACACATCGCTCGCGCCGATGTCGTGATCTGCACCGCAGCGATCCCGGGCCGGGCTGCACCGCGCATCGTGACCGAGGACATGGTCAAGGGCATGAAGAGCGGCGCAGTCGTCGTCGATCTTGCCGCCGAAACCGGTGGCAATTGCGCACTGACCCAACCCGGCGAAACGATCACCGTGGGCGATGTCGTGGTTCACGGCCCGCTGAACGTGCCCAGCTCGATGGCCGAGCATGCCAGCGAGATGTACGCCAAGAACCTGCAGAACTTTTTGGGCCTGATTCTCAAGGACGGCGCCATCACGCTGGATTGGAATGATGAGATCCTGAGCGGCAGCGTCGTCACCCATGGCGGTGAAATCAAGCACGAACCGACGCGCCAGATGATCGAAGGAGACAAGCCATGATCGAAGGATTTACCGCGCTCTACATTTTCATGCTGGCGGCATTCACCGGGTATGAAATCATCGGCCGCGTACCGGCAATCCTGCATACCCCGCTGATGTCGGGCTCGAACTTCGTCCACGGCATCGTGCTGGTCGGTGCCATGGTGGCCTTTGGCCAGGCTGAAGGCTTTTTCACACAACTGGTGGCTTTTCTGGGCGTCATCCTGGCCGCCGGCAACGCAGCGGGCGGTTATGTCGTAACCGAGCGCATGCTGGATATGTTCAAGAGCAGCAAAGGGGAAAAATAAGCCATGAATAGTCCCGGCGCTTTCATCAACCTCGCCTATTTCGCCACAGCGGTGTTGTTCATCGTTGGCCTGAAGCGGATGGCCTCACCGAAGACCGCCAAGAGCGGAATCCTGTGGGCCGGAATCGGCATGGTGGTCGCCACCGTCGTGACCCTGGGTCACCCGCATCTGGGCGAGATGGGCTTTTTCAAGTATTTCTTCCTGCTGCTGGCCATCGCCATTGGGGGAGGCGCTGCCTGGATTTCGGGCAAGCGCGTCGCCATGACCGATATGCCGCAGATGATCGCGCTCTACAACGGCATGGGCGGCGGTGCAGCCGGCGCCATTGCCGCTGTCGAGCTGGCCGGTAGCGAACACCACGGGGGCGTGGCGCTTACCCTCGCCGTACTGGGCGCCATCATCGGAAGCGTGTCCTTCAGCGGTAGCCTGATCGCCTTCGGAAAGCTGCAGGAACTCATCAAGAAGCCCGTGCGCTTCCCCAACCAGCATCTCCTGAATCTCGGCCTGTTTGCGGTCACTGCACTGCTGGGCGTCTACATCGTCGCCAGTGGCGGCGAAGCGGGTGGATTCTGCATTGCCGTGTTCTTCTTGCTGGCTCTGGCGCTTGGCGTGAGCATGACCCTACCGATCGGCGGTGCCGATATGCCGGTGGTGATCTCGCTCTATAACGCCCTGACGGGTCTGGCCGTGGCATTCGAAGGTTATGTGCTCAACAATGCAGCGATGATCATCGCCGGTACCGTAGTCGGCGCGGCCGGTACCCTGCTGACCCAGCTCATGGCCAAGGCCATGAATCGGCCGATCACCAACGTGCTGTTCAGTAATTTCGGAGCAACCGGCGAGGCGGCCAGCGTCGGAGAAAGCGGCGGCACGCTCAAACCGATCGAACCGTCCGATGCCGGTGTCTTGATGGCCTATGCCAACAAGGTCATCATCGTGCCCGGGTACGGCATGGCCGTGGCCCAAGCCCAGCACAAGGTCTGGGAGCTGTGCCAGCTGCTGATCGATCGCGGTGTGAGCGTGAAATTCGCCATCCATCCGGTCGCGGGACGCATGCCAGGACATATGAACGTGCTGCTGGCCGAAGCGGGGGTGCCCTACGACATCATCTACGACCTCGAGGAAATCAATTCGGAGTTCCCGACGGCGGATGTCGCCTTGGTCATCGGCGCGAACGATGTGGTCAACCCGATGGCGCGGACCAACCCGGAAAGCCCGATCTACGGCATGCCGATCCTGAACGTCGATCAGGCCAAGAACGTGCTGGTCATCAAGCGCGGCAAGGGCACAGGCTTTTCGGGCATCGAAAACGCGCTGTTCACGCTCGACAATACACGGATGCTCTACGGCGACGGGCAGGAGATGGCCTCCCAGCTGATCGCCACCATCAAAGAGGTCTAGCCGAGGCTTGCCCCGTCAAAAGGCCGGGACCGCCCGGCCTTTTTTGTGCCGAAGTTGCGCCGGAGCATTTGACTTATGCACATCGATGGTCTCTTGCATATGGATCCTGCAGCTAGGACGAGCTATTCATTGACGCATTGGAATTTCATGCTAACACATTGATTTTTATGTGTTCACAAATCGGTCACTTTGTCACCACTTCGTCGCAATCGTTGGTAGAACAGCAAGTTGACTCCATTCATCACGCCTTTCCCACAGGTTTATCCACAGATCGTGTGGATAATTGAGTTTCGTCAAGACCTTGACGCATAGCCAGATGCCCGTGACTTCGACATCGGTATGGAAAATCGCCTTGCTGTCCGGAATCAGCCGGTCCTTGGACTACTTGCCGGCGGCGGGCTGGCGCGGTCCCGTTCCGCTTCATCACCGCGTCGTGGTTCCACTGGGAAAGCGGGCGGTCATCGGGTGGGTCATCGGCGAACGCGACCACTCGAGCCTCGACCCTGATCAGTTGCGGCCTTGTGAACGTGTGCTCGACCCAGAGCCGTTGCTCGATTCCGAAACCGTGTCATTGATTCAATGGACCGCACATTACTACCACCATCCACTGGGTCGAGTGCTAGCGACCGCGATCCCTGCCCCGCTGCGGCGTGGCGGACATGCCGATGTTCCGCATATGCCCCATTGGCAATTGACCAGGGCAGGCCAGGCTCAGGATCATGCCGGTGTGCGGGGTACGCGCCTGCAGGCGCTGCTTGCCCTGTTACGAGCGCACCCGACAGGTATGTCCTCGGGCCAGCTGGCGACGGCGCTACCGAATTATCGCGAGCCATTGCGCCGCGCCGTCGACCGCGGCTGGGTCGAGGATGCGCCCGCACCACCCCGCCCCGTGATCGATCCGGTCTTCGCCCAATCGCCACATACGCTGAACCCGGATCAGCAACACGCGGTAGACACCTTACAGACGACGCGCGGTTTCGCTCCGGTCGTTCTGGAAGGGGTTACCGGAAGTGGCAAGACTGAGGTCTATCTGCATGCTCTCGAAAGCGCGCTGCAGGCCGGGCGGCAGGCGCTCGTCCTCACCCCTGAAATCGGCTTGATTCCTCAGCTGTATCGCCGCTTGCAGGCGCGCTTTGGTATCCCGATTGCGTCATTGCACTCCGGCGCAACCGAGCGCCAGCGACTCCATGGCTGGCTGGCCGCCCGCGACCGGCATGCCCGCATCGTTCTGGGAACGCGTTCAGCAGTATTCACACCCTTACCGGAACTCGGGCTGATCGTCGTGGATGAAGAACATGATGTGGCCTACAAGCAGGAAGAAGGTCTGCGCTATTCTGCGCGCGATCTCGCGTTATGGCGTGCTCGCCACAATGCCGTGCCGATCATCCTGGGTTCAGCAACGCCTTCGCTGGAATCATTCCATCGTGCCGACCGCGGGGATTACCGCCTCCTGCGGCTGCCCCTGCGGACCGGCGAGGCCCAGGCTCCGGCAATTCACCTCATCGACATGCGGCCCTATCCGGCCGCGGATGGCCTTTCTCCGCCATTGCTGCATGCCATCAAACGCGAGCTGGCCCAAGGCGGCCAGGCCATGCTCTTCCAGAACCGACGCGGCTACGCCCCGATGCTGCGCTGCCGAGCCTGCGGCTGGATTGCCGGCTGCGCCCATTGCGACGCCCGCATGACACTGCATCGCGAGCCGCGCAGGCAGGATCTGTTGATTTGCCATCATTGTGGATTTCGTCGCGCCAGCCCGGCCGCGTGCCCCGAGTGCCACCAGCCGGCCCTGGACATCCTCGGAATGGGCACTGCACGCATCGAGGAAGCGTTGCGGCACCATTTCCCCAATGCCTGTCTGGCACGCATCGATCGGGACAGTACGCGGCGGTCTGGAAGCCTGGAACGCCTGCTGGACGCCGCTGTCCGTGGAGAGGCAAATCTGCTGATTGGCACCCAGATGCTGGCCAAAGGCCATCACCTGCCTCATCTCGGTCTGGTGGCCATCCTCGATGTCGATCAAGGTCTCTATAGCCCGGACTTTCGGGCCAGTGAACGCATGGGGCAGCTGGTTATCCAGGTTGCCGGCCGAGCAGGCCGCGAATCACGCCGCGGGACGACCTGGATTCAGACGCACCGACCCGATCATGCCTGGCTGCGCCAGTTGCTCGACGAGGGCTATGCCGCATTCGCACGCTCCCTGCTCGACGAACGTCGTCAGGCCAACTGGCCACCATTCAGCCGCCTTGCGCTGCTGCGCGCACAAGCATCGAGCGTGGAGCGCGCCCTTGCGTTTCTGGCCCAGATTCCGAACTACGGCTCACCCCCGCCCGATGTGCATCTCCTGGGTCCGGTCCCAGCGCCCATGACGCGCCGAGCCGGGGCGCACCGCGCCCAACTGTTGCTGATGGCAACGTCCCCCGCGCCGTTGCATCACTACCTGGATCGGCTGATCCCCCAGCTCTCCACATTACCGCAGCGGTCGGGCGTTCGATGGTCGCTCGATGTCGATCCGCAGGATCTTTTCTAGCCATTGCTTCCCCGATTCAAGCCTTCCCGGCGTAAGGCCGACTAATACGTCAGAACCCTGCCGCCTGGCTGGGGCACTGGACAGATCCGCCAACACCAAGGGGAACAACACATGCGCGACCATTTACACCGAATCCGTCCACGGGACGGGCTTCGATCCCAATCATTGCAACGAACCGATCTCGACCGATGGATGCTGCTGGGCGGTATCGGCATGAGCCTGGCCGCTCTGGCGCTATCGCCTCTGGCGCGCGCCCAAGACCTGCTCGACATCAACGGGCAACCGCGCTGGATGGCCACGCTCGAGATCCCATTCGATGGGCCCGCCGGCGTCGATACCCCGCGACTCCATGTTGCCCTGGAGAATCATCGCGGCCTGGAAAATGGCCGCCACATCGCCAGTGTCGGCTACCAATGGGTGTTGGGCGATCGGGTACAGGATCGGCGCCAGACGGGCTTTTACAGCGGGAATGAGTTCGCCTATATCCAGACCGACACCAGGCTCGAGACCGATCCATCGTTGTTCTACCGTGGCGAAAAGCTCGTCTTCAACGAGCTGACCTATGCGCAATACAGTCAGCTTTCCAATGGCGCAAAGGGGGCATTGGCACTCGGCGCACTGGTGGGCATTGTGCTGGCCGTGTCCAACGGTACCAGCAGCGATGGCCCCTCGTCACCGGAACCGGATCCTGAACCCCAGCCCGAGCCAGAACCCACCCCCGCATCCGCGGCGGCAGGCGTAATCGGAGAGGCGCTGTCGCCGAGCAGTATCGCCGGCTTCTTCAATACCGTGCTGGGCAACAGCGCGGGTAGCGGCACGACGCCCTGACCGGAGGCGATTCAAGACGCAGGCGAAGCGGGAACCGAGCTTCCCGCTTCGGATGGACGCTTAGACGACGAACAGGTCCACGAACTCCGGAACCGGCGTCGCTTCGAGTTGCTTCTGATTGGCGCAGATGTCCTGGATACGCTGGCAGCGTTTCGCGGAAAGTCGAGTCGCCAGATTGCGTTCGAATTTTTCCACCAGCAGGGGAATGCCTTCCTTGCGTCGACGCCGATGGCCGACCGGATACTCGACCACCATGTTGTCGGTCTTGGTGCCATCGTTGAAGAAGACCTGCACCGCATTGCCGATCGAGCGTTTCTCGGGGTCGAGATAGTCCTTGCTGAACTGGGTGTTTTCCACCACGTCCATTTTCTTGCGCAAGGCATCGATGCGCGGATCGCGCGCCACTGCATCCTCATAGTCCTCGGCAGTGAGGCGTCCGAAGATCAGCGGCACGGCCACCATGTACTGGATGCAGTGGTCACGGTCGGCGGGATTGTCCAAAGGACCGGTCTTGTCGATGATGCGTACCCCGGCCTCCTGGGTCTGGATCACGATGCGCTCGATGCGCTCCAGCTTGTCGCGGACCTGGGGATGCAGCTGAATCGCTGCTTCGACGGCGGTCTGCGCGTGGAATTCCGCGGGGAAAGAGATTTTGAACAGTACATTCTCCATCACGTAGCTGCCGAAAGGCTGCTTGTAACTCAGGGATTTCCCCTTGAACAGCACATCCTGAAAGCCCCACGTCTTGGCCGTGAGCGCGGAGGGATAACCCATCTCGCCAGTCGCCGCCATCAGTGCCAGCCGCACACCGCGCGAGGTTGCATCACCCGCCGCCCAGCTCTTGCGCGACCCCGTATTGGGCGCGTGCCGGTAGGTCCGCAGCGCCGAACCGTCGATCCAGGCGTGGGAGATGGCGTTGATGACCTCATCGCGTTCCAGTCCAAGCATCGCCGCACAAGCTGCGGTCGTGGCGATACGCACCAGCATTACGTGGTCCAGGCCGACACGGTTGAAGCTGTTCTCGATCGCGGTCACGCCCTGGATCTCGTGTGCCTTGATCATTGCCTTCAGCACATCCCGCATTAGCAGCGGCTCGCCGCCCTGGGCGATGGCGCGCCGGCTCAGGTAATCAGCCAGTGCCAGGATACCGCCCAGATTGTCCGAGGGGTGGCCCCACTCGGCCGCGAGCCAGGTGTCGTTGTAGTCCAGCCACCGAATCATGCAGCCGATATTGAACGCGGCCTGCACCGGATCAAGTTCATAGGCGGTTCCGGGCACCCGCGCGCCACCCGGCATGACGGCACCCGGAACGACCGGGCCCATGAGCTTGGTGCATGCCGGAAACGAGAGCGCCAACAAACCGCACCCCAAGGTATCCATGAGGCAGTAGCGCGCCGTCTGCATCGCCTCCTTGCTCTTCTCGACCTTGGCGTCGAGCACATAGTTGGCCATGTCGACCAGAATCTTGTCGGGTTTGGGGCGCTTGGCGGAGCGAATGTCATGGGCCATGGAAAAAGTCCTTTTTTCTTGAGCATGTCGAAAGGCCGGACGACCGCACTGGCCGCCGCGACGTCGGTAAGCCAACAGGTTTCAGCTGCGCTCGCTGATCGGCCGGTAAGGACGCAGCGCAGGACCCGCATAGTCGGCACTGGGTCGTATGATGCGGTTGTTCGCACGCTGCTCCATCACATGCGCCGCCCAGCCCGTCAGCCGGGACATGACAAAGATCGGCGTGAACAAAGGCGTGGGAATTCCCATGAAATGGTACGCCGACGCATGATAGAAATCGGCGTTGGGAAAAAGCTTCTTTTCGCGCCACATCACGGCATCGACGCGCTCGGAAACAGGGTACAGCACCGGATCGCCCACTTCCTCGGCCAAGCGGCGTGACCACGCCTTGATGACCTCGTTGCGCGGGTCCGACGTGCGGTAGATGGCGTGACCGAAGCCCATGATCTTGTCCTTGCGCGCCAGCATGTCGAGAATGGCGGCCTCGGCTTCCTCGGGGCTCTGCCAACGCTCCAGCATGGCCATCGCGGCTTCGTTGGCGCCGCCGTGCAGTGGGCCGCGCAGGGAACCGATGGCGCCGGTGATGCACGAGTGCATATCGGACAAGGTGGATGCGCAGACCCGGGCGGTGAACGTCGAGGCGTTGAACTCGTGCTCGGCGTACAGGATCAGCGAAACATTCATCACCTGTTCGTGCAGCGCACTGGGCGATCGACCATGGAGCAGTTGCAGGAAATGCCCGCCGATGGAATCGGCATCGGTTTCGGTATCGATACGCACCCCCTCATGCGCATACCGCCACCAGTAGGTGATGATAGAGGGAAATACCGCCAGAAGACGGTCAGCCACATCGCGCTGCTGGGAAAAATCGGTCTCCGTTTCCAGATTGCCCAGCATGGAACAACCGGTGCGCATCACATCCATGGGATGGGCACCAGCTGGAATACGCTCGAGCACCTCACGCAACGCCACGGGCAGTTGCCGCATTTTCTTGAGCTTGGCCTGATAGGCGGCGAGCTCCGCAGCCGTCGGCAATTCTCCGCCATGAAGCAGCAGGTAGGCGACTTCCTCGAAACGGGCGTTCGCGGCCAGATCACGCACATCGTAGCCACAGTACGTGAGCCCCGCCCCTTCTTTGCCGACGGTGCACAAGCGGGTCTCACCGGCGACTTGGCCGCGGAGACCGGCACCGCTCAGTGGTTTTTTTTCTTCCATGAAGCACTCCTTGAAAATATCCCTCGATTCAATTCGTTATAAGCATGGCGGGCAAAATGAGGCGCCGACATCGATGAAAAGCCGTGTCTATACCGATCCTTGTCCAAACAGGTCATCGAGCTTGCGTTCGTACTCGTGATAACCCAGCACCTCATAGAGTTCCGCTCGGGTCTGCATCAGCGGCAGCACACCTTCCTGTCCGCCATGTTGGCGGATTGCGGTGTACACCTGCAGCGCAGCCGCGCTCATGGCCCGGAAAGCCGACAAGGGATACAGCACCAATCCGACGTTCACCCCGCGCAGATCCTCGACCGTGAACAGCGGTGTCTTGCCGAACTCGGTAATGTTGGCCAGCACCGGGACAGGTACGGCTTGCGTAAATGCGCGATATTCTTCGAGCGTATGCAACGCTTCGGCGAAAATCATGTCCGCCCCGGCCGCGACATACGCGCGAGCCCGCTCGATGGCCCGCTCCGCTCCTTCCGAGGCATGGGCATCCGTGCGTGCCATGATCACGAAATCCGGATCAGTGCGCCCATCCACCGCAGCCTTGATGCGATCGATCATCTCGGCAATGGAAACCAGCGCCTTGCCCGGACGATGGCCGCAACGCTTTGCGGCAACCTGGTCCTCCAAGTGCATCCCTCCCGCACCGGCGCGAATCAGTTCACGGGTGGTGCGCGCGATGGTGAAGGCATGCCCCCAGCCGGTGTCCGCATCGACCAGAAGCGGCAACCGCGTTGCCGCCGTGATGCGTCGAACTTCCTCGCACACCTCGGTCAAGCTGGTCATGCCCAGATCCGGCAAACCAAATGCGGCGTTGGCCACACCGGCGCCGGAGAGATACAAAGCCTGAAACCCGGCGCGCTCGGCCAACAGCGCCGCATAGGCATTGATGGTACCGGCCACCTGCAAGGGACGCTCGCGCTCAACGGCGGACCGCAGTCGCGCACCTGCCGAACTCTGATCTTCCATGACATTATTCCTCGACATACCGGACTGCCAATCCGCAGGCAGCTCCTTAGGCGTCGACCATTCTAAGTGGCGAGCAGAACGGCCGACAATGCTTCAAAGTCTCGACACAGCCCCAATGAAGAAATAGCCGGCAAAAAAAACCCCCGCACGAGGCGGGGGTCTTTGGCGATTTTGCATTCACCAGTCAGGCGAATCTTCAGATCACCTGGACCTGACGGAAGCCAATCACGGGAACCGGCAGGGTCAGACCATTCTCGAGGATGTAGGTCGCGCCGACGCCACCCAGGACACCGCCCAGGATACCGGTCTTGAACACGAACTCGGGCAGGCTGATCAGGTCGGGACCGATGCCGGGGATGACATCGAACACACCAATGTTCAGCGCACTGAAGGGACCGACGGTGGGGCCGAAGTTGGTCCATTCAAAATCCACCACGGCAACGCCGGTGGAGCCAGGCAGGCCGATCTTGGAAGCGCCCAAAGTGAACGGCAGGCCGAACAGGGGCGCGCCCAGGGGGCCAAAGTTGACATCGTAGCCGATGGTGGTCAGGTCAATGATGCCCAGCTGACCATTCACATCAGCAAGAGCCTGATCCTTCATTTCGGCCATCTGGGCCGAAGCCATGAGGGGCAGAGCAGCCAGGGCCACGCCAGCCAGGGTCTTCTTGAAGCTCGATACCATTGCTGTTCTCCTGCTAGAGATTTTGTGTTTCAGACTCATAATTCCCGCGGCGAGGCTTGGCGCATGGCGGCGCGACCTCTGTATTGGGATTCCTACCGATTGTCACCGCTTGGCCCACCCGTGGCCATCCATCAGTGCCAATGCAGTGCCGATAATAGGCAGCAGGCGAATCCCCTGTCAATAAGAGTTGCTCAGGAATCTTGATAAAATGCATCAATATCTATTCAGAATAAAATCGACTTTCCGATACACCAAGATTCGTTCTTTTCGTGATGAAGCCGTAAATACCGGGAGGCTAGCCGGACAACAAACACGACAGATGTTCGGCAACCCCGTTCGCCAAGGCCGTCAGATGATATCCGCCTTCGAGTGATGACACGATCCGGCCCTGGCAATGGTTTCGGGCAAAACGAACGATCTCTTCGCTGATCCATGCGTAGTCACGTTCGTTCAACATGAGATCCGCCATTGGATCGTCATGATGCGCATCGAATCCGGCCGATACGAAAAGCATCTCGGGCGCAAACCGTTCCAGCGCCGAGAACCAGGCGCTGCCCACCGCATCGCGAAATTCCATGCCGCGAGTCCCTGCGGGAAGCGGCACGCTGATGATGGTGGAATGACCATGGTCGATTGGCGTATTGGGATAAAAGGGATGTTGAAAACTCGAACAGAACAGGACCCGCGGATCGTCGCGAAAAATATCCTCGGTGCCGTTCCCGTGATGGACGTCGAAGTCGAGGATGGCCACCCGCTTCATGTCATGAACCGCCAGCGCGTGCGCCGCAGCACAGGCAATGTTGTTGTAGAAACAGAATCCCATCGCAGCCGCGGCCTCTGCGTGATGTCCAGGTGGCCGCACACAGCAAAACGCGTTGTCCACCTTCCGGCGAAGCACCAGATCGGTCGCCAGGATCGCCGCGCCTGCCGCCCGCTCGGCGGCTTCGAGCGTATGGACGTTCATGGCGGTGTCCGGATCGATGAAGGCGTAGCCTTCGCGGGGTGAGACGGCCGCCAACTGGTCCAGATATTCGGGCCGATGGACCCGCAACAGGGCGGCTCGTTCGATACGGGGTGCTTCGTATGGCCGGACCTGACTCAACAGCCCGCGGGCGGCCAATACCTGGTGAATCGCCTCCAGCCGCGCGGGACGCTCGGGATGGTGACTGCCCATATCATGCTGAAGGAAGACGGGATGCGTGAGCAATGCAGTACTCATTGCGCACCCCCCGGAGCGCGGCAACAATCCGCGTCAGATTCGAGGCGTGGCATCGACAGCGGGCACCCAGCCCTCGAGGACGCGATGCATCGTGTCAAATCGATCCTGTCCCCAGATCACGACCCGATCATTGACACGGAACGTGGGCACGCCGCATGCACCGATTGCTTCGGCCATCTCGGTATTCGCCCGCAAGGCATTCTTGAAATCATCCGCCCCCGCCCGCGCCAGTACCTCCGTCGGGTCCATTCCAGCCTCCCGAACGATCTGCGCAATGACATCCGGATTGCTGATATCGCGATTATCAGCCCACGCTGCACGGTAAAGCGGCAGCGTCAGCTGCGGCGCCGCCAGCGCAATACGCAAAGCCTGCAGCGTATTGAGCGGAAATTCGCTGTTGAACTGAAACGGAACATTCCAGGCTTCGGCCCAATCCATCAAATCGCGCGCCATATATTCCCGCCGCGGTCGCGACATCACGCTCAGCGGAACCAAGGGGGTATGGATACGCTTGAACAGCCCCCCCAACAGAATGGGTCGCCAGATCAGGGTTGCACCGTGATGCTTGGCAAACGCCTCGATCTGCGTTGCGGCGAGATAGGAAAAAGGGCTGGCAAAATCGTGAAAAAACTCGATCTGGCCACCTGATTGGCGAACAACCGCACCCTCTGAAGCAGCGCCCACGGCATGCTCCACGAAGTTCATGCGATCGAATCCCCACCAGAGGCGATCATTCACACGGAACGTGGGGACCCCGAATACACCACTATTGGCCGCTGCGTCCGTCGCCAAATCCAGCGCCTTGCGAACCTCGGGACGATCGATCAAGCCCGGATCAACCTCACTGACCTCGGCGATCCACTCGAGCACGCCGCGATTTCCGACATCCTCACCATCCACCCAGACGACCTGGAACAAGTTGCGCATCAGGGCCGCGCGCTGCTCCAGGGATGCCCCGATGATGAGCCGCATGGCGTCCAGCGTATCCGGCGGATTCTGAATCATTTCTTCCTTCAGATAGAGATCCGCCGATTCGGCCTGACGCAGCAAATCGCGCTGATCCATCCGGCGCCGCGCCGCGCTCAACCGGGCGCGCGGCGCTTCCTCGTGCCCAGTCCAGATCCGATACAGACTGGGCAGCGACACGGGTTTGTACAGCACTCGAGTACCCGCATTCTTTTCCAGGTTTTCCAGTCGGTTGAATGCCAGATAGGCTTCAGGGCAGGCAATATCGAAATAAAACTCAACGTCCATGAATCTCTCGCCTCGCTTCACAGGCCGCGCCGTGCCACGATTGCTTCCATTTCATCCAGCAAACGGTCCATGCGCCGGATCAGTGACCGGTAGGGTGCGGGGGTTGCGAGATCGACACCTGCGTCCTTGAGCAAGCGATAGGGATTGTCCGCTCCGCCTGCGCGGAGCAAAGCCAGATAGCGCTGTTGCGCCGCGCGTTCCCCGGTATTCACCTGATCAGCCAGGAGATTGGCCGCTGCGATTGATGTGGCATATTGGTAGACATAGAAATTGTAATAAAAATGCGGGATGTATGCCCACTCGATTCCGTAGGCGGGGGCAATATCCACCACGCCCTCATCGTGCCCCAGATAACGCCGAACCAGCGCCAGGTACAAGCGACTGAAATCGGCACCGGTCAGCGCTTCCCCATTCGCCAGCCGTCCGTGGACATCCCGCTCGAACGCCGCGAACATGGCCTGCCGAAAAAATGTGCCGCGCAAACTCTCGAGCGCTTCATTCAGAATAAACAGGCGCTCATCGTCCGATCCTGCTTGCTCGAGCAGATGATCGATCAACAAGCGTTCATTGACCGTCGAAGCCACCTCGGCGAGGAAGATGGCGTACTGGGCATTGAGGAAATTCTGATGACGATTGGCCAGATGCGAATGCATGGCATGGCCCCATTCATGCGCCAGCGTGGACATTGAATCGAAATCGCCGTTGAAATGCATCATGACATAAGGATGCACGCCGTAGATCGAGCCCATCATATAAGCGCCCGATCGTTTGCCGGGGCGTGACTCCGAATCCATCCAGCTCATGTTCAAGCCATGGGTCAGCGCCTGCACGTAGTCCGCGCCCAGCGGCGCCGTCGCCGCCACAACAGCCTGCTCGGCCTCACCAAGCGTGAACTGGGGACTCGCTTGGGTGACTGGCGCATACAGATCATACGCCTTCAGTTGTTCCACACCCATCAGCCGCGCACGCAGACGCAGATAGCGGTGCAAGGTCGGGAGCCCTTTCTCGGCTTCCTCGATCAGAGTCTCGTAAACCGCCAGGGGAATGCCGTCGCGATCCAGGCTGGCCGCCAGGCTGCTGTCGTAGCGCCGCGCCCGCGCAAGCATTCGATCTCGTTGAAGTTGCCCGTAAAGCGCGACCCCCAAGGTTTGCTCATAACCGGAAAATGCGTTCCAGAACGCTTGAAACACGCGTTCGCGATCCCCCCGGTCGGCAAACTGCCGCCCGCGCTGATAGCCCGTCTGGTCCAGACGCAAGGTGCGGCCGTCGTGCAGCGTGATCGTGGGCCACGGCATATCGGCATTGGTCAGGGCAACATAGATATTGGCCGGTGTCTCACCCAACGCGGCTGTCATGGCCAGCAAACGCTCTTCGGCCGCCGGCAGGGTATGGGCGGCAAGGCGGAGCCGTTCGTCCAAAAAACGGCGATACGCTCCGCTCAAGATGTCATTGCTGCGCATCATACTGCGGATACGGTCCACACCCAGATCGAGGATCTCCGGTTCGAGAAAACTGGTTGTCTCCTCGACCGCCGCCTGCAAAGCCTCGGCCTGTTGCTTGCGGGCAAGTGCCTCGGTGTTGGTGGTATCCTCGTCGTAACGCAGCTGGGCATAGCCCGCCAGGCGGGAGACCCGCTCCATCAATCCCGCGTACTGCGCCAGACAATCGGCTAGACGGCGGGCCTGGGTCATCTGACCGGCACACGAATCGGCAAAGCGGGTTTGATCTTCCGCGAGACGGCGCGCATCCGCCTCATAAGCCGCCTCATCGGCATAAATGGCGGTCAAATCCCAACGCCCCGGCGCCCGATCGGCCGGAATCCCAGCGACTGGCTCGGGGTCGGGAGAGCAGGCCGCCAAGGTCATCAGCAACGCGCCAAATGCCCAGATGCGCCAATAGCCACGCGCACGAACCAGCCCAAGGGAATACACACTGTGCATCAGTTGCATGACGCTTCCATCCGCTCCGGCAGCTCGTTGATGTCCATCCATTCTGGCGGAACGCCGAAGGTCGCGGCAAGCAACCTCCGGGCGCGAGTACGCATCGCCGTGGCCGCGGTGCTTCTGGGACTCGCCGGCGGCGTGGCCGCAGCCGAGCCGGTTCCGTCCGTTCTGGCGCGCCTGCTGGAGATGGGCCTGCAGGTCGAAGGCCGCTTTGAGGCGCCCGCCCAGATGACCGGCTATGTCCTGCGTGCGCGGGAGAGCGGACGCGCCGATGTAGTCTATGTCTCGGCCGATGGCCGCCATCTCTTTATTGGCAATATCCTCGACGAGACTGGACAGGATCTGACCCAGTTGCATGTCGAAGACCACGTTCTGGGCCCCGAACTGGATGCCCTGTGGAAAGAGATCGAATCGGCGCGGTGGGTCGCCGAAGGTGCCGCCAAGCCCACTCGAGTGATCTACAGCTTTACCGACCCGAACTGTGGCTATTGCCATCTGCTGTGGCGGGTCACGCGGCGCTACCACGATGCAGGGCTGCAGGTCCGTCACCTGATGGTGGATGTCATCAAGGCCAGCAGCACTGGCAAGGCAGCAGCCATTCTGCAGTCAAAGGATCCGGCCCAATCCCTGGCCGAAAACGAGCGCCGCTTCCGTGAAGGCGGCATTGCCGTGGCAGCCACCATCCAGGACGACACCCGCAAGGCGCTGAGCCGCCACCGCAAGATGATGGATCGGCTGGGCGTGAGCGGCACGCCGGCCATCCTGTATCGGGACGCCAATGGGAAGGTCCGCCTGCAACGCGGCATGACCGATCTCGATACCTTGGCGCGCATCATCGGGCTGCCGGCCCAGGCCATCGACGATCCGGATCTGGCGCGATTCAGAGTCACACCCAAAGGCTAGCCTGGCATGCAGACCACCAAGGCGGGGGCCCGGCCAAATCGGACACGACGCATGCGGGTATCGGCCGCGATCCTGCTCGGCTTGTCCGCTGTTGCGATGCCATGCGTCGCCTGGATCGGCGGCAGGGCACCCGAGCAGCCTCAACCGGTTCAGCTCTCCCCGCTGCATCCCACCGGCAGTACTTATCAGCAGGTTCGCCTGGGCGGCACCTTGTGGCTGCCGGATGAAATGCCCGACGGCACGCCCTTGCGCGGCCTGTCCGATCTGACTTGGTCACCCGCCGAGGGCATACTCTACGCCGTATCGGATTTCGGCTGGCTGTTGCGCATGCGGCCGGTGTTCACTGATGGCCGGCTGTCGGATGTCGAACTGCTGGATGGTCACCCCCTCACCGGCGCCAACGGCCGGCCGCTGAAAGGCAAATGGGGCGACGCCGAGGGCCTGACCTGGGCACCTGGCCCCGATGGCGCACCGGCGCTCTTCGTGTCCTTCGAGCGTATCCCGCGCATTACCCGGATCGACCGGCGCGGCCGCTGGCTTGCCGATCTCCCCCTGCCCAGGCCGTTCGCCGATGCTGCGGCCTATGCCGAGCCCAATGCCGCGCTGGAGGCGCTGACCTGGCATTCCCGTCTGGGCCTGCTGAGCGCACCGGAATTGCCACCGCCGGCGTTCCGCCCAGCCCACCATACGCCAGTGTTCAACCGTGATGGACGTCAATTCCCTTATCTCCTGCGCACCGGCCCCCGTTGCGCTCTGGTCGCATTGAATGCCTGGGAGAACGACGAAATCCTGTCGCTGGAACGCTGCTATGAGGATGGACGGCTCGAAATCGCGCTGCGCCGCAGTACGTTGCCGCCCACCGCCGGGCTGGCACTGCGCCCCGAATCGCTGGCCGTGTTTCGGCTTCAGGACGGATGGCTGATGGACAATTTTGAAGGGATGACCCGCATCGGTCCGCGCGGCGTACTGCTGGTCAGCGATGACAACGGCTCGACCCGTCAGCGCACCTTGCTGATGTATCTGGAAAGGCTTGACATCCCCCCGCACTCCACCACCGATTGACACCCTCCGGCTCGCCCCTTAGGCTGAGCGCACCTGAATTCCCACAGGTGTCCGCGCAGCCCTATTGCCGCGCGGGTGAAACGGGAAGTCGGTGCGGTTTCTTCAACCTATTCCGACGCTGCCCCCGCAACGGTGTTTGAGTCGCAAAGCCCCCATGCCACTGTGCGCTGCATGGGAAGGCGGGCTTCGCGAGCCGGCCCTGTCCGGCAACTCATCAGCCCGGAGACCGGCCTGTGTGGACAAGGTCCAGATGCGTGTTGCGGCGGGCAACACAGCCGGACAATGGCGACAGACCATTCTTCCTGTGCCGCCTGCGTTGGGTGTGATGACCGCCGGACTGCTCTGGATTCACCAGACCGACCATCACCTCAGGCAGGAACAAATCACATGGATCATCCCTTTTTTCGCCACCCCTCGCTGCTGGCCTGCGGGCTGCTGCTGCCGCTTTGCAGCGCCCAAGCCCAAACCGACGAAGAGACCGGGACGATCGTCGTAACCGCCACACGAACGGCCCAGACCGTCGACGACACACTCGCCCCCGTGACCGTGCTGACCCGCAGCGACATCGAACGGCTGCGGCCCACCAGCGTGCCGGATCTGCTGGCCGGTCAACCGGGCATCGATGTCTCAAGCAACGGCGCATTCGGGAAAAATACCAGCATCAGCCTGCGCGGCACCAGCGCCGGCCAGACCCTGGTGTTGATCGACGGCATCCGGGCCGGCTCGGCCACCTCCGGGACCACCGCGCTGGAATACCTGCCGGTGGATCAGATTGAGCGCATCGAGATCGTGCGCGGTCCGCGGGCGAGCCTGTATGGCGCCGATGCGCTGGGCGGTGTCATCCAGATCTTCACCCGTCCCGGCACGGGCAGTGGCTGGCAGGCCAGCGTGACCGGCGGCAGCTTCGGCACCTGGAGTGGCCGCGCGGCGACCCGCGGCGAGATCGGGAACACCCGCTACCACCTGACTGTGTCCGGCCTCGCCAGCGACGGCTACGACATTCAGGAGAACGGCGCTCCCACCAGCTTCGGCGCCACCACCGTGGAGCCGGACGATGACCGGTACCGCAACACCGCGCTGAATTTCGGCGTCAGTCACCACCTGGACAATGGCGTGGAATTTGGGGCGCAAGCCCTGCGTGCCGAAGGACGCACCGACTACGACGGATTTCCCAACCGGACCGATTTCGTCGAGCAGGTGATCAGCGCCCATGTCGGCGGCGAATTGACCGAAACATGGTACAGCCGGCTGACGGTGGGGGAGAGCCGCGACGAAACCGACAACCTCGCCAATGGCAGCGATTTCTCAACCTTCGACACGCGACGCCAGAGCGCCAGTTGGCAGAACGACCTCAGCTTGCCGGGCGAACAACTGCTTACCGTCGGACTCGACGGTTGGCGCGACCGGGTCGACAGCACAACGGATTTCTCCGAAGACCGCCGCGACAACTGGGCCGTCTTTGCCCAGGACCAGATCGATCTCGGCCGGCATCAGCTCATCCTGGGCCTGCGCCGCGACGATAATGAAGCCTTCGGAACCCACACCACCGGAAATGCCACCTGGGGCGTGGCCCTGCGCGAGAATCTGCGCGCCACCGCCAGTTACGGCACCGCATTCAAGGCGCCGACGTTCAACGATCTGTACTACCCCGACGAAGGCTTCTACGCGGGAAATCCCGATCTGGATCCCGAAACAGCGCAGAACATGGAAGTCGGCCTGCAGTACGATTTGGCGCAGTTCACCCTCAACGTGAATGTGTTCCGCAATGACATCGATGACCTGATCGTATTCGACGCGGCGAAAAGCACGGTCAGCAACATCGACCAGGCCCGGATCGACGGTGTGGAAAGCGGCCTGACCTACCGGTCGGAAGAATGGCGTGCCCATGCGGCGCTCACCGCGCTCGATACCGAAAACCGCACCACCGGTGCCGAACTGCCGCGACGGGCCGAACTGACCGGGCGGATCGAGCTGGACCGCATCATGGGCGCTTATCGCCTGGGGACCACTCTTCTCGCGCAGGATGGCCGTTACGACGATGCCGCCAACACCGTGTCCCTGGCGGGCTACGGACGCCTCGACCTACGCGCCGAATGGCTATTGATGCCGCAATGGGCCTTGCAGGTGCGCATCGAAAACGTCCTCGACAAGGACTACCAGACGGCGGCGACCTATGAGCAGCCCGGTCGTGCGGGCTATCTCACGCTATCCTATCGGACGCCGTGACCGGCGCGATCCGCCCGCCGTTCAACGGTCTCGCCGCGAGCGCGCTGCTCGCGGCGCTGGCCGGTCATCTGGTGTTGCTTGGCGCGCTGGCTTTGCGGTCACCGATCGTGCATCCCCTATCGCCGCTCGAAAGCCGAACGCTGACTATGGTTCGCTTGCCGGCGCCCGCCGAACCACCCCCGCCCAGTGCCGCGAGCGCGCCGCCCCGAGAAACCCGGTCCCAGAAACAGGGACCGCCCAAGCCAACCACGGGGCAGCCAGCGCCCGCACCCGCCCGCGTGGCGTCGGCTCGCAGCGTGCCCACACCCCCGCTCACGGAACCGCAACCGGCCCAGGCCACAACGCCGCCGCCGGCACCAGCCCGGTCCACGGCCGGCGCGGAAGAACCGTCAGCCACTCCCCGCATCGCTGCGCCCGATCCGGACGCGGCCGATCATGCGGTGCGAGAAACCGTGCAGCGCCGCGTTCTTCATGATTTCAGTCGGCATTTCCGATACCCTGCCCTCGCGCGCCGACGCGGCTGGGAAGGCGCGGTTCGGCTGCGCTACGATGTGACCGAGGAGGGTCGCGTGGTGAATGTCCGGCTGCTGGCCAGTTCGGGCCACCCCGTTCTGGATCGCGATGCCGAAGCCACGCTGAACCGCATTCCGCCACTGGAGCCGACCGGCTGGTCACAGCCGGTGCAGGCGCTGGAACTGGCGATTCACTATCGACTGACGGAGGGATGAGGTGGGACACCGCCTGTCGAAAATCTATACCCGCACCGGCGATGCCGGCACCACCGGCCTGGGCGATGGCCAGCGCGTCTCCAAGGATCACGCGCGCGTCGAAGCCTTCGGGACGGTCGATGAACTCAACGCCCTGATCGGCTTGCTGCGCACCGCTGGCCTACCGGATGCCTGGGACAGCCGGCTCGATGAAATCCAGCATGCCTTGTTCGACGTCGGCGGCGAGCTGTGCATCCCGGGAAGGCAAAGTATCCGCGCCGAGCAGGTCGCCGCCCTGGAAAGCTGGCTGGATCAGCTCAACGAGCCACTCGCCCCGCTCAAGGAATTCATCCTTCCCGGCGGCACGGCCGGCGCCAGCTGGGCGCATCTGGCCCGCACCGTGTGCCGGCGTGCGGAGCGGCGCGCCTGCACGCTGTCCCGCACCGAACCGGTCAACCCCGAAACACTGCGCTATCTGAACCGGCTGTCGGATCTGCTGTTCGTGCTGGCGCGCGCCGCCAATCGGCAGGCCGGAGCGGATGACGTGCTGTGGCGGCCCGACCGCCACGCCGCAACGGAGGCCGGCGCATGAACCGCTGGCACGACTTCGCGGCGGCAGGCGAGCTGGCCGAAGGCGGCTGTCTGCGCAAGGACCTGGACGGCATCACGATCGCCGTATTCCGGGTGGACGGCGCACTGCATGCCATCGAGGATGCCTGCACCCACGACGGCGGCCGCCTCACCGGCGGGACGCGTGACGGCTGCCGAATCGTCTGTCCCCGCCATGGCGCCGCCTTCGACCTGCGCACCGGCACCGTCCTCGCCCCGCCCGCCTACGGTCCGCTCACGACCTTTGCCGCGCGCACCGTGGATGACCGCATCGAAATCGCGATCCCCGACGACTTCTAAAGCGCCCCGGTCGTAGAGCCGATATAAGACAGGCACGAGCAGCACAGATCACGCTGCTTGTTTCACCCCATCCTCGCGAGTCGTGCGTCCCGCTTGGGGGTGGGCTGCACGCCTGCCTGTTCGGTGTATGCGATGAAATCTCCCTTGAAAGCCCCGCCTCTGCGAAACCCAGGAGAATCCGGACAACAGCGATTACAGGCCTTGTTCGACGACCAGGTCATGCCCTACTTGATCGCGGCCGCGCTCTTTACCATGGTAGCGTTTATGGATTGGGTCCGTTGGCTGAACGACTCACCGCCATCCCCAATTCTTTTCTCCGCCACCGCGGTGCTGGCTATAGCCATATGCGCGGTGAAGTTGCACGCCGGTATCCGCGAAGCGAAAGCCATCAAGCTCGGCCGGGATGGCGAGAAGGTCGTCGGTCAGTTTCTGGAGCGCCTGCGCGAACAGGGTGCACAGGTATTCCACGACATTCCCGGAGACCGCTTCAACCTCGATCATGTGGTGATCCATCCAAGCGGTATCTATGTCATCGAGACCAAAACCTTGTCGAAACCCGATCATGGCGAATGCCGGCTGGTCTATGACGGCCAATCTGTGCGGCGCAACGGCAAGGCATTCGATCGCAACGCGATCAATCAGGTCTGTGCAGCAAGTCGGTGGCTCCGCGTCTTGTTGATCGAGTCCACAGGCAAAACACCACCGATTCGGCCGGTCGTGGCCTATCCCGGTTGGTTCATCGAAAGAACCGCAGAGGCCAAAGCCAGTGCGGTATGGGTGCTCGAACCCAAGGCCTTGCCCGAATTCATCGCGCAGAGCGCAATCCAGATGAAATCCGAAGACGTGAGACTTTTTGCTTTTCATCTGAGCCGCTATATCCGCGGGGCACAGAAATGATCCGGGTGGCGCCCGATTTCAAATTCCCAATCCGCATTCATCGATGATGTGGAACGGTGTCGGCGCTCATCGCACCTGAGCTGTCACCGAATTGGTCGATCAGGCAGCACTTTCCGTCATGACGAGCACGTTGCATTGCAGCCGGTCGAGGAGTCGGGCGTCGCGCGCGCTCTGCAACCAGCGGGTCGTGACCGTGGGATGGCCGTGGGCGACTACTACCAGATCCGCATCCAGTTCATGGGCATGGATCGCGATTTGCTCGACCGGTGCGCCACGGCGGATAACGGCCGATGCGTCCACCCCCTGCGCCCGAAGCGCCATGACGATGGGATCGATCGCCCGCCTCAGATCGTCCTTCTCCCAGCTCCAGACATTCGGCGGCCCGACGGCTTCGGCGATCGCCATGGCGCCGGTGGTGACCACGACCCCCAGGATGTGCAGTTGCGCATTGCAACGCTGCGCCAGCTCTGCACAGCGGTGCACGAGAGCGGGCCTGAATGTCGAACAATCGTAGGCCAGCAGGATCCTTCGATACACGTCCCGCCTCCCTGTCGTTGCAACCGCGACCGTCGCGCCGTCAGCGGCCCATACCGCATCGAACCCGGTGCCACAGCCCAGAGTACCTGAAGATGCCGGCCGCCTGCATGCGGGAGGACGGCCGCCTCGTGGTCAGGCAACCGCTAGCGGCGCCACGCCCCAGGCCGCGGCCCGCTCGGGGTCGAGACCGGACCAGATCCGGCCATGCAGCCAGCTCAGGCTGGCGCTGTCGCCCAGCAACAGGCGGCGCTCATTGGCGTTCAACGCCGATGGCCCCTGCTCCCAGGCCCGATCCCGCAACTCGGGCCAGCGCGCACGGCGACGGCCGCGGGGATCGCGCAGCAGATTCAAATGAAGATAGTGGACCTGCGGATCGGCCAACGCCGCCAGAAACCCGGCGCCGACCGCCAATTCGACCTGCGGCTCCTGCCGGCTGGCACGCACCACGGCCGGCGGCTCGATTTCACCCGGGACCTGAAACAAGCCACGCCGCCGCAATCGATCGCCCAGGCTGACCCGACTGGAGTAAACCGAGATGGGAATGGAAAACACCAATCCCGCCATGACCGGAGAAAGCCACAGGAAGAACACCGGTTCCACCGCCCAGGCGACCGCGGCCCAGGTCAAGCCCAGCAGCGTGCCGAACCCATGGTGACGCAGCGCCATCCCCCATGAGGTTCCTTCGTCGCCACGATTCTGGCCCGCCCAGCGTACGCTCTGGCCAAGCAGCGTATAGAGCACGAAACGGGTATGGAACACCATGCGAATGGGCGCCATGAGCACCGATCCGGCCAGTTCGGCGAACAGGCCGGCAAACACACGCCGGACGCCGCCGAAGGCCTGCCGGGTCGAGCGCCGGGTGATGACGAGAATCGCGCCCAGCGTCTTGGGCAGAAACAGCATCACCAGGGTCGCGATCATGAGCGTGATGGCCTCTGAGGTTCGCGCGACCTGCCAGACCGGGAAAAGCCCCCCTTCCGGCGTGAAATACTGATGACCCGTAAATGCGGCCACCGCGGTGAGTACAGTGCCCAGAAACAGGAACGCGAACCAGAACAGGGCCGAGACATAGCCCATGGCGCCGTGAAAGAACATCGCGCGATGCAAGGGATGAAATCCCCCGGCGCGCAGCAAGCGCAGGTGCTGTAGGTTACCCTGGCACCAGCGCCGATCGCGCTGAAGCTCATCGAGCAGGGTTGGCGGCGTTTCCTCATAGCTGCCCTGCAGGTCGTACGCCAGCCATACCTCCCAGCCGCCGCGCACCATACACGCCGCCTCGACGAAATCATGGCTGAGGATATCGCCGCCTAACGGCGCCGGACCTGATAACCGGGGAAGACCACAGTGGGCCATGAACGGGGCGACCCGAATGATGGCATTGTGTCCCCAATAGGTCGCATGTCCCATCATCCAGAAATTGAGCCCGGCCGTGAACATCGGCCCACACAGGCGCTGCACGAACTGCTGCATTCGGGCCAGCGGGGTGCGGGCGTTGACGATGAGCGGAATCGCCTGAAGGATGCCGACACGCGGATGGGCTTCCATCCGCCGCACGAGCTGGATCACGGTGTCGCCGTCCATCAGGCTGTCGGCGTCGAGCACGATCATATAGCGGAACTGCCGGCCCCAGCGGCGACAGAAATCAGCCACGTTGCCGCTCTTGCGCTTGAGATTGACCCGCCTGCGGCGGTAATGGATGCGCCCTTCCGCGCCGAGTTCGCGCACCGTCTGTGCCCAGGCGCGCTCCTCCTCGACCAGCACGTCCGGCTCACGGGTGTCGCTGAGTATGAAAAACGCGAACCGGTCCCCTTGGCCAGTGGCCTGCAACGACAGCCAGGTCGCGCGCAACCGCGCGAATACCCGTTGCGGATCTTCATTGCAGACCGGCATCAGGAGCGCCGTGCGCGCCTCTCGCGGCAGCGGGCGAGACGGATCGGCCCGCACCAGAAAGCGGTCGCGGCCGGTCAACAGCGCGATGAAGCCGAAGATCGCCGTCCAGAATCCCATCGCGATCCATGCGAACAGGATCATGAAGATCGCCAGCAGCGACAGGCGCAGGAAGAATTCCTGCGGGCCCGGCAAAACCCGAGCCATCACATAAGCAGCCGGGAAAGTGGGCGCCGCAACCAGAAGCGCCAAAAAAAACCGGCGCCACTTTGCAATGCGGCGCCAATCGCCCAGCGTCGCGTCCGCGGACCGGCGCCCGCTAATCATGCGTGTTCCCGGTCGCGGCCGGGATTGCCGACGGCATGTCCTCGGGATGGGTCGCTGGGCGATGGGTCCACAGGACTTTCCACGTCTGCGGCTTCAGGGATGGAGAGCGCATCGGACCCCGATGAATCGGCGGCATCGCGGCCGGGATGCGGTGATGCGCGTCCAACCAGTTCTTCACACCGTCGATCAAGACCGCCAGCGCCTGCTCCGGATCCGGCGACGCTGCGCGGGGGAAAGCCAAGGCCACGCCGAGCAGCAAGCCGGCATGCTCGCTTGCCGGAACCGGCGTTGCACAAAGATAGCGCCGCAACAAGGCTTCGAGATTCGGGGACCAGCGTTCCACCGGTGCGGGCTCACTCACATCAAGGCTCCAGCAGGTAGCTCCATGTCTCGGTCAGGAAGTCGTTGCCATTCTTGATATAAGCGCGCAGCTCCAGCGGCGCGTTCCCGCCCGAGGGCACTGTGAATTCAACCCAATAGCCCCGATCGTACGGATTGCGCCGAATCTGGAGATCCGAGACGCCGCGCCCATCCCCGACGGTGACAAAGGCTTCCGGACGCACATTGGCATCGAGCGCCGCCAGCGACGGTCCGGTGAATGAGACCACGAACCGGCGGCCACCGTTCGACAGTGTGCGGATCCAGGTGGAACTCGCACCGCCGGCCGCTCGAAAAGCGGAAGGGTCGGCGTACCAGTGCTGACGGTAGCGCATCCGCACCTGATCGCCCGCCTTCGGGGCACGTTCCGGCACCCAATAGGCGACGATGTTGTCATTCTGATCCGAATCGGTCGGAATCTGAACCAGTTCCACCCGGCCCGTGCCCCAGTCATCCAATGGTTCGATCCACAGGCTGGGGCGGCGCTCGTACTCGTGCTTCAGGTCGCGGTAGTGGTCGAAATCCCGATCGCGCTGCACCAGACCGAACCCACGCGGCGACTGGGTCGCGAATGAACTGACGACCAAGCGCTGCGGATTGGTCAACGGGCGATAGATCCACTCGCCCCCGGCGGTCAGCACCGACAGCCCATCGGAATCATGCACCTCGGGATGAAACGCCGCCACGCCCGGCAAGCGGTCCTTGGCCGTGTTCTCACCGAAAAAGAACATGCTGGTCAGCGGCGCAATCCCCAATTTGTTCACGCTGCCGCGGAAAAACAGGGCGACCTCGCAATCGACCTGGGTCGTGTCACCGGGGCGCACGGTAAAGCGGTGCGCCCCAACCAGGCGCCGGCTTTCGGAGAGGGCGAACAGTTCCACGGTCTGCGCGCCCGGTGCGGGCTTCACCAGCCAGAATTCCGTGAAATGGGGAAATTCCTCACCGCCGGGTTCCGCCGTGTCAAGCGCGACACCCCGCGCCGAAAGACCGTAATGCTGGCCCTTGCCCAGCGCCCGGAAATAGGTCCCACCCAGAAAGGCGATCAAGTCGTCGAAACGGCCCGCCACGTTCAGCGGACTGTGGATCCGCACGCCGGCATAACCGAAAGCCGGTGGCACCGCCTCGCGCAGGACGGGATCCAGATACTGGAACACCTCTCGATCGAAGGGCACCTGACGCACGCCCTGCTCATCGATCACATTGATTTTCACCATGCGGGTGAAGTAGTGACCGGGATGAAACATCTGGACCTGGAACGGGAGATCGGTGCCCGCCCACAACGCTTTGTCCGGCCGGTAGTGAATGCGCCCGTAATAATTCTGAAAATCCAGATCGGCCAGGGAGCGGGGCACGCTGCTGGGAATTTCGGCATAGGGCTGTGCAACTTTGCGGCGCGCAATTTCGACCGCATGTTCGAAACCGAAAAACTGGCCGGCCGATACCAGGCTGGGCGCCAGCAGTACACCCAGGGTCAGCGCAAAAGCCATTCCGCGCAGGCAAAAAGCGGATGGATTTCGTTTTGTGACGTTGGAATTGTCCATGAATCGTTTCCGCAGGCTGATCAAAGAAGCAGGCAATGACCAAATTTTGAACATGGCCGTAGAGTGACCGGGGTCAGCCCCAGTGAGTTCCATGATCGAAGGAATTGGCAAGACGAGGTCGTTGGTATCATTGGCTCGGGGCTAATCATGCATGGGCACGGCAATTTTTTCCATGCCCGGATCGCGGGCGTCTCCAATACTCGGTCACGAATAGCCGCCGAAGCCGCAAGACCCGTGATGACACCTCCGCCGACCTGCCAAGCGCACGAGATACGCTAAGATATCCGCTCGTTTCAGCTTCGAGCCCGGACCCACCGATGACCCCGAAAATTGCATTGCACATCAAGGCGTTCATGATCCTTGCATTGCTGCTCTCCGCAGCAGGCTGTCGCACGGTGGTGGAACAAGCGCTGGAAAAGCCCACCCTGAGCCTGCGCGAGGTCCGGCTGTTGGAAATGGGACTGCTCAGCCAGCGAACCCAGTTGGTACTCAATGTCGCCAACCCCAACCCGGTTCCGCTGCCGGTTCGCGCAATCCGCTACAAGGTCGCACTGGCCGGCATGCAGATCGCCGATGGCGAAGCCGATGACGGCTTCGTGGTGCCGGCCAGGGGTGAGACCGACATCAAGCTTCAGGTGCGCACCAACATGCTGGAACTGGCCGGGCAGGCCGCCAACATGCTGACCAATTTCAATGGCCGCGTGGACTATGAAATCAGCGGCGAAGTGGAACCGGACCTGCCGATGGCAGGCGTTTTTCCTTTCTCCCGCAAGGGAGAAGTGGCCTTGAACCGCGCGCGCTAAGCCCCCATTGATCGCGATTCCCATCTTTTCCAGGAGGTATTCCAGATGGATCTGGACCACGCTGACCCGTCGTCGTCGCAACCCCCGGTACGCCCAAGGCTGCGCGATCGATTGCGCGACCGCGGAATCGGCCTCGTCCGCCGCTTCATCAAGACGCCCGACATTTCGATCACCGACCTGAAGCTGCGGCAGATGAGCCTGATGGAGCAGCGGGGCGCGCTGTCGATCCGCCTACACAACCCCAACCGGATCGCCCTGGGCGTCCGAGCGTTCCGCTACCGGGTGGAAATGTCCGGTCAGCGCTTCGCCAAAGGGCAGGCTGAGGAGCCATTCCGCATTCCGGCCCGCGATGCCACCACTTTCGACGTCGACGTGCGTCTGTCCATGCTCAAGCTGGCCGGCTCGTTGGTCTCGGCGCTGCTGGCCCCACGCCCGACGCTGCAATACCGCATCACCGGCGAGATCGAACTGGCGCTGCCCTGGCTGCCGCCCATCCCCTTCAGCCACACCGGCCAAGTCGATTTGGAGCGCCTGGGTGAACGGCGCTGAGGCCATGCTGTGCCTCAAGGGCGTCCGTCACGGTTATCCGGAACCGGGCGGCTGGCACGTTGTGCTGGACGATGCGGCGCTCAGCATTTCCGCCGGCGAGACGGTTGCGCTGGTAGGCCGCAGCGGCTCGGGCAAATCCACCTTGCTCAATCTCATCAGCGGCATCGACCGCCCCCAGGCCGGCATCGTCAGCGTGGGCGGCGTCGACATCACCGCCTTAAGCGAACACAAGCGCACCCTGCTGCGCCGCCGGCGCATCGGCTTCGTGTTCCAGTTCTTCAATCTGCTGCCCACGCTGACGGTGGCCGAGAACCTGCGCCTGCCGCTGCAATTACTCGGGCGCAGCGGGGCGGCGGCCGAGCGGGCGGTGGCCGAGCTGCTGGAGGCGGTCGATCTCACCGGCTACGGCCCGCGCTTTCCGGACACGCTCTCGGGCGGCGAACAGCAGCGCGTGGCCGTCGCACGCGCCCTGATCCATGAGCCGGACCTGATCCTGGCCGATGAGCCGACCGGCAATCTGGACCCGGCGACCGGCAACCGGGTGGTCGAGATGCTCGACCGTCTGGTACGGCAACGGGGCAAGACGCTGATCCTCGTCACGCATAGCCCCGATCTGGCACGCCACGCCGACCGTATCCTGCGCCTGCAGGATGGCCGGCTGGTGACTGAAGCGCCAGCCGCCGCATGATTCCACTGCACGTCCGAGCCGGCTGGCGCCATCTGATCCGGCACCGCTGGCTCACGCTCCTGTCCGTCGTCGGCATCGCGCTCGGCGTGGGGGTCGTCATCGCCGTGGATCTGGCCAGCACCAGCGCCCGGCTGGCGTTGAAAACCTCCATGGCGGCCGTGGTCGGCGAGGCGACTCACCAGATTCTGGCCGGCCCCGAGGGCTTGCCCGAAACGGTTTATCGCGATCTGCGGCTCGGCGGCGTGGCGATGCCGCTGGCGCCGATCATTGAGGCCACCGTCAGCGTGGCCGACCGGCCGGGTCAGAGCTTCCGGTTGCTTGGGGTCGATGGCACCGCCGAATTCGCCTTCGGTCGCGGCCGGATGGGCCGCGTGGACGGCAACCCGGGCGAGGAGAGCGGCGGCCTGCTCGGCGCCATCCGCGGCGTGACGCAGCCGGGTCAGGTCTGGATTTCCGCGCAGGCCGCCGCGGCGCTCGGCGTGACATCCGGCGACCGGCTGGCGCTGCGCCTGCCGCTGGGCCAGGGCACGGTCACCGTGGCGGGCATCCTTCCGGACAGCGGCGCGGACCGCGACCTGTCCGGATTGATGCTGATGGACATTGCCGCCGCGCAGGAACTGCTGGCCATGCAGGGGCGCATCAGCCGCATCGACGCGCGCCTGCCCGAAGGCGCCACCGGCGAGGCAGCGCTGGCGGCCCTGCAGGCGCGCCTGCTGCCCGGCTTGCGCGTGGAAACCACCGGTAGCCGCGTGCGGGCGATGGAGGGCATGACCCGCGCCTTCGAGTTCAACCTGATGGCGATGAGCCTGCTGGCGCTGGTGGTCGGTCTCTATCTCATCTACAACACACTGAGCTTTGCCGTGGTGCAACGGCGGCCACTGTTGGGCGTGCTGCGCACCGTCGGCGTCACCCGCGCGCAGGTGTTTCGCGCCATCCTCATCGAAGCCCTGCTGCTGGGCGCGGCGGGCACGCTGCTGGGCCTGGTGCTCGGCACCGCGCTGGCCCAGTTCCTGGTGGGACTGGTCGGCCGGACCATCAACGACATCTATTACACCTTGCAGATTTCACAACTGGCCCTGAGCCCGTGGGGATTGACCAAGGGCGTGCTGCTGGGGCTGAGCGGCAGCGTCCTCACTGCCCTGCCGGCCGCCTGGGAGGCCGCCCGCACGCCGCCGCGCCGGGTGCTCAACCGCTCGGATCTGGAGGCGCGCACGCGCCGTCTGGTGCCGCGTCTCGCCGCCTTGGGGTTGCTGCTGGCCGCGGTCGTCCTGCCGGCGCTGCTGGTATGGCCGAGCCGCTCGCTGCTGCCGGTCTATGCGGGCTTGGTGGCGCTGGTGCTGGCCGCAAGTCTCGTCGTCCCTGCCCTCACCGTGGGCCTGATGGGCTTGCTGATGCGCGTGCTGCCGGCGGGGCGGGCGCTGCTGCTGCGTATGGCGGCGCGCGGCGTGGTGCGTTCCCTGAGCCGCACGGGACTGGCCATCGCGGCACTCACCGTGGCCTTGTCCACCGCGGTTGGAGTCGGCACCATGATCCACAGCTTCCGCGACAGTGTGAGCACTTGGCTGGAACGCACGCTGAGCGCGCAGATCTACGTCTCGCCCGGCGGCGGCGCCCCGCGTGGCGCGCGCCTGCCCGACAGCCTGTTGCCGACGCTGGCAGCCCTGCCGGGCATGGCTGACGTCGTCGGCATCCGCGCCGCGCCCATCGACACGCCCGACGGCCCCATCGGCGTCTCAGCCGCCACCTTCCGGCCGTTGCTGCGCGGCGCGCTGCAACTGCTCGACGGCGATCCGACGCGCGCCTTTGCCGCGCTCGCCGACGAAGCGCGCGAGGTCCCCGCCGTCCTCGCCAGCGAGCCCCTGGCCTGGCATCGTCAGCTGAAAGTGGGGGACCGGCTGCAACTGGCCACGGATCGCGGCTGGCGCAGCTTTGAAGTGGTCGGGATCTATCAGGATTTCGGCTCCGATCAGGGCCATCTGCTGATGGACGAGCGCGTATTCCTGCAGCATTGGCGGCGTCCGGGCGTCACCGGCATCGGGCTCTATCTCGCGCCGGGGGCGGATGAAGCGGCGCTGGTGTCGCAGATCCAGGCGCTGGCCACGTCCGACATGCCGCTCTCGGTGATGCGCACCGCCGGCATCCTCGCGTTTTCGCTGCAGATCTTCGACCGCACCTTCGCCGTGACCGGCGTGTTGCGCCTGCTCACCCTGATCGTGAGCCTGGTCGGGGTCACCAGCGCGCTGATGGCCCTGCAACTGGAACGCACGCGCGAATGCGCCGTGCTGCGCGCGCTGGGGATGACGCCCGGGCAAGTGCGGCGTTGGGTGACCTTGCAGACGGCGCTGATGGGGACGGTGGCCGGCCTGCTCGCCGTGCCGGTCGGCCTGGCACTGGCCGCGGTACTGACCGGCGCGGTCAACCAGCGCGCCTTCGGCTGGACCATCGCCTTCAAGGTGGCGCCGGAGCTGTTGCTGCAAGCGCTGATTCTGGCTGTTCTGGCGGCGCTCATCGCCGGCGCCTACCCGGCCTGGCGCATGGGGCGCACACCGCCAGCGCTGGCCTTGCGGGAGAACTGAGATGCGCCGCGCGCGTGCCGGTCTGGTGCTGCTTCTGCTGGGACTCATCCTCGCCGCGATGTGGCATCGCCCCTCGCCGCCGGCCGCGCCGGGCGGTCAGATCGACCTCAATCGCGCTTTCGTGCAGGCGACCACCGGCTTCGAGCGGGCCGAGGCGCCGCGCACCTTCCGCTTTCCGGAGGATCACGGCCCGCATCCGGACACCGCCAGCGAATGGTGGTACGTCACCGGCCACCTGCGCACGGCGCAAGGCCGGCGTTTCGGCTATGAACTGACTTTTTTTCGCGTGGCGCTCGCCCCCGGGATGCCCACGCGCTCATCGGCTTGGGCCACGCGGCAGATCTACATGGCGCATCTCGCCGTCACCGACCCCGAAGGCCAGCGCTTTCATGCCTTCGAGCGCTTCAACCGCGCGGCGCTGGACATGGCCGGCGCCACCGCCGCGCCGCTGCGCATCTGGTTGGATGACTGGACGCTCGCCGCAAGGCCCGGCGCCGATCCAGCGCGTGCGACCCCGCCGCTGCTGCTGCGCGCTGCAGAGGGACCGGTGGCGCTCGCCCTCGAACTGGACGCGCGCAAGCCGCCCGTCCTGCAGGGCGAGGCCGGCCTCAGCCGCAAGGGCCCGGCGCCCGGCGATGCATCCTATTACTACAGCCTGACCCGGCTCGCCACACACGGGACGCTCGAGCTGAACGGCGAGCGCTTCGCGGTCGAGGGTGAATCGTGGATGGACCGGGAATGGGGCACCTCCGCGCTGGGACCGGAACGCAGCGGCTGGGACTGGTTCGGCCTGCAGCTCGATGATGGCAGCGAACTCATGTTCTGCCGCATCCGGCGCCGCGACGGCGCGCCGAATCCCTTCGATTACGGCCTCTGGGTCGATCCGAATGGGAAGAGCCAACTGCTCGCCGCGAGCGACGTCCGGCTCCGCGAGACGAGCCACTGGCGCAGCCCGCACACTGGCATCCGCTACCCGGCCGGCTGGGCGCTGTCGCTGCCGGCACGAAACCTGCGCCTCGAGCTGCGCCCGATCCTGGCCGATCAGGAACTGAACCTCGCCGTGCGCTACTGGGAAGGTGCCGTCAGCGCCCGCGGCGAGCAGAACGGCCGCCCCATCACCGGGCAGGGTTACGTCGAACTGACGGGCTATGGCAGCGCGCCATGAAAACGCCGCCGGACGCTATCGCAACGGCGTCGATTCCGCTATATTAGGCCGTTCATTCGGGGCGGTAGCTCAGCTGGGAGAGCGTCGCGTTCGCAATGCGAAGGTCGGGAGTTCGATCCTCCTCCGCTCCACCAAATCGAAAGGCTCGGATCATCTCCGGGCCTTTTTTCTTGCGCGGTTCCCGTGCACCAAGCACCCGGCACGGGCTGCATTGGCTCGGCGTCGACACTTGATGCGACCGATCCGGGCGGAAGCGTCTTCAGAGGCCTCCGCCGGTGCGGGAGACTTGGGTCCAGCCACGACATTGCCCGCCGTCGGTTCCCACCCGCCTCGCCGCCCCGACATTCACCGGCCGGCGGTCCGTGCGCAGCGCGTCACCGGACGGCTGGTCAGCCATGGATCTCGGCCCGGGGCGCCCGCGTGGTGGAAGGCGGGACGATCGCGCCCGCGGCGTCGCTGCCCTCGAAGTCCATGCCGCGGAACACGGCGCAGCGCCGGAACACCTCGGCCGTAGGCGCTACCGCTTTGTGCCGGCAGTACTTGGCCACGAGCTTGGTCAGGCCCTTGATGTCGCGGCCCGACGCGCCCGGGAAGATGTCCGTCAGCGCGTCGAGCAGCGGCGCGGGAACGGCCAGTTCGAACTGTTCGGTCATCACGCCCCAGATGCGGCGGCGGTCCGCGCGCTCCGGCATGCTGTATTTGATGAGCGCGATGCAGCGCGAAACGATGGCCTCGTCGATGTCGTCGATGCGGTTGGTGGTCAGGAACAGCAGGCCGTTGAAATACTCGAGCACGCGCAGGAACACGCCGACCACAGCGTTCATGGCCATGTTGTCGTCGCGCCGCTTGATGTAGACGTCGGCCTCGTCGATCAGCATCACCGCGCCCCAGCGCTGGGCACGCGTGAGCACGTCTTTCAGCACCTGTTCCATCTGCGCCACGTTGAGGCCGAGCTGACCCGAGTGCACGCGATAGAGCGGTCGCCGGATGATCTCGGCGTAGACCTCGGCCGTCAGCGTCTTGCCGACGCCGGGCGGACCGGCGCACAGCACCGTGGTGCCGCCGCTCTTGCCGGCCACGATGTCGTCCATCAGCACGTCCATCTCGGCGGTCAGGATGTCGATCAGGTCGGTCTGCTCGGGCGGCAGGATGAGCTTGGTCTTGAGATCGGGCTGGTAGGGATAAGGCGCGAGGTCATCGACGTGCACCCAGACGTAATGGTGCAGGTCGAGGTGGAACATCAGGATGAAGGGATGCACTGGCATGCGGGTGAACAAGCCGTGGGGCAGGCTTTCTTGCAGGGCCTTGACCGCGTCCTCTGCGTCATAGCGGTTGCTCTTGGCGGCCTTGCCGAGATAAGGCGCCAGAATCTCGCCGGGTGCATCGAGGACGAGCGAACGCGCGGTCAGGATGCCTTCGTCGTTCACCAGCCGCGCGCTGCCGCCGCTCGAGGACAGCACCACCACGTCCTTGCGCGACCAATCGGTGTCGCGGTGCGAGGCGTTCGGATCTTCGGCGTAGAACCCTGTGCCCGTGCCGAGGAACTGCGCGCCATAGCTGCCGCGCCAGGCGAGATAGTTCTGCCTGGCGCGTTCGTAGGCGGCGATCAGTGCAGGGGTTTCCTTCATCAGACCCTTGGCGGCGAAGATCTCGCCGAGCGTCTTGCCATCGATGTCGGTCGCCGTCAGGCGCAGGGTCTGCGTGGTCAGGCTGCCCTTGGCATTGGCCTTGAATTCGATGAAGAGCTTGCCGGTTTCGTCGTTCGACGGCGGCGTGAAATCCAGGCGCGTGACGACGTAAGGCAGCGGCCGACCGGTGATCTGCGCGGTGAATATCCAGCCGTGGATCGCCTCGTCGGCGAGGTAGCGGACGATGGCAGGCAGCATGTGTTCGAGATCATCTCCCGCAAACCGCGGCCCGGCGTCGTGCAGCGCCGCGGTCAGTGTCGCCAGCTGGGCAGCGCGCGCCTGCAAGGCCGGCCCACCCTCGCGATAGAGATCGCTCAGAAGCGACAGTTCGGCAGCGGACAGCTGATGCAGCGCGACTTCCACCTCATTACCGAAGTGGAGCTGTTCCTGGAGCCGGGCCAGGCCCGGAAATGCCTGAGCCAGACGCTCGATGTGCGGACGGTCGATGCGCAGTTTCATCGCGGCTCCGAAACGACCTTGCGGCCATACCCCGGATTTTTCGCAAGCACGCTTGATGCCACGCGGCAACGTCTTGTTTGGCCAACGGATCCAGTCCGGTTTCACGTCGGATGGGCTGCGCGGTGCGACAAACCCGACACCCGGCGCGTGCGAGATCGGACATTTGCGCGATCACCCGGGTTTCGCGACGCACCCTGTAACACGCCGGCGCCGGAATGCGGCGCGGCGCCCTCTCACGGCTTGCGAGCACCCGCGTCGAACCGGACGCGCGCTTCGGCAATGGCCGGTTGGTGGCGATCCGCCCAGTGGATCAGGGTCGCCAAGACCGGCATCAGCGAAAGGCCCAAGGGAGTCAACCCATAGCTCACCGCCGGCGGCGTCGACGGCGCGACCTCGCGCCAGATGAGGCCGTCACGTTCCAGCTGGCGAAGAGTTTCGGCCAGCATGCGGCGCGAAATATCGGGCACGGAGCGGGTAAGCGCGTTGAACCGCTGTGCGCCATGCGACAGCGTTACAAGCAACAGGGTCGACCATTTGTCACCGAGCCGGTCGAGCACGTCGCGAACCGGACAGGTCCCCTGCTTGGTCGGCGGCAGGCTCGGCAAGGGATCGGGCACCGGCATTCTCGCACGGCCATCGTTGATCGTCATGGCAGTTCCTTTCACGTAACCATGAGCCAGAAAGGTGCCTACTTGTGGCACACCGCTCAGGTTACGACAATAGACCAGGTCGTGAAACAGGACTTGCATTCCCCGTCGCACCCGCGGCCGGTTCAATCCCGAGGCGCTCCCCCCGCGCGCCAGATCGCGTCACGCAATGGCCGCGCACCAACCCCATCAGCCAGGAGGTTTTCATGAAGCTGTACTACGCGCCGGGCGCCTGCTCTCTGTCCCCTCATATCGTGCTGCGCGAGGGCGGCTACGACTTCACGCTGGAACGCGTCGATCTGGCCACCGGGAAGACCGAAACCGGCGCCGACTACAAATCCGTCAATCCCAACGGCTTTGTTCCGGCCTTGATGCTCGATGAGGGCGTGGTGCTGACCGAGGGCCCAGCCATCGTCCAGTATCTGGCCGATCACGCCGCGGACCGAAATCTGGCGCCAGCGGCCGGGACATTGGACCGCTATCGCCTGATGCAATGGCTGAATTTCATTTCGACTGAGCTGCACAAGATCTGCGGCATCCTGTTCGACCCGGAGCTCCCCGACGGGGTCCGCCAAAAACTCACCGGCCGCCTGTCTCAGCGCTTTGCCTCTGTGAGCGATGCACTTGCGGGCCGGACGTTCATCCTGGGGGATCAGTTTACCGTCGCCGATGCCTACCTGTTCACCGTGCTGAGCTGGGCTCCCTATCTCAAGCTCGATCTCTCGCCATGGCCGGCGCTGGGCGCCTACGTCGGCCGGATCGGCAGCCGGCCCGCCGTCCAGCAGGCCCTGGCTGCCGAAGGTCTGTTACCCGGCTGAGCACTCGTCACACGGAGGAGTTCCCGAAAATGACCGACACTGTTTTGTTCAGGCCGATGACCTTGGGCGAGCTGACGCTCAGGAATCGCATCGTCATGGCGCCCATGACCCGCTCGCGGGCGGACGGCAATGTGCCCAACGCGCTGATGGCGCAATACTACGGTCTACGCGCCGAGGCCGGCCTGATCATCACCGAAGGAACTGCGCCGTCACCCAATGGCCTCGGGTATGCGCGCATCCCAGGGCTCTTTTCCGAAGCACAGATCGCGGGCTGGCGTCAGATCACCCATGCCGTACATGAGGCGGGAGGGCGGATCTATGCGCAGCTGATGCATACCGGTCGTGTTGGCCATCCCGCCAACCTGCCCGCAGGCGCGCGGATCGTGGCGCCATCGGCAACGGCGGCGCCCGGCGAGATGTGGACCGATCTCCAGGGCTTGCAAGCCCACCCGGTTCCCGAAGCCATGAGCGAGGCCGACATCGCGACTGCTATCGACGAATTCGCCCAGGCTTGCCGGAACGCCATCACGGCAGACTTCGATGGCGTGGAACTGCACGGCGCCAACGGCTATCTCATCGATCAGTTCCTTAACCTTGCCTCCAACCAGCGGGCCGACCGATGGGGCGGCCCCATCGAGAACCGGATCCGTTTCGCCGTCGAAGTGGCTCGGGCCGCCGCGGGCGCGATTGGCGCCAACCGGGTCGGCATGCGCATTTCCCCTTACGGCGTATTCAACGGTATGGTGCCCGATGCCGAAACCGATGCCCTGTACCTGCGCCTCGCCGAGGCGCTGAACGAGGTCGGCTTGGTCTATATCCATATCGTCGACCATAGTGCGATGGGCACCCCACCCGTCAGCGCCGAGCTCAAGGCCCTGCTGCGTGCCACGTTCAGAGGCCGCTATATTCTCTCCGGCGGCTACGACGCCCAACGGGCCAATGCCGATCTTGACGCCGGCAAGGGTGACCTGGTCGCCTTTGGCCGGCCTTTCATCGCCAATCCCGATCTGGTCGGCAAGCTGCGCACCGGCGCGCCCTTTCGGGCCCCGGATCCGGACACGTTCTACACGCCGGGACCCGAAGGCTACGTCGACCTTTGAAGTCCCGGTCTGCACAGGCGGCCGAGGCGAATCTCAGCCCGATGGCGCGCCTCGGTCGGCATCGCGCATTCCATGACGACCGTCGGCGGAATGCGACACGCATCGGGACTGGGACGGGCTCGCATCATGCCGCGGGCGTCTCAGTCCCGGACACGCCGATCGGCGCGGCGGGCGAGCCGAACACCTCGCGATAGGCGGCCCAGACCGCCCCCGCCAGAACCGGCCCCAGCACCAGGAAACCCAACCCCATGGGGATCATGGCCAAGGCGCCGAGAATCGTGGCGATGATGCCGAAGAGCAGCAGCGGCACCCAGTTCACCAGACAGGCCTTCAGACTGGTCTGCATGGCCTGCAACGGAGGCTCTTGGTCGTCCATCACCAGTGGGATCGCGAAGAAGAGCGCGGCGGAAAGCGCCACGTGCAGGACCAGCATCAGCGGAAAGACGAACAAGGCCCCGGCTCCGAGCCCCATCCAGGCGCCTTCTTCTCCGTGCATCATGCCCATGCCCAGAGCCGATCCACCGACAAAGACCAGGCCGAGTGCCATGATCACCACATTGATGATGAGCGACACTGCGCCCAGCACCAACAGGTTGTTCAATACCGCGCTCCGCGTGGCGGACTCAAACAGCACCCCCAAGGTGAATTCCTCACCTTGCGTGCTCCGCCGCGCAGCCTCCAGCAGGCCAGCAGCCAGTAAGGGGGTAATCAAGGCCACGATCAGGGAACCGACCCAGGGCAACAGATTCAGGACCACGACGATGGCCAGCAGCACCACCATCAGCAGAATCCAGATCCCCGGCAAACGCACGAAAGCCGCCCATCCGATCTGGATCCATGCAATTCCACGATTCGCCTCGGCACGCTGGATTTCCATCACATCCTCCTCGGAAACAAATGTCCCTGTGGATCAGAATCCACCCGCATTATCGCCACGGAGTCTCGCCAAGTGCCACCGTCTCCCACTATGGGAGCGGTGTCATGGAGCAGGGCGAGGGGCGCGATCGAAACAGGTGGCCGGAACGCTGCGCGTCCAGGCCACCGCCCGGAATGAAGAGGAATCAGGGCTGGAGCTGAACGGATGAGGACCGCGCGGAATCGCCGTGAGTCTGCGCAATCTTCGATCTGGCATCACCGTGATCGTCATGCGCGTAGCCGCTCGGTTTTTCACTTTCGCCGGTATCGATGGTGACTTCAGCGCTGGTTTCAACCCGCAGTGGTGCGCTGTTGCGTGGATCGGTAATGAGGATGCGTACCGGCACGCGCTGCGTCACCTTCACCCAGTTCCCGGTGGCATTCTGCGGCGGCAGCATCGAAAACGCCGTTCCGCTGCCCGGACCGATGTTCTGCACCACACCGTGGAAAAGCTCTCCCGGGTACATGTCGACGGTAATTTCGGCGTTCTGTCCCGGGCGGATCCGGGCCAGCTCGGTTTCCTTGAAGTTGGCGTAGATCCAGTATTCATCGCTGCAAACGATGCTGAACAAGGGGCGGCCGGGCTGGACCAGCTCACCGGGGCGCAGGCTCAGATTGGCGATGCGGCCATCGCAGGGGGCATCCAAATGCGTATGGCTGAGATCGAGCTGGGCTTTTTCCAGGAACAGCCGCGCCTCTTTCAAGCGCTCGTTCTGCTCGCCGGGGGAACCGCGCATCACGGTTGCCTGCCGCAGGTTGGCTTCAGCCGCAGCGAGTCCAGCCTGGGCACTGGACAGACCCTCCTGAGCCGAATCCGCAGCTGACTTGGGCACCGAATTCTGGGCGCTCAGGTTGAAAATCCGGCGTGCCTGCAGCTGAGCCGTGCGTAGCTGGGCCTTGCGCAAGGCGATTTGCGCTTCGGCTGCCGCGATCTGAGCATTGGCGGCGTCGATCGATTGCGTCGCCTGGATGACCTTGTTCTCGGCTTGGGCGAGCTGGATCCGGAATGGCCGCTCGTCGATGCGAATCAGGGTCTGTCCGGCCTTGACCCGTGCATGATCCTCCACCGCCACCTCGATGGCCTCGCCCGGCACCTGGGCCGCCACACTGATGACGTTGGCCCGCACATAGGCGTCGTTCGTGGTGGGGTAGCGTTCGCGATGCTCACCGTAATAATGGATTCCGACTGCAGCGGCCGCAATGACGACGACCCCCAAGATTGCCCAGAGAATGCGCATGACCCAATCGACCTCTCTTATGAAGACAGTCACGGTCCCTCAAGACCGCCTGAATCCCGTTTGCAGACAAAACAATGCGTTTCGATCGCCCATCAATGCATCGCGCCAAGATCCAGTCCCTTGCCGCTATCGCGCATCAGCAGGACCAGTGGACACAGGGCAAGCATGGCCACCGTGATGAACCAGAAATCGTTCACGAACGCCACCATGGTGGACTGCTTGCCCAGTTCGGCGGCCAGCGCATAGGGTGCGAGCGGGTGATCCATGGTCATGCCCCGACTGGCTAGAAACTCGTGCATCGCCGGGTTGTAGGGATTCAGATGACCGCCCAGCTGGTTCCATTGAATCTGGGTATTGCGCGACAACAGGGTCATCACCACCGAAATCCCGATCGAGCTGCCGATGGTGCGGGCCAGATTGAAGATCGTCGCCCCCTGATCCGACGTGCCCTCCGGAATAGTGTCGAAGGCAATGGTCGCGAGCGGGACGAACACCATGCCCAGCCCGACGCCCTGGACCATCCCCGGCACCACGGCCCACCACGGGCTGATGAACAGATTGTAGTGACTCATCATCCAGGACCCGGCGGCCATGATGACGATCCCGAGCGCCACGAGAGTACGCGCGCCGATGCGCTGGATGTTGGGCGCGACGATGGCCATGGTGACCGCGTTGCACAAGGCCCGCGGCGCCATGACCAGCCCGGTTGTCGAGGCGGGATATCCGAGCAGTTCCTGCAACAGGATGGGCTGCAGCACGATGGTGCCGAACAGGCCGAGGCCAAAGCACATCATCAGGAAAGAGCCCGTAGCGAGGTTGCGATCGCGCAACAGATTGAGCTGCAGGACCGAATCAGGCCGATTCCAGGATCGCAGGGTGAACACGAGCAGCGTGAGCGCGGCCAGCACCGTGCCATAGACGATGACTCGCGACTCGAACCAGTTCTCGTGATTGCCCTGATCGAGCACGTACTGCAGCGCACCGATCCCGATGACCATGCAGAACGCGCCGAACAGATCGATGCGCTGCTTGCGATGCTCGGTGTCGGGCAGCACCGCATAGGCCAGCAGGATGTTGACGATGCCGACCGGCAGATTGATGTAGAACACCCAGCGCCAGTCCCAATGCTCGGTGATGTAACCGCCGAGCGTCGGGCCCAATGCCGGCGCCATGAGCACGCCGATGCCGAAGATGGCCATCGCCTTGCCGCGCTCCTGAGCGGGGAAGGTGTCCAGCAGGGTCGACTGGGAAAGCGGAATGACCGGCGCGCCGAAAATGCCCTGGAGGATTCGGAAGATGACCATCTCGGTCAGCGTATCGGCCTGCCCGCAGAGCCCGGAGGCGATCACGAACCCAACGATGCTGACGAGGATGACGTTACGGCGACCGAAACGGTTGGCCAGAAAACCGCTGAGTGGAATCATGACCGCTTCGGCCACGATATAGGAAGTCAGGACCCAGGTGATCTGCTCGGAAGTCGCGCCGAGCGAGCCCATCATGTGCGGCAGGCTCACGTTCACGATGGTCATGTCGAGAATGACCATCAGGGTGCCCAGCATCACGGCAATCGTGACGGGCCAAGGAGAAGCGCCGCCCCGCGTCGGAGCTGCGGTCGTTGCGTCCATTGCAATCAACTCGCTTCAATTCGGTGGGCGGCCTTAGAACATCCGATACGGAAGTCAAGCCGCAAAGTTGGCGGGCATTGTAGGCGGATTGGCGGGTTACGCCAAGACTCCGTGCGACCGTTTATCCGATAATGCGCAATGAATAATCCACAGCCTGAACATGTTTGGTGAGTCCGCCGACCGAAATTCGATCCACGCCGGTGGCCGCGATCCGCGCCACCTCGGCCAACCCGATGCCCCCGGACGCTTCAAGCGCGGCAACGCGGCCCTGGGCGACGCGCACGGCGACAGCACGCTCGAGCTGTTCGAGATCGAAGTTATCCAGCAACACGGACTCGACACCGAGATCCAGCACTTCGGTGAGTTGCTCGATCGTCTCCACTTCCACCTGCAGCGGCAGATCGGGATGGCGCTGGCGCGCGGCACGCACGGCGGCCGTTATCCCGCCGGCGGCCGCGATGTGGTTTTCCTTGATGAGCATGGCGTCGAACAGCCCCATACGCTGATTGCAGCCGCCACCGCACCGCACCGCGTACTTCTGCGCGACGCGCAAGCCCGGCAAGGTCTTTCGGGTATCGAAGATGCGCGCCGCACTGCCTGCCACCGCATCGACATAGCGACGCGTCAGCGTGGCCGTTCCCGAGAGCGTTTGAAGAAAATTCAGCGCCGTGCGCTCGCCGGTGAGAATGACCGGAGCGGGCCCGGTAATCTCGCAGACCGTCTGGCCCGGCAACAATCGGTCGCCATCCTGCGCCTGCCAATGCACGCCCACCGCGCGATCGAGTTCACGATAGACGGCGTCGAACCAAGGCCGCCCGCACAGAATGGCCTCCTCGCGGCAAATCAGCCGCGCACGCGCCGGCCGGCCAGGCGCCAGCGCGGCAGTGGCATCCCCCGTTCCCACATCCTCTGCCAGTGCCGCGCGGACCACGGCATTCACGGCAGCATCATCGGGTGGTGTCAGGGATATCGACGTAGGCATGTGCGAACCGCGCGCGGGAAAAAGGAGCTCAGTCTAGCGAGAGCGGTGAGCGGGCGCGAGCCTCGGCTCGGGACGACGCCCAGACCCCGACCAGGCTGCTAAACTGGGCACGGTCGAGCGCCCATTGCGAGGAGGCCAGTCCATGAGCGATCCGTCCTTTTCCGGCAACCACCTGCTGGGGGACATCGGTGGCACCCATACCCGCCTTACCCTGTATCGGGACGGCCGACACGGTGTCATCGGCCGCTATCGCAATCGGGAATTCACCGACCTGCCCGCGATCGTGCGCCATCACCTGCAAACCTTGGATCTGCCCGCTCCCCAGACCGCTGTGCTGGCTGTCGCCGGCCCCCTGGAGCGTGACGGGGCGGTCACGCTCACCAATCGTGGCTGGCGGCTCGAGCCCACCGCGCTGGCTGCCGAACTGAGGCTGGCCTCGGTCGATCTGGTCAACGATTTCACCGCCCAAGCGCTCGGCATTCCGCATCTGGAGTCTGAGGAGTGCCTGGCGTTGAACTCGGCTGAAGCCTGGCCGCATGCGCCGCGCGCCGTGCTGGGCCCCGGCACCGGTCTAGGTGTGTCGGGCCTGCTTCCCACGCCGAACGGCTGGCTGGCCCTGTCCGGCGAAGGCGGACATGTCACGCTGCCGCCGGCCGATGCGCGCGAGAGCGCCTTGCTCGATGCCCTGCGCGTTCAGTGGGGCCACATCTCGGCCGAACGGGTCGTCAGCGGCCCCGGTTTGCTGGCCCTGTACAACCATCTTGCCGTCGAAGCAGGAGCTCCCGGTCTTTCTGCACCGCCGGAGGTAACGACGCGCGCCGGACACGATGCCCTGGCCGACGAAGCATTGGGGTATTTCTTCGCGTTTCTGGGGACCATCGCCGGCAATCTGGCGCTGACGTTGGGGGCCCGCGGTGGCGTGTATCTGTGCGGCGGCATCCTGCCGGATCTGCAGCGGCCCTTGCGCGCCTCTGCTTTTCACGACCGTTTCTGTGCCAAAGGGCGATATCGGGCCTATCTCGAAGCCGTCCCGATCTATCTGGTGACGGCCCCGGACACCGCATTCCGGGGCCTCATCAGCCTGCTTGCGTCACGCCGCCCTTGACCCCCAGCGCTACCCGGCCACCCCTGACTCAGCCGGTGACTTGCGCAAGCGCCTCGACCAGATAGGGCGGCAGGACGAAGGCGGCTTGGTGCATGTCCGCCGAGTAGTAGCGGGTGGGAAACGCAGCACGCCGCGCCGACTCGATTCGCATCGGCCGGATCGAACCGTCCTTGCAGGCCAGCGTGGCGCTCCACCAACCGGATGGATAGACCGGCTGGGGGTAATGCAGCGTCTTGACATCGGAAAAGCCCGCCCGGCGCAGCGCGCCGTGCACGCTGCACAGCAGATCCACGTGATACAGCGGGGATTCGCTCTGCTGCACGATGAGCCCGCCCGGGGCGAGCACGCGATTGACGTCCCGATAGAAGGGCTCGGAGAACAAACCTTCGGCCGGCCCCACGGGGTCGGTGCTGTCGACGATGACCACATCGGCGCTGGCCGCCGGCGCGTTGGCGAACCAGGCGATACCATCCTCGAACCGCAATTCGGCACGCGGATCGTGATTCGCCTCACACAGCTCGGGGAAATACTGTTCGGACAACCGGGTGACCCGCTCGTCGATCTCGACCTGGATGGCGTGCTGGACGCCTTCATGGCGCAGAACTTCCCGCAAGGTACCGCAATCTCCGCCGCCGATGACGACCACCCGGCGCGGGGCCGCGTGGCTGAACAGCGCCGGATGCGCCATCATCTCGTGATAGAGGAAGTTGTCCCGCTGGGTCAGCATCACACAGCCGTCGATCACCATCAGATGGCCGAACGTCTCGGTATCGTAGATCTCGATTCGCTGGTAGGCCGATTGCTCCTCGTGCAGTTTGGCCCTGATTTTCAGCCCAAACGCGCTGCCGCCCGGCTCATAGAATTCGGAAAACCAGTTGCTGTCCACGTTCAGCCCTCGGGATATCGTTTCGGGGCGTCGATTATAGCGGTCCCTCGCCGGTCACCATATGACAGTGTCATCATCGCACCGCTTTACCCGGTCCGGGCGAATCTTTTAGGCTCTGCTGACCTGCCAACTGCTTTCAGTGGTTCCCCATGATCCGTGCTTCCAAGCCTGCCGATGCCCGCAGTCTCTACAACGTACCCGAGTGGAGCGAGGGCTATTTCGATGTCGACGAACAGGGCCAGGTCATCGCGCTGCCGCTGCGGGATCCAGCCCTGGGCCAGATTGCCCTGCCTGAGCTGACCCAGAAGATGGCCCAATCCGGACTCAAACTGCCGATCCTGGTGCGTTTCTCCGATATCCTCCACGATCGGGTCGATACGCTCTGCGGGGCGTTCGATGCGGCGATTGCCCAGCATGACTACAGCGGCGGCTATACCGCGGTCTATCCCATTAAGGTCAACCAGCAACGCACCGTGGTCGAGGAAATCATTCGCCATGGCGGCGAGCGTGTCGGCCTCGAAGCCGGCAGCAAGCCGGAGCTCATGGCGGTGCTGGCGCTGGCCCGTCCGGGCAGCCTGATCATCTGCAATGGCTACAAGGATCGCGACTACATCCGGCGCGCCCTCATCGCCTGTCATCTCGGCCTGCGCGCGGTCATCGTCATCGAAAAGCCTTCCGAGGTCGCCACCGTCATCCGCGAGTCGCGGCAACTCGGGATTCGACCCCTGCTGGGCATCCGCGTGCGGCTGGCCAACCTCGGCAGCGGCAACTGGCAGAACACCGGCGGCGAAAAATCGAAATTCGGTCTATCGGCCATGCAGGTGCTGACATGCATCGGCCAGCTCGAGGAAGCCGGCTTGCTCGATTGCCTGCAACTGCTGCACTTCCACATGGGTTCACAGATGGCCAACGTGCGCGACATCCGGCGCGGGTTGACCGAAGCCGCCCGCTACTTCACCGACCTGCACCGTCTGGGCGCGCCGCTGCGCTATGTCGATGTGGGTGGCGGCCTGGGCGTGGACTACGAGGGGACACGCTCGCGCGCGGCATGCTCGATGAACTACACGGTGGCCGAATACGCGAACGTCGTGGTGCATGTCCTGAAGGAAACCTGCCAGGCGCATGCGCTTCCGGAACCCAACCTGATTACCGAGGCCGGACGCGCCATGACGGCCCATCACGCCCTGTTGATCACGCAAGTCATCGACACTGAAGCGCCGCATGTCAATCCGGACACGCTGGCTGCGCCGCCTGAGGATGCGCCTGTGCTGCTGCATGACCTGTGGCGCGGCTATGCCCATCTCGAGGACATCGCGCCGGTGGAGCTGTTCCATGAGGCCGTGCATTGGGTTTCCGAAGCCCAATCGATGTATACCCATGGCCTGCTCGATCTGCCCCAGCGAGCCTACGCCGAGCATGTGTACACGGCGCTGTGTCAACGGCTGGAATCGCGGCTCGACCCAGCCCGCGCCGCCCATCGCGAAATTCTGGCCCAGCTCGAGGAGAAGCTGGCCGTCAAATATTTCTGCAACTTCTCGCTGTTTCAATCGCTGCCAGATGTGTGGGCCATCGAGCAAATCTTTCCCGTGATGCCGCTGCAGCGCCTGGATGAGACGCCCACCACGCGCGGCATCATTCAGGATCTGACCTGCGATTCCGATGGTTGCATCAGCCAGTACGTACACCAGGACGGGCTTTCACCGACGCTGGCGCTGCACCCGGTGGGTGAAGAGGAAACCTACCTGCTGGGCTTTTTCATGATCGGTGCCTACCAGGAGATCTTGGGTGACATGCACAACCTGTTCGGCGACACCGACGCCGTCAACGTCGAATTGGACGGCCACGGCGGCTTCCGACTGGTCGGGCCCGAACGCGGGGACAGCGCCGATCAACTGCTGAGCTATGTGCATTTCGCGCCCGATCAACTCGCCATGGCCTACCGGGAAAAGATTACCCGCGCCCAGCTCGAACCGGCCCAGGCCGAGGCCTTTCTGGCTGAACTGACCGCCGGGCTCTACGGCTCGACCTACCTGCAGCGCTGGCCATGAATCCGCGCGTTGGTTTCATCGGGCTCGGCGCCATGGGTCTGCCCATGGCCCGCAATCTGCACCGCGCGGGCCTGCTTGCTGCGGTCTGGAATCGGACGGCGACCAAATCCCGCGCGCTTGCAGCCGAAACCAGCTGTCGCCAAGCCGCAGACCCGGCCGATCTGGCCCGAGGGAGCGATATCGTGGTGCTGTGCGTTTCGGCCGACCGCGACGTCCTCGATCTGATGGCCGCGATGGCACCCGGCCTCGCACCCGAATCCATCATCGTGGATTGCTCGACCGTGGCGCCGGAAACCGCCTGCAAAGCCGCCGAAACGGCACGCTTCCATGGCGCCGATTTTCTGGATTGTCCGGTTTCCGGCGGTGTCGAAGGCGCCCATCAGGCCAGCCTGGTCACCATGGTCGGCGGCGATCCGGCGACCCTGGAGCGTGCCCGACCGGCGCTCTCGGCCATGACGCGAAAGATCGCCTGGATGGGGCCTGTCGGCGCCGGACAGGCGACCAAGGCAGTCAATCAGGTCATGGCTGCCGGCATTGCGGCCGCAGTGACCGAAGCGCTGGCCCTCGGTGCAGCAGCTGGCCTCCCCCTGGATCGGGTGATCGAGGTGGTCAGTGGCGGGGCCGCCGGCAACTGGTTCCTCGAGCGGCGTGGACCGACGCTGATCCAGAATCACTTCGAAACCGGATTCAAGCTGGCCCTACACGACAAGGATCTCGCTATCTGCGAGCAGATTGCGGCACAATACCGTGGTGATCTCCCGCTCGTTCGGACTGTGCGCGCCGACTACGCCGCGCTGATGGCTTCGGGGTTCGGCGACGAGGATATCTCTGCGCTCTACCGGCGCAAGCGCGCACTGTTCGATCCGGATGCAGGACCCCCCTTCGATGCCGAATAACGCGCCTCGCCTGAGCGCCGAACAGGATGGAACAACCCGCCGCGTCACGCTGTGCGGCCCATGGGTTCTCCGTCATCTCTCCGGTTCGTTGAACGCCCTGCGCAAGCAGCTTGCACGATGCGGCAAGGACCCCGAAATCCTGTGGGATCTGGAGTCGGTAGACAGCCTGGACAGCACCGGCGCCCTGTTGCTCTGGCGGCACTGGGGTGAGCAGCGCCCATCCCGGCTGCAGCTGCGTCCGGAATACGAACCGCTGTTTCAGCGACTCGAGCAGATGCCGCCACCGGCATCGCGACCCTCGCGCCAGTGGCTGGAGCCCGTGGCACAACTGGGCGGGGCCATTCTGAATGGTCTGACGCACCTGCGTGAACTGACGGCCCTGCTAGGGCAATTGATCCTCGATCTGTTGAGCCTCTTCACCCAGCCGGCGCGAGCACCGTTGCGGGAAATCTCGGCCAATATCCATAAGGCCGGCGGACGGGCGCTGCTCATCACCGGCCTGGTCGGCCTGCTGATCGGCATCGTCATGAGCTACCTTTCGGCGCTGCAGCTGCGCCTGCTGGGCGGCGAACGCTTCATCGTCAACCTCATGGGGTTGGCGGTCACCCGCGAGCTGGGGCCCTTGCTGGCCGCCATCCTGATCGCCGGCCGCTCGGGCTCGGCCATCACTGCCGAACTCGGCGTGATGCGACTGACCCAGGAGCTCGATGCCCTCGCGACCATGGGCATTTCGCCCTACAAGCGGGTGCTGTTGCCCAAGGTGATCGCTCTGGCCATCGCCATGCCGCTGCTGGCATTCTGGACCATGGCCGCTGCGGTCTTCGGGGGCATGCTGGTGGCACGCAGCGAACTGAACATCACCTTTGGCCAGTTCCTGACCGATCTACCCGGCGCGATTCCCATCGTCACCTACTGGATCGCTCTCATCAAATCGATCGCATTCGGGGTCGTTATTGGCCTGGTTTCCTGTCACTTCGGCCTGCGCATCAAACCCAACACGGAAAGCCTCGGCCATGAAACCACCAATGCCGTGGTCACCGCGATTACCCTGGTCATTCTCACCGATGCCGTTTTCGCGGTGAGCCTGCGCGACGTCGGCTGGCAGGAATGAACACGCCCCCAACGGCCGTCATCGAGTTGCGCGGAATCGTGACCCGCTTCGGCCGACAGGTCGTTCACGATGGCATCGACCTGCGCATGCAGCGCGGCGAGGTTTTAGGTCTGGTCGGGGGATCGGGGTCGGGCAAGACGACCTTGCTGCGCGAGATGATCGGCCTGCAGCGTCCCAGCGAAGGCACGGTAATCGCCTTCGGCGAATCGCTGCTCGACGCCCGCGGCAGTCACGCCGCCGCGCTGCGCCAGCGTTGGGGCGTCCTGTTTCAGCATGGCGCCCTGTTCACCGCGCTGACCGTGGCCGACAACATTGCGTTGCCACTTCGGGAATTGCGTGTTCTGGACGAGGCGCTGATCCGAGAGCTGGTCCGACTCAAGCTGGCCATGGTCGGCCTCAAGCCGGAAGACGGCCGCCGTTATCCCGCCGAACTGTCCGGCGGCATGATCAAGCGTGTCGGACTGGCGCGGGCGCTGGCCCTGGATGCCGAGCTGCTGCTGCTCGATGAGCCAACCTCGGGCCTGGATCCAGTAGCGAGCGAGCTGTTCGTCGATCTGATTGCCGAATTGCGCACCACGCTCGGTCTGACCGTGGCGCTGGTGACTCACGACCTCGATACCCTAGTCGATCTGTGCGATCGCATCGCCGTTCTGGCGGACCGCAAGCTGATCGTCATCGGCACGCTGGAGGAGGTCGTGGCATGCGATCATCCGTTCATTCAGTCCTACTTCCATGGTCACCGCGGTGGCCGCCTCCTCGATAAAGGGCCATAAAGCGCTATGGAGAATCGAGCCTACGCCTTGCTGACCGGCCTGTTCGTCATCGGCCTGGGGATCGCCGCCGCTTTCGCCTCGTTGTGGCTGAATGACGCCCGCCAGGCCCGTACGCCCTATCTGATCGTCACCCAGGGCGCCATCTCAGGCCTGGTTCCCTATTCCACCGTTCGCTACCGCGGCGTGGAAATCGGTCAGGTCACCTCCGTCGAATTCGCCAAAGACGGTACACGGGACATCCACATCCGTATCGAAATCCAGCCGGACGTGCCGATGACGGTCAATACGTATGCAACCTTGCGTTATATGGGCATCACCGGCCTGGCGCAAGTGGAACTGGCCGACGATGGGCCGCCCGATGCGCCCCGCTTACAGACCAGTCCGACCAATCCGGCCCGCATCCCCATGCGCCCTTCCCTGTTCGAATCGCTGGGCGATGCGGGTCAAACCATGCTGAAGCAATTCCAGGACCTGATGCAGGATCTGAAAGAAGCGATGGGACCGGAAAACCAGGAAAACTTCCGCCAGATCATGGCCAACGTGGAGGTGACCACCCGCAAGGTGGCCGAGTTCACGCAACGGCTGGAGCCCTTGATCGAGGCATTGCCGAAAATGGGCGAAGACGGCGGCAAGACCATGGAACGGGTCGAGGCCATCGCTCGCGAGCTGGAAGTTACGGTGACCCAGGTCCGCGAAGTCACGACCCAACTCAATACCCTCGGCAGTCTGGCTGAAAGCGCAGGTCAGACGTTCCTGGTCGAGACATTGCCCTCGACCCAGACCACCCTGCGCGAAATCGAGTCGGCCGCGCGAAACCTCGAACGGCTCAGCGATGAACTGCGGCGAGACCCGTCAAGCATCCTTTATGGACGTAACCGAAACACCGACGACCAACGTCCCGCCATCCAGGGGAATCGCATTCCATGACCATTCTTCATCGCGCTCTGCTCGTGACACTCGTGATGGCCACACTGCTGACCGGTTGCGCCAATCTGCTCCCCAACCGGCGTCCGCCACCTGCCACGCCGCATGATCTGGGCTGGTTGCCGCCGCCCCCTACAGTACCGCTGACCGAGATACCGATCGTCGCCGTGGAATGCCCCCCCTGGCTGAATGATTCGGCCTTGCGCTATCGCCCCAAGGGGGGCGATGCCACATCCCTGCAAACCTATCCCGACGATTATTGGCTGGCCCCGCCACGCGAACTGGTCCTTGATCGCCTGCGGCAATCCCTGCTCGCCAGCCGTCACGCTGCCGTGATCGCAAGCAGCCCGCGGTATCGGTTGGAAGTGCGTCTGCTCAAATTCGAACAGGAACAGAGCGCATTGAATACCGAGGCCGTCGTCACCCTGCAAGCGCTCCTTAAGGACCCCCGGAATCGGCGCCAATACGCCTCTCCGGTCATGGAGGAACGCGTGGTCACGCCATCCGGACCGAGTGGAGCGGTGCGGGGTCTGGGTGAGGCAACCGACCAGATCATTGCCCGGCTGATGACCTGGACGGCCGAGACGCAGACGCAAATGCCCCCCGATACCGCCGCTCCGATTCCGGCGCCAAATTCCACGAAGGCCGGATTGCGTTCGCTCTTTCCGGAACGAACGCTGCGTTGAACGAGGAGGAGGAAGACGATGGGACAGATGATCGAATTTCCCAGGCCCGATGGCCGCAAGGCCCGCGGCTATCTGGCTCAGGCCCGAACGGCCGATGCGCCGGGTATCGTGGTCATCCAGGAATGGTGGGGGCTGCAGGAGCAGATCAAGGGTCTGTGCGACCGGCTGGCCGAATCCGGCTATCAGGCGCTGGCCCCGGATTTGTTCCAAGGCGTGGTGGTCCCCTACCACGATGCAGGACAAGCCGCTAAGAAGATGAATTCCTTGGACTTCCTTGAGGCGACAGACCAAGATGTCCGTGGCGCGGCGCAATACTTCGCCGGGCAGGGCAGGACAGTTGGCCTGACCGGCTTTTGCATGGGCGGCGCCATCACGCTGCTCGGCGCCGTGCGCATTCCGGAGCTGGCCGCTGCGGTGATCTTCTACGGCTTACCGCCTGCCAGTGTGGCCGACCCGGCCAATGTGCGTATCCCGATTCAGGCACATTTCGCCAATCAGGACACGTGGTGCACACCGGCGACGGTGGATGCCTTTGAAAGTGCCCTCAAGGCCGCGCAGAAGTCCTTCGAACTCTATCGCTACGAGGCCGACCACGCTTTCGTCAATGCGCAGCGTGCAGAGGTCTATGACGCCGCAGCGGCTGATCTCGCCTGGCAGCGCAGCCTGGATTTCTGGAAACGCCACCTCGGGTGAGGCAAGCGGCCATCACGCATCGCGCCGTGATGGCCGCATCGCTTTCAGCGGATCAGGTCCGCACTCACAAGGTGCAATAAGCGCCGCGCGGGCAGCCATCGAACACGTTGCCAAGAAAACGGGCCTGCCGGGCGACCAGCGCCGCAGCCAGGGGATGGCCCGAGTTCGACAAATCCCGAGCCAAGGCATCGAGTTTCAGGACAAAGCCCGGCGGATCATAAACCAACGTACCTGCCTGTCCGGAAACCGCCCGAAGCGCCGCGTCATCCATCGACTTCAATGCCGCCTGAGCCGGCATGACCACCAACATGGACGCCATCGCCACCGCAACCAACCCGTTCCGCCGCATCGTTTCCATCTCCCGCAGAGGTGATTACCGAAACGCAAGATTGCTTCCGACCTGGCCCGCTGTCAAGCAGCGGCGCACGGCCGGATTCATTGCATCACGGTCACCTTGACCTCATCCGGATTGATCAGCGTGATGGGAACGGAGGACACCCGCCAGATCTCCTGCTGATATTCCCGAATCGATCGATCGGATGAAAAAAATCCGGCATGCGCGGTATTGAGGATGGCCATTCGGCTCCAGCGCTCGGCATCGCGGTAAGCGGTATCGACCTGATCCTGACAAGCCATGTACTGAGCAAAATCAGCCAGAACGAAGTAGGGATCCTGGCCGAGCAAGTCATCGATCAGCGGCTGGAACAACTTCCGATCGCCGCGCGAGAAATAGCCGGAGCCAATCAGATCGATCACCGCCTCGATCTCTTCGTTGCCATGATAGAAATCCAATGGCCGGTATCCGGCTTGGCGCAATCCCGCGATCTGCGCTTCGGTATGCCCGAACAGAAAGAAATTGTCGGCGCCGACCCGCTCACGGATCTCCACATTGGCGCCATCAAGCGTCCCGATGGTCAGGGCGCCATTGAGGGTGAACTTCATGTTGCCGGTCCCCGATGCTTCCTTGCCGGCGGTGGAGATCTGTTCCGACAAATCCGCTGCCGGATAGATGCGCTGGCCATTGCTGACATGGAAATTCGGCAGGAAGAACACTTTCAGCCTCCCACGAATGTCCGGATCCTGATTGATCACCGCGCCGATGCTGTTGATCAGCTTCACGATCAGCTTGGCCTTGTGATAGGCCGGGGCCGCCTTGCCGCCGAACAGATAGGTGCGGGGGACGATATCCCGCGTCGGATCGTTCTTCAAACGCAGGTAGGTCGCGACGATGTGCAGTGCATTCAGATGCTGGCGCTTGTACTCATGGATGCGCTTGACCTGCACGTCGAACAGGCTGCGGGGATCGAGCCGCTCACCGAAGTGCTGACCGATGAACTGCACCAGATCCGTCTTGTTGGCGCGCTTGACGGCACGCCACCGTTCACGGAACGCACCATCTTCGGCCATGGGTGCCAGATCGGCCAGCCGTTCCAGATCCCGCATCCAGGCGGGCCCGATGGCTTCGGTGATAAGAGCGGTCAGCCGTGGATTGGAAAAGAAGATCCATCGCCGCGGGGTCACGCCATTGGTCTTGTTGGAAAACTTCTCCGGCCAGAGATCGTGAAAGTCCTTCAGCACCGTCTGCTTGAGCAAGTCCGTATGCAGCGCCGCCACGCCATTGATGGCATGACTGCCCACACAGGCCAGATGGGCCATGCGCACGAAGCGCTCACCGGTTTCATTGATCAGTGACAGACGGGCGACACGCGCCGGATCCCCGAGATAGCGCACCCGCACCTGATCCAGGAAGCGATCGTTGATCTCGTAGACGATTTCCAGATGGCGTGGCAGGGTCCGGGAAAACAGGTCGAGTGGCCATTGTTCCAGCGCTTCGGGCAGCAGGGTGTGGTTGGTGTACGCGAATGTCTTCTGAGTGATGTCCCAGGCCCGCTCCCAAGGCAAATGGCGTTCGTCCACCAACAGGCGCATGAGTTCGCAGACAGCCAGGGCCGGGTGTGTGTCATTCATCTGCGCGGCGAATTTTTCGTGGAACTGTTCGACTGAAATATGTTGCCTGTCCAGAATGCGGAACATGTCCTGCAAAGACGCGCTCACCAGGAAATACTGCTGTTCCAGCCGCAGCACCTTGCCCTGTAGGGGCTCGTCGTTGGGATACAGCACCTTGGTGATGTTCTCCGAACTGATCTTGCGATCGACGGCGCCGTAGTAGTCACCGCGATTGAACACCCCCAAATCGAAAGCCTCGGGCGACTCGGCCCGCCACAGCCGCAACGTGTTCGCGGTGTTGGTCCGATAGCCCAGGATCGGCGTGTCATACGGGACGGCCTTCACGACCCGATCCGGCACCCAGCGCACCCGCAGATGCCCCTGTTCGTCGTGGTAGCGCTCGGTGTGTCCGCCGTATCCGATCTCGACCGCCCATTCCGGACGTTGAATTTCCCAGGGATTGCCGAAACGCAACCACTTGTCGGTCTTCTCGACCTGCCACCCGTCGACGATGTCCTGGTCAAAAATGCCGAACTCGTAGCGAATTCCGTAACCTAGCGCCGGAATCTGCAAAGTGGCCATGGAGTCGAGGAAACACGCCGCTAGCCGGCCCAATCCGCCATTGCCCAACCCGGGCTCTTCCTCCTGACGCAGCAACTCCTTGAAGTCGAGCCCCATGTCCTCCACCGCAGCGCGGGCATCATCAAGAATGCCGAGGTTCACCAGATTGTTGCCCAGATGCGTTCCCATCAGGAATTCGGCGGAGAGATAGCAGACGGTGCGCGCGCCCTGCTCGGTGTAAGCTGCCGCCGTGCTGATCCAGCGATGCAGCAGGCGATCCCTTACCGTATAGGCTAGAGCCAGGTAGTAATCGTTGAGGGTCGCCAGAGCGGGGAATTTGCCCTGGCTGAAGAACAAATGGTCCAAAAACGCGCGCCGGATGATGTCCTTGTCCAATCCGGTGCGTTCATCTTCAGGAAACACATCCCGCTCGGGATTGTAAAGCTTGTCCATACGGACCCTCCGCCAATCGCAGTCTTGTCTCTCTCGCTCGTGGAGAAACTTTTTGCAATTCCAGTGCCGAAACGATGCGACGCGTCATTTCGGATATCGAGAATCAGCATTGCGCGGCAAGGAGGGCGGAGGAGGCAGACCGCTATACGGCTGCCTCCTGGGACCCGTCAGTTCAACACCTCGCCCGAGGTGCTCAGTTGTACACGTTCGAATAGATTGCGCGCCACCACCATCTGCTGGATCTGGTGGGTGCCCTCGAAGATGTCGAACACCTTCACATCCCGAAACAACTTTTCCGACAGCGAACCTTTGAGCGTGCCGTGCGCGCCCATCAGCTGGACAGCGTAGGAGGTCACCTCCATCCCGACCTGCGGCCCGTAGAGCTTGGCCATCGAGGCTTCCTTGGTATTGCGGATGCCGTTGTCCGCCATCCACGCCGCCTTCCAGCACAAGAGGCGCGCCGCATCGATCTTGCGCTGCAGCTCGGCCAGCCGGTCCTTGATCGCCTGATAGCGCGGAATCGGCCGGGACAGCAGGTAGTTGTCATGGGCGAACTGGACGACTTCCTCATACGCCGCGCGGGCGATGCCCACCGCCATGATGCCGACCAGGGGCCTGCTGGTGTCGAAGAACTCCATGGCCGTTTTAAATCCGGCCTTGGCGCCCTGATCGTAGGCGGCCTCGCCGCCGAGCAGGTTGTCCACTGGTACACGGCACTCCTCGAATACGAGTTCCGCCGTCTCGGTCGCCCGGAAGCCCAGCTTGTCCTCGAGCTTGCCGACCTTGAATCCGGGTGTGTCCTTCTCGACGATGAACACCCGGTGCCCTGCGTGACCCAGCGCCGGGTCGATCGTTGCGAAGACCAGTGTCCACTCGGCGCGAGCGCCGTTGGAGATGTAGCATTTGGTGCCGTTGATGACGTAGTGATCGCCATCCTTACGGCAGCGGGTGCGGATGGCTGCGGCATCCGATCCCGTGCCTGGCTCGGTCAGGCCATAGGCCGCCCAATGGGGTTGCGGCCCCTTGAGCTGGGCAAAGTACTTTTCTTTCTGCTCGGGTGTCCCGCGGGCGGCCAATGCCGGCCCACCGGTGCCCGGACCAGGCATCACCAGAGCCATCGACGGGTCGCCCCAGCCGAGCTCCTCACCGGCCACGACCGCCAGCAGCGACATGCCCTTCATGCCGCCCGCCATCGGATCGGCCGCCGCACCTTCCTTCTTGGCGCCGCCACCACCGCCGAGGGAAAAGCCCTGCGCCAGCGGCATCAGCTCCTTGTAAAAGCTGTCCGGATAACCCGCTTCCTGGTCGGCCTTGAGGCACAACGGCCGCACTTTCTTGTCCATGACGGCGTGAAGCATGTCGCGCGCCATCTTCATCTGGGGGGTTAGGGTGAAGTCGATCATGCCTGGGCCACCTTCTTGCCGTCCTTGGCTGCAGATTTCAGAGATTCCGGTCCGTAGAGCACCTCGCCCAGCACCGCCAGATGATCCTCCGGCGTTCCCAGCGCGTTACCCAGCGTGCGCACATCACGCATATAGCGCTCCACCGGCATGTCCTTCATGAAGCCAGCGCCGCCGAACACCTGAACCGCATCGACAGTCACCTTGACCGCCGCCTCAGCGGCGCAGATCGCGGCGTTGCAGGCAGCCACGGTAGCCCCCGCGCCGCTCTCGAGCTGCCAAGCCGCCTTGAGCACCAGATTACGGGCCGATTCCAAGGCCACTTCCATGTCGGCAATGAAGAACGCCAGCCCCTGGTGGGCACAGATCGGCTTGCCGAAGGCCTTGCGATCCTGTGCGTAGTCGACGGCAAATCCCATGGCGCCGCGTGCTGCGCCCACCATGCGGGCAGCATTGATGATTCGACCGATGTCGAACAGGCGTGTGAGCGCCGCCACCGGATCCGCCGCGCCCACGAGCCGCTCACCGGCAACGCCTTCGAACTGCACCCGACAGGGTTGGCCGGCGCGCAGCCCCATGCGATCCTCAAGGGTGATCTGCACGCCGGACGCGCGCGCATCGACCACAAACGCGGCGATGCCGGCAAGGCCGTCACCATCTTCGTGGCGAGCCAGCACCACCAACCGGTCGGCGCGATTGGCATTGAATACGCAGGTCTTGGTTCCGCTGAGAACATCCCCTTGGCCTTGGCGCCGGGCGACCGTGGACATGTACCCCAGATGGGCGGCGGGATCGTCCTCACTGCTGGCCAGCGCCCAGATGCGCTCGGCGTCGCCGAGGAGCTGCGTGATCTGTGCCTCGGATCCCAGCGCGACGACGGCCTGCGCCGCGAGACCCAGGTCATCCAGCCCAACCGCCTGGGCGGCATCACTGCGCGAGAGGACTTCCTCGGCCAGGATCTTGGCCGTGAGGCCAAAACCGATCCCGCCGGCCGCGTCCGGCAAGCCCAGGAGATGGGCGCCCATCTCCCGATAGGCGCCGCGCACGGCAGGATCGACGGATTGCCGGCGGTCGGCAGCCCTTGCATCGGGCATGAGCTGGTTTTGGGCGAAGCGCCCCAAGGTATCGAGCAGGGATTGCTCGTCCTCACTGCACGCAAACGAAATCATAAATGAACACCCCTCCATGGGTTACGAAAAGCCAAACTGCAAAGCGCTCGGCCTCGGACCAGACGGCCGGAACGCCGCTGAAATCCCGATGACCGACGCGATCGATCCTGTCCGCAGCCGGATGGCACTATGCTAACGCCTGCGCCCATGCCCGGCCAGCAATCGGCGGCCCGGGCATTCGGTGAGACAATCGTCCGCTCCGGCATCCACCCGCCGATCTGAGGTATTTCACGGCGCCGAGCATTCGGGCCAGATCATCATCGCAGGACCGTATCCTTACGATTTAATGGATGATGAACGATTGCGGCACCGCCCCCAACCGGCCGCCTTCATGACGCTGACGGTCCATCTTATCGGGGCGATCGACCGGGCACCGGCAGTCCGGAGCCCATGCCTCCCTCAGGGCACCATTGACACGCCGGGACCGCCAATCACCTTGCAGGCTAACCGACCTGAACCCGTCTCCCCTGGCATCGGATCGCTCCGACGTTGATTTCCTTGGCTCGGGCGCAAGTGGCAAGCGAATGCGATGCACAGCGCCTGTAAGGCCTGTTTGGGCTCCGCCTACCCGTCCACCCAGCGCAGCAGCTTCCCGAAACTCCACGCGGACACCTTGGCGCGGGCGTCTGCTGGTGGGCACAAAGGGGGCCGATCACGGGACGCTGGACGAGGATGACTCCCGTTCGTGCCGGCTTACCCGGTCCGGAAGATCGCCACCGTGGCAGGTGACGCGTTCGACGCTAGTTTCCAGTCCTGATGCGTGGAGCGACGCTGCACGACGTCTGCACTTTGCCAAATCTCGCGCGGCAGGAAGAAGTCCGGGTGCGTCGACCGAATGCCCGCCACATCACCGCGTTTCGCGCGGCTCAGGGCATGGCAAGTTGTACCCGGCAAGCATAAACGTCGCCGCGGAACGTACGCTCCATATATTCCACGATCTGGCCGCTGCGCGCGTAGGTTTTGCGCTTCATTAAGAGGCACGGCTGCGGTTCGTTGAAACCGAACGCCGCGCACTCCTCAGGACTGCTCAAGACCGCCTCGACCGTTTGTTCACTGTGCGAGAGGGCAATACCACAGCGCTCGGTCAAAAACTGATAGGCGGAGTCCTCAGCATCCCAACCCTCCATGTCCGGCGCGGCGCTCAGGTCGTACCACGCCAGGTCGCGCGACAGCACGATGCCATCCCCGAGCCGCAAGCGCAGCAGGCGCAAAAAATGCGTGTTGGAGGGCTTGTTCATCATGGAGGCGATGGTGCGATCCTGCGCCACGGCGCGTTCGAGCAGACGGGCGGATGGCTCCATACCCAGTTCACGCATTTCCTCGGTGAAACCCTTGAGTTTGCCCAGTCGGGGCGTCAGGCGTGGTGGCGCCTTGACGATCACACCGGCCCGGCCCTGGGTATCCAGCACATTCTGTGCGCGCAGTTCGTCATACGCCCGACGCACGGTCACCCGGCTCAAGGCCAACATCTCGGCCAGCGTGCGCTCGGACGGCAGGCTTTGCCCGTCGGCAATCTCCCCCGACTCAATAAGCGCTCGCAAGCGATTGGTCAGCTGACGATAACTGGGCTCGGCCAGACGTTTGTCCGGCATGATGCGCGTGAGGAAGTCGGATGCAGACAGGTCAACAGGAGCGGGGGGTATTTTCATGGTGAGGGTGCGATATTCAAGCCTTTGAACAAACGGGCGGGTTGATGCCGTAGTGGCCCACTTTTTGGACCCGGCGACGGCCACGTCGTTCGCCAATCAGTGCGCTAAACGGTGGGGCGGTCTGCAGGCAAATCAATATCGAATCAGTGGCGCGTTTTTGGTATCGGAATTGGACGCTTCCGGACGAGCATCTTGATGAACAACCGCCCGGCGCGGGAAGAGTCGGACAGCCAGCCATGGACGCTAGGCGAGCGGCGGCCAAGATCTACGATGCTCACGCACGGCTTCAGGAAACCAGGCTCAGCCAATCGACATGACGTTCATCACGGCCGTATACGGCGTCGAAATAGGCGTTCTGCAATTGCTCAGTGACTGGACCGCGATGACCCACGCCGATGCTGCGACCGTCCAGTTCCCGAATCGGGGTCACCTCCGCCGCCGTACCCGTGAAGAACGCCTCATCGGCAATGTAAACCTCATCCCGGGTAATCCGCTTTTCAAACACCGACAATCCCATCTCATGGGCAAGGGTGATGATGGTGCGGCGAGTAATGCCGTCGAGTGCGGAAGTCAGCTCAGGCGTGTAGAGCACACCGTCGCGGACGATGAAGATGTTCTCGCCCGAACCTTCGGCCACGAAACCCTCGCGGTCCAGCAGCAACGCCTCCTGGGCCCCAGCCGCCAAAGCTTCCTGCAACGCCAGCATGGAATTCATGTAGTTGCCGTTAGCCTTGGCCTTGCACATGGTGATGTTGACGTGGTGTCGACTGAAGGACGAAGTCTTGACCACCAGTCCCCGCTCCAGGGTTTCGGCGCCCAGATAACTCGGCCAGGGCCATGCGGCGACCATCACATGGACCCGCAGATTGTCGGCACGCAAACCCATTCCTTCGGCGCCGAGAAACGCCATGGGTCGAATATAGCCCTCGGACAGGCCGTTTTCACGGATGACGGCCTCATGCGCATCCGCGAGGGTCTTCATGTCGATCGGCAGCCGCATGTTGAGGATATGCGCCGACTGGAAGAAGCGCTTGTTGTGCTCGTCCAGCCGGAAAATGGCGGGGCCCTTGTCGGTTTTGTAAGCGCGCACGCCCTCGAAAACGCCCATGCCGTAGTGCAGGGTATGGGTCAGCACATGAACCCGTGCCTCACGCCACGGAACCAACGCGCCATCCAGCCAGATCACGCCGTCCCGGTCCGCCATCAACTGTGTCGCCATGATTCCGATCCCATCGCCATGCTTGTCATGAATACCGGTGTCCCGCTCAGGCCGTTTCCTCGAGCAAAGACCGCCACAACGCCCTTACTTGCGCCCGCTCCATTGCCAATTCGGTTTCGGGAACCATGGCCGGCACCTGCTGCAAGCTCAGCGCATGGATTCGCTGGCGCAGGCTTCGGTAGCATGCCGACAGCGCCGTTACCGCGCCGTCGGGAAGCAGATCCAGCGTCCCCAGCGTTTCGAGCAGACGGATGTTGTCCGTCCAGCGCAGCAGGGACGGATGGTCATGGGCGTAACGCAGAACGAGGTATTGGACCATAAATTCAATATCGGCGATACCGCCAGCGCTGTGTTTCAGATCCCAATGCCCCGGCTCGGTCTTGTCGAGCGCCTCACGCATCCGCGCGCGCATCCGGCAAATCTCGGCGCGCAGCGCATCGGCCGGACGCGACCGACCCAATACCTCGGCGCGGATTGCGGAAAATTGTTGTGCTAGGCTCGGCGGACCGGCAACGACGCGCGCGCGCACCAAGGCTTGGTGTTCCCAGGTCCAGGCATGGCGACGCTGATAGTCGGCAAACCCCGTGATGCTGCTGACCAACAGACCCGATCGGCCGCTGGGCCGCAGCCGGGTATCGATCTCATAGAGCCGTCCAGCACTGGTGGGTGCAGTCAGCCAATGCACCAGGCGCTGCGTCAATCGGGCGAAGAATGTCGCATTGTCGATCCCGCGCTGTCCATCGGTTTGTCCCTCGGCCTGGCTGCCATCGTGCAGAAAGACCAGATCCAGATCCGAACCATAACCGAGTTCGATCCCCCCCAGCTTGCCGTAGGCAATCACGGCGAATTGAACCAGCCGGCCATCCGCCTGGCGAGGGCGCCCGTATCGGGCCACCATTTCTCCCCATGCGAGCAGCAAGACCTGCCGCAACATCACCTCGGCCAGCTCCGTCAGCTTGTCGCTGACCCGCATCAGCGGCAGATTACCGGCCAGATCGGCGGCGGCGATGCGCAGGAGGTTGACCTGCTGAACCTGGCGCAGGACATCCATGCGACGCTCCAGATCATCGGTGTCAGCGATGCGCCGGGACACCTCACCTGCGACGACGAGCGCGTCGGGTGGTGCGTAGAGACTGCGCGCATCAAGCAGTTCGTCGAGCAGCATCGGGTGACGGGCCAGATACTCGGCCAGCCACGGACTGGCTGCGCACAGGCGTACCAGCTGCGAGAGCGCTGTCGGATGATCGATCAGCAGAGCGAGATAGATGCTGCGCCGGGCAATCACCTCGATCAGGCGCAGGATGCGCGGCAGCGTGATATCCGGATGCGTCCCCTGCCCAACCGCGCCAACGAGCAGCGGCATCAGCCGCGCCAGCCGATTTTGACCAGTATCACTCAAGGTTCGCGCCATGGCGCTGTGACGCAAGCCAGCGATCGATGCGACCGCGCCGTCCGGGTTGGCATAGCCCGCCTCGGTCAATGCCGATTGTGCTTCGGCTTCACTCAAGAGCCCTTGCCACAGCCTGTCGAGGGCCGAGGTGTCCGCATCGTCGCTCTGGGGTGCCGCAAACACCTCGGCAAACTCCTCGGCTATCCAGCGGCGGCGCTGTTCCAGCATGTGCCATAGATCCGTCCAGCCGGGCACACCCATCCCATAGGCAATCCGGGCCTGCGTCAGGGGATCGGTAGGCAGCTCATGGGTCTGCATGTCCCGGACCTGCTGCAAGCGGTTTTCCACCCGGCGCAGGAGCCGATAGGCATCCATGAGCCGGGCAACCGTGTGGGAGGCCAGAATTCCGCGTTGCTCGAGGCGCGGCAATACCGAGAGCAAATGGGGTTCGCGCAAGGCGGCCTCCTGGCCACCCCGGACCAGCTGAAAGGCCTGAACGATGAACTCGACCTCTCGGATACCGCCGGAACCGAGCTTGATGTTGTCCGCGAGCCCCTTGCGGTTGACCTCGGTTTCGATCAGCGACTTCATGCCGCGCAAGGCTTCGAAGGCGCCAAAGTCCAAGTAGCGGCGATAGACGAACGGGCGCAGGGTCGCCATCAATGCGGCCACATCGGCCGGGCGACCGGTCAATGGTCTCGCCTTGATCAGGGCATAACGCTCCCATTCGCGGCCATGCTGCTGGTAATAGAGTTCCATGGCACCGGCCGACAGGACCAGCGGTCCACTCTGGCCAAACGGTCGCAACCGGGTGTCGACGCGATAGGCAAAGCCATCCGCGCTGGGTTCGGCGAGCAGCTTGACCAGCTGCTGGGCCAGACGCGTGAAGTAATCACCGATTTCCATCGGCTTGGGACCCGCTACCGTACCGGCTTCGGGATAGACGAGGATCAGGTCGATGTCGGACGAGAAATTCAACTCCCGCCCCCCCAGCTTGCCCATGGCCAGCACCATGAGCTCCTGGGGTTGGCCTGAACGATCGAGCGGCTCGCCCCACTGGGCGCGAAAACGCCGGTCGAGCCAAGCCACAGCGCCGCCGATGCAGGTATCGGCCACATCGGAGAGACCGGTCAGCACCACCTCGATCTCATCCAGATCGTTGATGTCGCGGTAAGCCAGCTGGAGGGTGCGGCGCTGGCGGAAACGACGCAGCGCCGTCATTGCCTGTGACAAGTCGGTACAGGACGCCAAGGTCTGGTCCAGTTCGTGACGCAGAGACTCGCCCGCGGGCAGCGGACTGGCGGGAGACAGATCGCGGACCCAGTCCGGATGGCGCAGGCACAGATCGACCGCGAATGAGCTGCAGGCCCATAGCCGCAGCAGCCCGCTCCAATCCGGCGGTTGCGGGCCATCCAACGCATTGAAGCGCTCGATCGTCGCCCGCTGCTCGGTCTGTAATATCTCAGGCAAGGCCGCGATCATGGCGTCCAGATCCGTCGAATGCGCTTGTGGCGGCATGGGGATTCCGCAAAGGTTGCTGATAGTATTTCGATTCTACCTGTCCAGGCGCCGATTGCCGGATTCGCGCCGGGCGCCGTGGCTTCGGTTTCCTTGCGCGGAATCATGATCGGATGCGTTTTCCCACTCATATGGATGACACCCATCGCATGCAGGAGGGCAACCCCATGAAAACGCCGGATGGCACCCGTCCCGACTGGATGATGTACTTGACTGAGCTGGCCCAGGCCTTGACTGCCCATGGGTGGCGCCTGGTCACGGCGGAATCGTGCACGGGCGGCTGGATTGCCAAGTGCTGCACCGATTTGCCCGGCAGTTCGGCCTGGTATGCCGGCGGCGTCGTTAGTTACAGCAATGCCCTGAAGACCAGCCTGCTGGGGGTACGCACCGAAACGCTGGAACGGGAGGGAGCGGTCAGCGCAGCTACCGCACGCGAGATGGCGGAAGGCGCACTGGCCCGCCTCGGCGGCGATCTTGCCGTCGCTGTCAGCGGCATTGCCGGACCGACCGGCGCCAGTCCAGGCAAACCGGTGGGCACCGTCTGGTTCGCGTGGGCGGTCTCGACCCAGGCCGTGACCACCCGTTGCGCCCATTTTCCCGGAGACCGTGAGGCAGTCCGGGCCAGTGCCGTCGAAATGGCACTCTCGGGTCTGTGCGAGATGCTGCGGGGCACGCCCGCACCACATGGTTGGGCCTGACCGACCCGCCGTTACGGGACGTGCTGCGGCGATCCCAGTCGCCCTTGGCCTCACCCCTAGGTCACTCCAGGCCTTTGTGGAATAATCGATGGACGGTCGCAGCAGCACCCTAGCCCCCGACATGGGGCCAGGGTGCTGATTGCGCAATTGTGATCATGCCGCTGCATGGGCGGTCAGAGCGAGGGGCGGATGGACGAGAATCGCAAGAAGGCCTTGGCGGCCGCACTGGGTCAGATCGAAAAACAGTTTGGCAAGGGCTCGGTCATGCGCATGGGCGATGGCCAGGCAGCCAGCGATGTCATTCCCGTGTCGACCGGCTCCCTCGGACTGGATCTGGCCTTGGGCATCGGCGGCTTGCCCCGGGGTCGGGTCGTGGAAATCTACGGCCCGGAGTCCTCGGGCAAGACCACGCTCACCTTGCATGTCATCGCCGAAGTCCAGAAAGCCGGCGGTACGGCCGCTTTCGTGGATGCCGAACATGCACTCGATCCGCAGTACGCCAATCTGCTCGGCGTGAACCTCGATGAGCTCCTGATCTCCCAGCCCGATACCGGTGAACAGGCGCTGGAAATCACCGACATGCTGGTGCGCTCCGGCGCAGTCGATGTGGTGGTGGTCGACTCGGTCGCCGCACTGACGCCCAAGGCCGAAATCGAGGGCGAGATGGGTGATTCGCACGTGGGCCTGCAGGCGCGCCTCATGTCTCAGGCCTTGCGCAAGCTCACCGCCAACATCAAGCGGACCAACTGCCTGGTAATTTTCATCAACCAGATACGCATGAAGATCGGCGTCATGTTCGGCAGTCCGGAAACCACCACCGGCGGCAACGCCCTCAAGTTCTATTCCTCCGTCCGGCTCGACATTCGCCGCATTGGCGCCATCAAGCGCAGCGACGAGGTCGTGGGCAACGAAACGCGCGTCAAGGTCGTCAAGAACAAGGTCGCGCCGCCGTTCCGCGAAGCCGAGTTCGAAATTCTCTACGGCGAAGGCATTTCACGCGAAGGTGAGCTGATCGAACTGGGTGTCAAGCACAACCTGATCGAGAAGACCGGCTCTTGGTACAGCTATCAGGGCGACCGGATCGGACAGGGCAAGGAAAATGTCCGCCAGTACCTGAAAGACCACCCCGAGATCGTCCAACAACTCGACCAAACCCTCCGGAATCTGCTGCTGATGGGAAAGGCGCGTGCCGCTGAAAGCCTCGAACCCGGACTCGCCGCCGAATGAGCGCACCCTGCGCGCACGGGCGCTGCGCCTGCTCGGCCGACGCGAATATGCGCGGCGCGAAATGGCCGAGCGCCTCGCGCGCTGGGGGGCCACGAACGAACAAGCCGCTCGCGTGCTGGACGGATTGCAAGCGGACGGCTTGCTGAGTGAGCAACGCTACGCCGAAAGCTGGATCCGCACCCGGCTTGACCGCGGCGATGGTCCTCGTCGCCTGCGCTACGCGCTCGCGCAGGCCGGGCTGGACGAGAGCCTGATCGAACAGGCATTGCCGGAAAACGAAGACTGGGCAGCGCGGCTGGAGGCGACGCGACGTCGACATTTCGGTGCCCCAGCACCGGTCGACTGGCCAGAATGGGCACGACAGGCACGTTACCTGGAACGGCGCGGATATTCGCCCGAGCTGATCCGGCGACGACTGCCTCGCCCGACCATGGATTCAGACCCCGGCGATGATGTGCTGGAATGATTCTCCATTCGCAACCGTTTCCCTATACTGAGGCCCATTTTGCCGACCGGGCAGTCCTTCATGATGACCAGCGCTGAACTCCGCCATCGTTTCCTCGAATTCTTCCGCAACCACGGACATACCGTCGTGCCCAGCAGTTCGCTGGTACCACTGAATGATCCGACCCTGCTGTTCACCAATGCGGGAATGGTGCAGTTCAAGGATGTGTTTCTCGGCCGTGAGGATCGCCCCTATTCGCGCGCGGTCAGCGCTCAACGTTGTGTCCGGGCCGGCGGCAAGCACAACGACCTGGAGAACGTCGGCTACACGGCGCGTCACCACACCTTCTTCGAGATGCTGGGCAATTTCAGTTTCGGGGACTACTTCAAGCGCGACGCCATCCAGTACGCGTGGGCGTTTTTGACCGATACCCTGGCGTTACCGCCGGAGCGGCTGTGGGTCACGGTCTACGCCACGGACGATGAAGCCTACGACATCTGGCAGCGCGAGATCGGCATTCCGGCCGAACGCATCATCCGAATCGGTGACAAGCCGGATGGCGGCTCGGACAACTTCTGGCAAATGGGCGATACGGGTCCATGCGGGCCCTGCTCCGAGATCTTCTACGACCATGGCCCGGAGGTGGCTGGCGGGCCACCGGGCAGCCCGGAAGAAGACGGCGACCGCTACATCGAAATCTGGAATCTGGTCTTCATGCAGTTTGATCGCGACCAGCAGGGGGTGCTGCACCCGCTGCCCAAGCCGTCGGTCGACACCGGAATGGGGCTGGAACGGCTGGCGGCCGTGCTGCAGGGCGTCCACAGCAACTATGACATCGATCTGTTCCAGCGCCTCATTGCGGCCGCGGCCGAAGCGACCGGCGCGCCGAATGGCGACAACCCGTCGCTGCGGGTGCTTGCCGACCATGTGCGGGCCTGCGCGTTCCTGGTCACCGACGGCGTGATTCCCGGCAACGAAGGGCGCGGTTACGTGCTCCGGCGCATCATCCGGCGCGCAGTCCGTCATGGCTACAAGCTCGGCATGCGCCAGGCTTTCTTTCACCGCCTGGTTCCGGCGCTGGTGCTCGAGATGGGCAGCGCCTATCCGGAGCTGACACAAGCCGAGACCCGGGTTACCGGCATTCTGCGCCAGGAAGAGGAACGCTTTTTCGAGACCCTGGAACACGGCATGGCCATTCTGGATGCCGAACTGCAGCGCGTCGCCACAAGCGGTGATCCGCTCAATGGCGAGACAGCGTTCAAGCTCCACGATACCTACGGTTTCCCGCTGGACCTGACCCAGGATATCTGCCGCGAACACGGCGTCCGTGTGGATCTGGCCGGGTTCGAGCGCGCGATGGCCCGGCAACGGGAACAGGCGCGTGCGGCGGGCCGCTTCCGCATGGACAGCGTCCTCGAATACAGCGGCCAGACAACGACCTTTCACGGCTATGATGCGCTGACGACCGACGCGGCCCGGGTTCTGGCGCTCTATCATGCTGGCGTCGCGGTCGATCACCTTCAAACTGGACAGGACGGGATCGTCATCCTCGACCAAACCCCCTTCTATGCCGAATCCGGCGGTCAGGTCGGTGATGCGGGCGCACTGCTGGCGCCGGCGGCCCGGTTTGCCGTTCAGGACACTCAGAAGATTCAAAACGATGTAGTCGGACACGCCGGTCAGCTCAGCGAAGGCGTGCTGCGCATCGGCGACACGGTCAGTGCACAGGTCGACGGGGTCCAGCGTGTCCGCACCATGCGTCACCACTCCGCGACCCACCTGCTGCACAAGGCGCTGCGCGAGGTGCTCGGGGCCCATGTCCAGCAGAAAGGGTCGCTGGTCGACGCAGACAAGACCCGCTTCGATTTTTCCCATTCGAGCGCTCTCACCGCCGAAGAAATTGCGCGTATCGAAGCCCTGGTCAATGCCGAGATCCTGGCGAATCAGCCTACCCAGATGCGGATCATGCCGCTGGATGAAGCTCGCCAAAGCGGCGCCGTCATGCTGTTCGGGGAAAAGTATGCCGATACCGTGCGGGTATTGGATATCGGCAGCTCACGCGAGCTGTGCGGCGGCACTCACGTCAGCCGCACCGGTGACATCGGCTTGTTCAAGATCACCAGCGAGTCCGGCGTCGCTGCCGGGGTCCGCCGAATCGAGGCCATTGCCGGAGAGGTCGCCCTCGCATTTGTCGCCGCTCAGCAAGCGCTGCTGATGCAGTCGGCAACCCTGCTCAAGACCACGCCGACCGACGTGCCGGCGCGCATTGCCCAGCTGCAGGACCAGCTCAAGTCGCTGGACCGTGAACTCAGCCGAGCAACCTCCCGACTGGCCGCGAGCCAGGGAGGCGATCTCGCCTCTCAGGCGGTGACGGTGGCCGACGTTCAGGTTCTGGCGGCCCGGGTGGACGGCCTGGACGCGAAGTCCTTGCGGGAGACCCTCGACAAGCTCCGCGATCGTCTTCGTCCGGCGGCCATCGTGCTGGGGACCGTAGCCGGGGACGACAAAGTGATGCTGGTCGCCGGCGTGACGCCCGAGCTGACCGAGCGACTCAAAGCCGGTGAGCTCGTCAATGCGGTGGCCCAGCAGGTCGGCGGCAAAGGGGGCGGCCGGGCGGACATGGCCCAGGCCGGCGGTACCGATCCCAGCCGTCTGGACGAGGCGCTGGCCAGTGTCGCGAATTGGGTCGCTGCACGTTTGAGCTGAGACGCCGACGTCAGGCTGATATCGGCCTTCGTTCTGCTTTTTCATCACCGAAAAAAGCAACGCCGGGGATCACCCGGCGTTGCACGATGCTACGCTTGTGGCGCAGCTCAGGAACCGGCGTTCATGATCCAGTTGAAGATGCTCACGAAGAAGCTCGTGATTGCACCCAGAACGCTGTAGATCGCTCCCTTGAAGGTCTTCCAGAAGCCGGAAGCCTGTTCGCGCTCCAGGGTATTCTCGCCAACCTTGTTCAGATAGGCATGAATCGCTTGAACGTCCTCGACCGACAGGTGGTCTGAAAAGCCGATCATCCCGGTTTTGTGTGCATCACGACCACCCAGCACGATCGCGATGAAATTCTCGTGCGTTTCGGCGTCCATACGACGCAGGTCGACCATGTTCGGATTGCTGATCGCACCCGGGCCATGGCAGTACACACAGTTGTGATGGTAAAGCTTGTCACCCTTAGCAATCAGATCACCATCAGCCTCCAGATCCATGGGCTCGGGAAGCTTCTTGGTCACCTGGACGGGCGGTAGGCTTTCCTTGCCGTTGAGCTTGAAGGTAAGCAGCCTGCCGTAGGGGTACATGTTTTCGCGGACATTGCCCACCATGCCGAAAGACAAACCGACCGAACCACCCCAACCGGCCAGCACGGAAATGTACTGCTCGCCGTCGATCTCATAAGTGACTGGTGGGGCCACAATGCCGTTCTGGGCGTCGAACTCCCACAGCTTGTGGCCGGTGTCGGCCGCATAGGCTGCGAAGTAGCCCTTGCCGTTGCCCTGCATGACCAGATTGCCAGCGGTGCACAACACGCCGCCGTTCCAGAGCCCTTCGTGCTCGACCTTCCAGACCTGGCGCTGATTGACTGGGTCCCACGCCTGCAGATAGCCCTTGGCCGCCTTGGCACCCAGCGCCATCACCAGGTCGTGATCGATCCAGGCCGGGAAGACGACGTCCTTCATCACCTTCATCCCGGTATTCCAATAGCCCGGGATGTACTCGAACTCCGTGTCGTTGTCGTAGAGCATGGCCATTTCCTGGCTCGGAATATAGACATAGCCTGTATCCCGACTCAGGCACATCGGCATCCAGTTGTGTCCGCCCAATGGGGAGGGCAACTGCAGCTTGGGCCAGCGCTCGTAGGAGTTGTTGGTCTGGATCGGACGGCCGGTTTCCGGATCGATACCCTCGGCCCAGCTGACCGGCACATAGTTGTCCGCCGAGATGAATTTGCCGGTTTCCCGATCGATGACATAGAAGAAACCGTTCTTGGGCGCCTGCATCAACACCTTGCGTTGCTGACCATCGATGGTCAGATCGGTCAGGATGATGTGCTGTGTGGCCGTGTAGTCCCATCCCTCCCCGGGTGTGGTCTGGTAGTGCCAGACATACTCGCCGGTTTCGGGCTTGATCGCCACAATGGACGACAGGAACAGATTGTCGCCGCCCGCCGGTGAGCGGATGTGCTTGTTCCAGGGCGCTCCATTGCCCACGCCGATGTACAGCAGATCCAGTTCGGGATCGTAGGCCATCGAATCCCAAACGGTTCCGCCGCCCCCGATTTCCCACCACGGACCACCGCCCCAGGTTTCGGCGGCCATCTTCAAGGCATCGCTTTCAAAACCGTCGGCCGGATTCCCCGGGACGGTGTAGAAACGCCATTTCTGCTCGCCGGTCTCGACGTCGTAGGCCGTGATATAGCCGCGCACACCGAATTCAGCGCCGCCATTGCCGATGATGACGTTGCCCTTGACGATGCGAGGGGCTCCGGTGATGGTGTAGGGTCGGGACTTGTCGATGGTCACGACATCCCAGACGATCTCGCCCGTAACGGCATCGAGTGCAACCAGCCGCCCGTCGATCGTCCCGACGTAAACCTTGCCGTTCCAGACCGCCACACCGCGGTTGACGACATCACAGCAGGCATACTGGCCACGCGTCTTGTCGACATCGAGGTCGTTGCGCCACAACAGGGTCCCGTTACGGGCATCAATGGCGTACACCTCGCTCCACGAGCCGGTGACGTACATGACGCCGTCGACCACGATGGGGGTTGCCTCGAGACCGCGGTTGGTCCCGGTCTCCCATGCCCAGGCCAGGCCCAGGTTGGCCACGGTCTGATCATTGATCTGCTTCAGTGGGCTATAGCGATCTTCGCCATAGGTCCGGCCATGAAGCATCCAGTTGCCCGGTTCTTCTTCGGCATTGACCAGCCGCTCTGCGGCCAGCCGAGTCAGTGACTCCTGGATCGCCTCGGCGGGTGCGGTGTTTTCACGGGTGAGGGTGGCATGGGCAAGGCCATGACTGAGGACGAGCCCCAAGAGCCCCGCCATGATTGGATGCTTCACGGGTAAACCTCCCTGTCCAGCAATTCAAATAATTCGAAAATAGCGAATCCTGCGCGCAATCGCCGCCAGTGTCTAGGTTTTTGCGGAATGAGCGGGGCCGCTTGTTGCGGCCCCGATGCGGTGATGCGCTTATCCGTTACTTATGCCAGCCACTTGGAAACGCGCTGGAGCAAACCGTAGGCCCGTTTAGGATAGGGACCCTTGACAAACATGCCCGGCGAGAACCAGCTGCGCTGGTAGAGCACACCCTTCTTGTGGGAAAACTCCACGAAGCCGTCGAAGCCGTGGTAGGCCCCCAGCCCGCTGGGACCGATGCCGCCGAACGGCAGGTTGGGATGCGCAATGTGCAGCATAGTGTCGTTGACGCACGCGCCACCGGAAATGGTCTGGCCAATGACATGGTCAGCGCGCTTGCGATTGGCATCGAAATAATAAAGCGCCAGCGGACGCGGGCGTTCCTGGATATACCGCATGGCGTGCTGCAGGCTCTCGTAGCCGATCACCGGCAGGACGGGGCCGAAGATTTCCTCTTGCATCACGGCCATGTCGTCATTGACGTTGGTGACAACGGTATGAGGGATGACTCGCTTGCCTTCGGGGATGGCCTCGTTTCGCGGGTTGATCTGGACGACGTTGGCACCTTTTTCGCGCGCATCGTCGATCAGCGCACTGATGCGCTTGAAATGACGCTCGTTGACGATCCAGGTGATGTCCTGGTTGTCCGCCACCGTCGGATAGCGCCGCGTAATGGCCCGCGAGTAGGCATCCACGAATTCCTGCTCCTTGCCCTTGGGCACCATCACGTAATCCGGCGCAATACAGGTTTGTCCGGAGTTGATGGTCTTGCCGAGCAAGATGCGCTGCACTGCCTTTTCAATGGGGTAATCCTCGCCGATGATGGTCGGGGACTTGCCGCCCATTTCCAGCGTCACCGGCGTGAGATTCTTGGCCGCGGCCATCATGATCTTGCGACCGACTTCCGTGTTGCCGGTGTAGATCAGATGATCGAACGGCAGCTCGGAAAACTCGATTGCCTTCTGCACATCGCCCGTCACCACGGTGATGAAGCTGGGGTCGAAGTGCTTGGCGATCAGCTCGGCGATCACCTCCGAGGTCCGCGGCGTAACATCCGGCGGCTTGATCATGGCATGGTTGCCCGCAGCGAGCACACCGATCAGCGGCGAGAAAATCAGGAAGGCAGGATAGTTCCAGGCGCCCATGACGCCCACCACACCCTTGGGCTGGTAGACTGCATAACCGGTCGCCGGAAGTGACTGAATGCTGGCCGGCACCTTGTGCGGCTTCATCCATTTCTTGATGTGGCCCTTGGTCAGCCGGATCTCACCCAGGTTGGCCAGCACTTCGGTGAGGACGGTTTCATGCGGTGAACGGTGACCAAAGTCGGCCATCACGGCCTTGACCAGCTCGTCGCTGTACTCGCCAATGGCCTTGCCCAAGGTCTCCAGGGCCTCGATGCGCTGCTTGACATCGGTGATGCCCCGCTCGAGAAATGCCTTTTGCTGCGCTTGCAGCAAGGGCAGCAAGGGGTTTGCGGCCGACGCATCCTGCTGGCGCGCCAGACCCGAAATAGAAATTGGCTGGGGTGAGCTCATCGTGGTGTCCCTCCTGAATCGGTTATGGCGGCTCTGCCAAGATGCAACGCCGAACATTTAATATTTATGCTTGACTGAACAAATGGTCAAGTCCCGCCTCATCCAGTGGCACGCCTCATCAAGCGCGAAACGGCGAAAGCAGGCGTGCTCCCGGTGTCCGTGCCCCTTTACGCCGTACGGAACGAATCATGCTGCGCGCACCGCTTTACGGTTGATGCGCGCATTGCCGCGAGCACGACGCCAGAGCCCAGGCTATGGCGCATGGCGCGGTCAACACGCGTCGCCTGTGATCGGCGCGGGCCGCAGACCTCGACCACGCTAGGCAGCCGGAACGGCGCCCAGCGACGATTCCGACCAGGCGGTGAAGCGCTTTCGCCCCATTCGGGCACTGCCATCTCGTCAAGGTCGACCCGGTTCAGTTGCGCGATGCCTTTAGGCCAGGACCTCGTCCGTCCAGACCTTGAAGCTCTCCAGCGTATGCGAACCATAGGTCGTCGTAATCGCGACATCGGCAGCATCGCGGCCGCGGGCAATCAACACCCGTCCAACGCGCGGCTGATTGTTGCGCGGGTCGAAGCTGTGCCAGGCGCCGCCCAGGAAGACTTCCATCGAGGCGGCGAAATCCATCGGCGCGTCCACCGGCGGCACGCCAATATCACCCAGATAGCTGGTGCAATAGCGTGCCGGAATGTTGAGGCTGCGACAGAAGGCGATGGCGAGGTGGGCGTAATCGCGGCATACGCCGCAGCGCTCGGTGAAAACTTCCCAGGCGCTTTTCGTGGACCGGGCGTGCTCGTAGCCAAACACGATGTGGTTATGGACAAAGTTGCAGATCGCCTGCACGCGCGGCCATCCCGGCGGTGTCCAAGCAAAGAGTTTCCAGGCGGTCTCGGACAGCAGGTCGGATTCGCAATAGCGGCTCGGCAGCAGATAGACCAGGGTTTCTTCCGGCAGGCATTCCACCGGATGCTGCACCGCCATCGGAAACACGGGTTCGAGCGTGCCGCGATCATTGACGAGGGTATCGGCGTGCAACCGGATGCGCCCGGCCGGCGCCGTAAGGCGCGTGCACCAGTTGCCGAAGCCGTCGCGATACATGTTCATCGGCACCCAGGGATCGGTACACATCTGGTCGGGGTGCACGAGATCGGAGGCGCGTGTGTAGTGCACGTTGAGCGTGATGATCATGGGTGTCGGTTGCGGACAACGGTAGACGATGTCGTAGCCCAGGCGAATCTGCATGGCGTACCCTCGGGCGCTCGCGCGCCGATGCTCGCGGAGACCCGAACGGCGAATCTGGAGCCGGAGCGGCGGCGCCGTCGGGTGGGGGTCTTGAGCGTGCGATCAGGCAATCAGTGTACGCTCAATCCGGCCCAGCAGGCGGGTCAGGCGCTGCGTCCATGCCCTCTGTCCTGCGGCATCGGCGATCAGGTCCTGCCGAATCTCCAGCTCGACATGCGCCAGCCCGCGCGCCTCGCCATGATGCGGAATCGCATAGTCCGTCTCATCACCGACGGCATAGGGCTCATTGTCGCCCACCACCAGATCGCCTTCGGCCATCAAGACCTGGGCCAGCGCATGCGCCAGACGGGCATCGCGGTTGTAGAGCACGCCGACCTGCCAGGGCCGTGCAACGCCGAGATACACCGGCGTGAAGCTGTGCAGGGCGATGATCAGCGTGGGCTGTCCCCGCTGCAGACGCTCGTCCAGCAACGCGCGAATGCAGGCGTGGTAGGGCGCGAAGATCTCCCGCTCGCGCGCCGTCGCCTCGGCGGGTGACACCGCCTGATTGCCGGGAATCGTCGTGTGCTCGCTGAGGCTGACGATGGCATCGACACTGTGCGGAGGCCGGTTACAGTCGATCACCAGCCGGGAATAGGGCTGGAGGACCACCGTCGCGTTCAGCGCCGCGCCAAGTCCGCGGGCGACGGCAGCAGCGCCGATGTCCCAGGCGATGTGGCTGGCAAGCGCCGTCTGATCCAGACCCAGCGTGCCCAGCCGCCTGGGGATCCGCGTGCCCGCATGATCGCAAATCAAAAACCAAGGGGACGGGCCTGCCGCCCGCTCGACCTCCCACGGGGGTAGCTCGTCGACTGCGAGGAGCGAAGGAGTCGGCACGCTCATAGAAGCAAACAGATCATGCAATGCCTCCAGCGGGCAGCAATGGGCCCCAGACTCACGGCGGGGGGCGGGTCACGATCCGAGCGCCTGTCGCCCCACGGACGACTCCCAATTCCAGGCATCACAGACCTCAGAATCACGGCAACCCGCGGGGAACGCGCTCGGGGCGCGCCTCATTCATCAAATCCGGCGAGAAATGCCGGCTGATGAACGGCCAGTCGCGCCATCCCGGGCCTTGAAGGATACGCCGTTGCCCGCTCTGTTCACTGCACCTCCACTCCCCGCCTGCCGGTATCAGACACGAGAGAACTCACTTTCGTTGAACCCCGCGGGCGATAAGCCAGCACAACGCAGCCCACGCAGCGCCCACCGCCCAACCCGCCAATACGTCGGTGGGCCAGTGGACACCGAGGTAAATCCGGCTTACCCCCACCACCACGGTGACACAAACGGCCACCAGCAGCAGATATGCCTTTATGTGCCAACGCCGTTCGATCCGGCTCAGCATGGCAGCGAGGGTGAGGTAGGTGATGGCTGCCATCATGGCATGGCCGCTGGGGAAGCTGGCCGTATACACGACCGCTTCGTGAGGAACCAGATCCGGCCGGGGGCGACCGAAGCCCAGTTTGAGAAGATTGGTGAGCAGCATCCCTCCGCCTACGGCCACGGCAGTGAAGCCGGCCGCCCGCGCGCGACGGGCGAGCAACAGATAGACAAGCGCACCGACCGTCACCAGGGCCAGCACACCCACACTCCCCAGTGCGGTCAGGTCGCGCGCCACTTCCTCCAGCCATGGCGGGCCCAGTGGATCGCGGGGGTCGGTGGGGTTGCGCAGGGCGAGCAGCAGCGCCTCATCCAGCGCGTGAGTCTCCTGCACCATCACGGCTTCGGCAATCGCCATGAAGCCCCAGAGTCCGCCGAACAGCGCGGTCATCCAGAGGAGCAGGGACACTTCATGGCGGCCGAGTCCGCGCAGCGCTTGAAAGATGCGAACGGCCAGGCTGCCGGCGCGGTGGGGGGTGATCAGGGTCGGGCTCCTTCGATTGCAAACGCGCTTTTGGTGTCCGCATCCTACGGGAAACGGAGCCGCTTCAGCAGCGCGCCGGATCAGCCCGGGCAAGGCATCCATCAGCCCGAAACACGATCCCGCAACTGCTGGAGCAGGCCCGGCGTCCACGGACAGCGTTTGCTGGCGTTCGATGGGCGTCAGCGATTCGGTCGGGCGAGCTGCGCTTCCAGTATGGCGACATTGGCATCGGAAACGTCCGCCTGACGCTGGGCCAGACGCGTTCGCAGGATTTGCGGATCGACCGCCAGCGAGAGGATGAGCCCCGGCGCTTCCCGAGCCGTCGCAATGGCGAGAAAACGCTCGCGCAAGCTGCGCTTCAGAAAGGTCGCGTCCACAATCACCGGAAAACCCGCCGCCAGAATGCGGGCCGAGAAGGCTTCCAGGCGGCTGAAGGTCTGTTCGCTGGCCTCGGGGCCATACCGGCGGCGGGCGCGGCGTCATCTTTCAGGGCGATCGCGAATCGATCCGCGGATCGTCCGGCGTGCCGGTAATCGACACTCCGCCACGGTATAGCACCGGCGCGAAGCGGCGTTGAGGCGAAGCTCCTCCTCGCAGAAATGTCGCCGCCGCTCCAGGGTGGAGAAATCCAGGAACCCAAAATCCGCCGGCTTCTTGATCTTATAGCCCCGCTCGGCGGTAAGCAGGACCCGCCAGATGTGGGTCTCGACCAGCGTCACCGCCGCGACCGTTGCGGGTAGCGATGGGTTTCGCACCAGCGCGACCCAGTCAGGGCAGGACATTGGGGTCCGGCCCGGTGTCTTCCCTGTAACGAGCCCATGGGCGTGGAGGCGACTTGTCGAAACCTTCGCGCGGCGGCGGGAAAATCACAAGCGCTGGCTCATTTCCTTGGCGACATCGGTGAGCGCCTTGAAGGCCACAGGGTGAGGAAACGGACACGCCGCTGCGAAAGGCGCTGTACCCGCGGTTGATGCATCCGCCCCTGTGGGGCAAGATGCTGCGCTTAAGGCTTTCCCACCTTGATGATGGAGAACGATGCATGGCGCATGGTGAGGTCAATGTGCAGCCGCCCCAGAACGGGACCAATACCCCGGCAGCCGAACGAACCTACGCAGTGCACCGGGTTGACCTGCCAACCTATTGCCCGGTTCCCGGCAGCAGTCTGTGGAACGGTCACCCGCGCGTCTACATCCCGCTGAAAGAGACCGGCGACGAGGCGCGCTGTATCTACTGCGGAGCCCGCTTCCGGCTGGTCGATTGACGCACCGGGCCGGCCTTGCGCATCGTTCATGTCAATCTGGCCCGTGGCTATCGTGGCGGCGAGCGTCAAACCGAATTGCTGATCCGCGAGCTCGCTCGGACCGGATGTGCGCAAGCGCTGTGGGGACGGGCGGGTGAACCCCTGCTGAATCGCCTTCAGGACATCCCGCACTTGGAGCGGGTAGCATTGCGACCACCTTACCTCGGTGCGTTCGCCGCCAGCCAGCCGGGCGATATCCTGCATGCCCATGAGGGCAAGGCGACCCATGTCGCCCACATCGTGCACCGCCTGCAGCGGCGGCCATATGTGATCACGCGCCGCGTTCCCAACCGGCCCAAGGATGGCCGCTGGACCCGAAGGGTCTACCGAACCGCCGCGCGCGTCGTCGCCATTTCGGGCGCGGTGGACGCCGCGCTGCGCGCCTGGGAGCCGCGTCTCGCCCCCGAACGCATCGCCTCGGTGGCCAGCCGGCAATCCCCCGATTCCCGACAGGTGGCTGCGCTGCGCGCACGATACACCGGTCCGTTGCGCATCGGACAGGTCGGCGCACTGGTCGATCACCACAAGGGCCAGCGGGTCCTTCTGGACGCCCTGCGCCAGAAGCCGGCGCTGGCCGATTATCCGGTGCTTCTGATCGGTTCCGGCGAGGATGAAACCGCCTTGCGCCATGAAGCGGCGGATCTGGCGCAGGTCGTCTTCACCGGTTTCGTGGAGAATGTTGCCGATTACCTGGCCGCGCTCGATGTCTTCGTCTTTCCGTCGCGCGAGGAAGGCCTGGGCTCGACACTCATCGATGCCATGGTCCAAGGCCTGCCCATCGTTGCCAGCCGGGTGGGCGGAATCCCGGAGCTGATCGAGCATGAGCGGACGGGACTGCTGGTGCCACCCGGCGACGCGGCGGCACTGGCTGCAGCGCTGGCGCGCCTCACCGGCGATCCCGACCTGCGCCGGCGGCTCGGGAGTGCGGCCCAGGCGGCAGCCGCCGCCTACACGCCCGAGGCGATGGCCGCCGCTTACCTCGATCTCTATCACGACATTGCGCAGGAGCACACAGCATGATCATTGTCACCGGCGGGGCCGGGTTCATCGGCAGCAATCTGGTGCGCGCCCTGAACGATCGTGGCCACACCGATATCTGGGTGGTCGACGATCTGACCGACGGCACCAAATTTCGCAATCTGGCTGATTGCACCCTGGCCGACTATCTCGATCGAGACGAGCTGTTCGCCCGTCTCGATGGCCCCGGCCTGCCTCCGATCGAGGTGGTGTTTCACCAGGGCGCCTGTTCGGCCACCACCGAGTGGGACGGCCGCTACCTGATGCGCAACAACTACGCCTACTCGCGCGACCTGCTGACCTGGTGTCTGGAGCGGCGTGTCCCGCTCATCTATGCCTCCTCGGCGGCTGTCTATGGCGGCGGACGTGTATTCCGCGAGGATCGCGCCTGTGAGGCACCGCTCAACGCCTATGGCTACTCCAAGCTGATCTTCGATCAGGTGGTGCGTCGCGTCCTGCCGCGGGCGGCCTCGCAGGTGGTGGGGCTGCGCTATTTCAACGTCTACGGCCCGCGCGAGCAGCACAAGGGCGCCATGGCCAGCGTCGCCTGGCATGCCCGCAACCAGCTGCGCGATTCGGGCACCATCGCCCTGTTCGAAGGCAGCGACGGCTTTGGTGCCGGCGAACAGCGGCGTGATTTCATCCACGTCGACGACGTGGTCGCGGTCAACCTGTGGTTCTGGGACCATGCCGACCGCAGCGGCATCTTCAATGTCGGCACCGGCCGCGCCCAGACCTTCAACGAGCTGACCCAGCCCATCGTCCAGCATGCCGGCCGCGGCGAGATCCGCTACATCCCGTTCCCCGACCATCTGCGCGGACGCTACCAGAGCTTCACCGAAGCGGACATCGGGGCACTGCGCGCGGCCGGCTACGATCAGCCGTTCCTCGACGTCGCCACCGGGGTCAGTCGTTACATGGCTTGGCTCGACACCCATGGCTGAACCGGCACCGATCCTCGTGGTCGGGCCGGCCTGGGTCGGCGACATGGTCATGGCCCAGAGCCTGTTCATAACCCTGAAAACCCGCCATCCGGACCGGGCCATCGACGTCCTGGCGCCGGGGTGGTCGTTGCCGCTCATCGCCCGCATGCCCGAGGTGCGCGCCGGGATCGAAATGCCACTGGGTCACGGCGAGTTCGATCTCGGCCTGCGCCGCCGGCTGGGCCACGCGCTGCGTGGCACCGGCTATGGCCAGGCCATCGTGCTGCCCCGCTCCTTCAAATCGGCCCTGACGCCGTTTTTCGCCCGCATCCCGCGGCGCACCGGCTATCGCGGCGAGCTGCGCTACGGCCTGCTCAACGATATCCGGCCGCTCGATGCGCAGCAGCTTCCGCGCACGGTGGACCGATTCGTCGCCTTGGGCTGTACCCGCGAGGCAGCCTTGCCGCCGCCGATTCCGTTTCCCCGACTGCACCGCGATCCGGCCCGCCAGGAGACGCTGGTTGCGACGCTCGGCCTCGGCGAGGATCTGGCCCATCCCTGCATCGCTCTGATGCCCGGCGCCGAATACGGTCCGGCCAAGCAATGGCCGGCCTTCGGCGAGCTGGCTGCGCAGCTCATCGCGGCGGGCCGGCGGGTGTGGATCTTCGGCTCGCACAAGGAAAAGGTCCTCGGTGACGCCATCGCCGGACAGGCCGGCACCGGCGCGCGCAACCTGTGCGGACACACCGCCCTGGCCGACGCGGTCGATCTCATCGGGCTGTGCCGGGCCGCGGTGAGCAATGATTCCGGGCTGATGCATGTCGCCGCGGCAGCCGGCGTGCCGCTGGTGGCCCTCTACGGCTCCTCGACACCGGACTACACCCCACCGCTCACCCAACAGGCCGAGATCCTGTGGCGACGTCTGCCCTGCAGTCCCTGCTTCGAGCGCACCTGCCCTTTAGGTCACACCGATTGCCTCAAGGGAATTCCGGCCGCTTCCGTGCTGGACGCGCTCGACCGGCTGCCACATACGCCTGTCTGAGCCGAGCCCTCCATGCGGCGCATCAGATGTGCACCTCGCCGATCACCGGCAGATGATCGGACGCGCGCCGCGCGCGGGAGGTGCGCAGCGTTCGGACTCCGGTCAAGCGGGCCGGCGGTGAAACCCAGATCCGATCCAGCCGGAACAACGGATACCGCGACGGAAAGGTGGCCGGCGTTGCACCCCGGCTGCCGAAATGACGATGCAGCCAGCGCAAGGGCCGCCCCCACAGGAACCACTCATTGAAGTCCCCCAGCAGGATGCTGGCATCCACCTCGCCGGTGCCGGTCTGCAGCACGCCGAGCAGGGTGCGGACCTGCTCGCGACGCTCGGCCGGACTGAGTCCCAGATGGGTGGCCATGACTTCCAGCCGGCAACCTGGATACCCCAGCACCGCGCGAATCGCGCTGCGGGCTTCGAACCCGCCCACACTCAGGTCGATCAAGTGATAGTCGAGCACGGGCAGCCGCGTAATGAGTGCATTGCCGTACTGTCCCTGTTCGCGCAGCAGGGTCGGACCGGAGATGACCTGCCAGTCCGGACTTTGCCGATAGCACCCCAGCACGTCATCCCCATGGTGATCGGTTTCCACCTCCTGCAAGGCCAGAATGTCGGCATCGATCCGATCGATCAGGCGCTGGACACGCGCCGGGTCGAAGCACCCATCGGTCCCCACGCAGCCATGGATGTTGTAGCTCGCCACCCGCAGTGGCACGGATGCGGCCATCGGACTATCGATCCGTCAGATCGCGCGTGCCCCGCACCCGTTTCACCCAGTGATTGAGCCCCCAGCCGACACCCAGCAGCACCAGGGCACTGGCCGCCAGCGTGAGGAGCGTGGCGCCATCGGGATTGCGCAGGCTGGCTCGCAATCGATCGGTGAAGAACGCCAGGGCGGCGATCCCCGGCCCCATGCCGATCACCGTGCCCAGCAGATAATCCCGCCAACGGATCCGGACCGACCCGGCCACCAGGTTGATCACCGCAAAGGGCGCCACGGGCACGATCCGCACCGTCGCTACGGCCATGACCCCATTGCGCGTGATGCGCTGGGCAATGGCCTCGATTCGGTCGTGGGCGATCGGCCAGCGGCCGCGCCCGCCCAACCAGACCCCCAAGGCATAACCCATGCCCGCGCTGAGCAGCGTGCCGGTCAACGCATAGACGAATCCGGTCAGCGAACCAAACACCAGCACAGTGGCGACGATCAGCGCGGTGACGGGCACCATGAGCAGGCTGGCCACCACGAAAATAAGAACCAGCCACAGCGGCGCCAATGGCAGCCGGGCCACCGATTCGACCGCCGCGCGCATCCGTTCGGGCTCGAGCCATTCGCCCAGCGCGGTGAACCGCCATGCCAATCCCAGTGCCACGAGCGCCACGAGCGCCGCGCCGACCGCCAGGCGACGCGGCGTGACCGCGGAGGACGACTGCGGCTCCGCCGCGGCTGGAAACAGCTCCTGCACCAGCGCTTCGGGTTCGATCGGCCGCTCCGGATCACAGATCTCCTGGCGCGTCAGCCAGCCTTCCTCATAGGGCGGCAACTCGGGTTCCAGCGGACGCAGGCTCCGTCCCTCGCCCCGCAGCGCCTCGATCCCATGCCGCAAGCCACCGTGGTGTCGAATGGCGGCGTCCACCAGATCGGGCGTGGTATCGAGGTGCTCGGCCAGGAGCCGGTTGCGCAGCGCCCGGATCCCCGGCTGCGTCGCTGCCTCCTCGGGCGTCATCTCGATCGCCAGATCGCATTCGGTGTCGAGCCCCATAGAGCGGTTGTTGAGATTGGACGAGCCGATGTGGACGAAGCGATCGTCGATGATCATGAGCTTGCTGTGCAGACGGATGGACTGATCCAATCCGAGCCCGGGAATGTCCGCGTAATAGACTCCCAGGCGGTCATGCACATCCGCCTGGCGGATGTTCTGCAAAATGCGGATGCGCATCTGGTCCAGCGACTGCTGCGAGAGCCAGCCGTCGGTGTTGCGCGGCAGGACGATCACGACCTGCGGTCCATCCTGGGCCTGCAGACGCTCGGCCAATACGGCGGCGATGGCATCGACGGTCAGGTACTGGTTCTCGATATAGATGCTTTGCTGCGCCGCAGCGATGCTGTCGAGATAGAGCCGCTCGATCTCGCGGACTTCCGCCTGGGTTTCATATTGCGGACGCGTCCGGCTGATCGCCACCTGGACATCGGTCAACTCCGGCGTGATCCCCTCCAGCCACGGAAAGTCGGCCGGCCGGCCGACCGGCGGCTCATCTACCTCGATGTCTTCGCCGGTGGCCCGCTGCCATCGTTCCCGCGCCAGTTCACCCAGCGCTCCCGCCACAGGCCCGCTCACCATCATCTGAACGTCGTGATGGGGCCTGCCGCCCAATCCATCGGCTGCGCAGCGGCGCGGATCATCCACCCGGTGTGCGGAGGTATCCCAGCGGCCGCGCGCCGGGTCGATCCCGCCGACGAAAGCCAGGCCATCATCGATCACCACGACCTTTTCGTGGTGCGCGGCGCCCAGCGGACAAAAGCCGTCCAGGCGAAAACGGACGCGCTCATGCGTACTCCAATCCAGCTTGTAGCGAATCAGCCGCTCCCGCCCGCGCCCCAACAACAGGGAATAGTCCCAGTTCAGCATGAACACGCGCAGATTGGGCTGCCGCACCGCCAACCCATTGAGCAGATCTCGCAGCGGTGGACAGGATTCCACGCCGTCCTCCGATTCGGCGGGAACCAGGCACAGACTGCTGTAGATATCCCAGCTCAGTAGAAACACCGTCTCGCGGGCCTGCCGCAAGCCGGAATTCAAAGCCGAGAAATAGTCCTGCCCGTCGATCAGGAACGCCACCCGTTCGGCTGCTTCCAGCCGCCAGCAGTTTCGTCCCGGTTCCAAAATACGCTTGAACGTCATGCCGGTTCCTCATTCGCGAGCCGATACCCCCGATCGGAAGTCGAGGGGCGCATGACAGACCATTTCAGACAGCGACGGTTCTGTAAAGTGAGACCGGCAGCGCGCTCACCCCGCCCGGCCATCGAGGCGCGGACGGAACAGCATGGGTGCATAACACCCGATGAACAGCAGGAAACCGGCACACCAGAACCCGGCCGATACGGCCACGGCGAAACGCGGCGCGGGGCCGATCAGGGCCACACGGACGCCGGCGGACAGCGCCACGAACAGAAAGGCAATCGTCATCAGTCCAGGCGGGGAGAGCGGGCGGGCCGTGTGGCCAAGGCTCACGCGCGCCATCATGGCGAGAATCAGACCACCTACACCGCCGATGGTGAAGGCATGCAGCGCCGCGCCCCCATTGGCCAGAAGCCCCGCATGCCAGGCCGTGAGTCCCCCCAGGGCCACCACCAGCCAGAGGTGGCCGAGATGCAGCGACCACAGCAAGGGCACACGCAAGATCCCCGGATGGAACCAGCGTGCAGCGCGCCAGCCATGCACAGCGGTGATCACACCGAACAGCGGCACCCAACGCGGATCGGGGGCCAGCGCGATTCCCTGCGCCGCCAGAATCGCGAGCAGCAGCAGGCTGACGATCGCGCTGCGCGGCAACCACGGCGCTTCGGACACCGGCGCCGCAAGTCCCAACCCGTTTGCGGTAAACGCGGGAATGATACGCCCGCCGATCAGAACGATGACCGCGCCGATGAGCCACAACGCCGCCCAGGCCGCCTGGCGCAGCAAGACGAAGTCCTGTTGGAGCTGGGCAATCGAGGCCATCGCATCGGCCATGGCGAGCAAGACCAGCAACCCAACCAGGGGGTAGTTGCGACGCTGGTGAACACGCCTGAGCTGCCACGCCACCCGAACCGCCACCGCCGGCAGGAACAACAGCTCCGCCGCCATCGCCCAGGCCACCGGAATGGCCGGCCACAACCAAGCGATGCGTGCCGCGACCCACAGGCCGAACAGGCCCATGAGCGGCGCGCCGCGCAGACCGGGCGACCCGGTCCAGTTCTGTACCGCCGTCAGAACGAACCCGGCGATCACCGCACACGCAAAGCCGAAGGGCATCTCGCGCAGATGCCACGCCAACCAGCCCCCACGCGGCGCGAAATCGCCCAGCCAATCGAGATAAGCCGCCGCCCACAGCGCCGCCCCCAACGCGGCAAACGCCGCCGCGCCAAGGAAAAAAGGCCGAAAACCCAGCGCGAACAATGGAATCGCCGCGGATCGATCGGAATCTTGCATCATTTCAGGTCTGCCTCCTCGCGCGCCATTCGGCCCATTGTGCGACCGGGCACCGGCAGCTGAACTGATCCGGAACAGCAATCGGGTTGCGCGGACGCGGCGCGTTGGCCGCCCGACCGGCGGCGCCAACCCACCCGTTCTCGAGCCCCCCTCAGCTGCCCGTGTCGGACCAGACGCCGAATTCGTTTCCGCTGGGCTCGGCAAAGTGGAAACGCCGGCCACCGGGAAACACGAACACGGGCTTGGTGATCCGGCCGCCACAAGACCGGACCTTGGCCAGCGTCTCTTCGAGGTGCGCACTGTAGAACACCAGCAAGGCGCCACCATCCTCGACGGTCGACTTCAATGCGCCGCGGTAGAATCCGCCATCGATGCCCTGATCCGAAAAGGCCGCGTAATCGGGCCCGTAATCCACGAAAGACCAGCCGAATGCCGCCTCGAAGAACGCTTTGGTCTTCAACAGATCATGGGCGCAAAACTCGACATAGTTCAGCTTTTCGTGCGCGTTCATCCGCCTGCCTCCTTGAATCGGGACCCTGGAAAAAGCGGTGCGCGCCGATCGGCTTTCACCGCCCCCTGTTGCGCTGAACCGCTTACACGTCCACCTTGAAGCCCAAATCGACATCGCAGCCAGCCTGGCCGCCGCGTATTCCCCAGTTCTCGCGCGGAATTTCGCGGAGCAGGATTTTAACGTGGTCCCTGGGAATGCCCAGCGGCGCCAGGCCATCGACGATCGTCCGATAAAGTGCGCGCTTGGCATCGAGCGAGCGACCGGCGAAGGCATCGATGCTGATGTGCGTATAGCGCTCGGGATAGTTCCGACCGGGCGGACAGGCAAAGCGATGAGGCGCATGGACCATCAGCCGAACGTTCCGGTCGGTCGTCTTGATCTGAAACGCTTCGCACAGCGCGGTGTGAACGGCCGCCATCAAGGCAATCTCCTGATCCGGGGTGTACTGCTTTCGGACCTCGATCAGCACGCTGGGCATGCGGGTTCCCTCCGATCCGCCGGGCTGAGCCGGACGCACATTGGGGTGACGGGCCGTTCGGCCCAGGCCGGATCTGGGGCGCAGCGCCGGACATCGGCCAGCGCGCCTTGCTCCCGCAGTCGCGTCAAAACCAACCTGTCTTTCGCCGCCGCCGGGAAACGCGACTCAACCCCAGCGCACCCAGAAGGCCCCGGGTCAGCTCGCGTGCCACTGTGCGGCCAATCTGTCGCGTCGTCGTGCTGTTGAGCACGCGATCGAGCATGCCGGCTTCGGCCTTACCGCGGGCGCGGGGCCGCACCGCTTCCTGGGGTTCGGCTTCGGGGCGCTGCTGAACTGCCTGGATTTTCTCCGTCAGGATTTCGTAGGCGCTTTCCCGGTCGATGGATTGATTGTATTCCGCTGCCAGCGCCGAGCGCGCCACGAGCTGCTCGATCTCCACCGGCGTCAGGATGTCCATGCGCGACTCGGGCGCTCGCATGAGCGTGTGCACCAAGGGCGTGGGAATGCCCTTTTCGTTCAACACGCTGACCAGAGCTTCGCCGATGCCCAAGGCGGTCAGCAGCGTTTCGGTCTCATACCATCGGGTGATCGGGTAGTTTTCCGCGGCAAGCTTGATGGCCTTGCGGTCCCGGGCGGTAAAGGCCCGGAGCGCATGCTGCACCTTCAAGCCGAGCTGGGACAGCACACTCTCGGGCAGATCCGCAGGATTCTGGGTAATGAAAAACAGACCCACGCCCTTGGAACGGATCAGCTTGATGATGGCATCGAGTTGCTGCATCAGCGCCGGGCTGGCCTCCTGGAAGACCAGATGCGCCTCGTCGACGAAAATGCACAGCTTGGGCTGCGCCAGGTCGCCAGCTTCGGGAAACGCCGCATAGATTTCGGCCAGCATCTGCAACATGAAGGTACTGAAGAGCTTCGGACGGTCCTGGATGTCGGTCAGGCGCACCACGCTCACGACGCCGCGCCCGTTCTCGTCGATCCGGCAAAGATCCGCGACGTCGAACGACAGCTCGCCAAAGAACGCTTCGGCGCCCTGCTGCTCGAGCTCCACCACCTTGCGCAGTATCGTCGCGGCGGTGGCCGAGCTGAACCGGCCGTACTCCGCTTCGATCTCAGCCTTGCCCTCGTTCCCGAGAAACTGCAGGACTTTCTTGAAGTCCTTGAGATCGAGCAGCGGCAACTGGCGATCGTCACTGTATTTGAACACCATCGCCACGACCCCGCCCTGGGTATCGTTCAGTCCCAGCATGCGGCTGAACAGGACCGGGCCGAATTCGCTGACCGTGGCCCGTAGGCGGACCCCTTTTTCATCGGACAGACTGAGCAGTTCGACCGGATAGCCGGTCGGCTTCCAGTCCACGCCGATCGCTTGACTGCGCTCGTCGATCTTGGGGTGCGGCGTGCCCGGCATGGCGATGCCCGAGAGATCGCCTTTGACGTCCATCAGCAGACTGGGCACGCCCAGGGCGGACAGCTGTTCGGCCAACACCTGCAGGCTCTTGGTCTTGCCGGTGCCGGTGGCGCCCGCGATCAGGCCATGCCGATTGAGCGTACGCAGGGGTACCTTCACCGGCAGATCGCGAACCGCGGCGCCCTCGCGCATGGCGCCGCCCAGCACCAGCGCCGGGCCCTTGAAGTCATAACCCTGGTGAATGTCCGCGTAGAACTCGTCATGTTCGGTCATCGTCGGCCCGGTCTGGTGCTTCGATTCCCGCACAGTACCATCGCGGGCGCCGCAACGTCCGCCCCCTTGGCGGGGCATCACGGATCCAACACGCCGCACCGCCGCGGCCCGATCATGCCGAACCCGCCTGAACGGACCGGCGCCAGCAAGCCCGGTCAGGCCACCGGTCCAGCAATCCTCAGGAAATGTCGCGTCGGGCCGCTGACCGAATCAGTCTGTCCTGTGACTGGTATACCGTGAGCGGAGCTGAACTTTCGACCACCCGCGCCGGTCACACCGCCAGCAGCCGTTCCGCCCGCCATGCCATCAGCGAGCCATGCCTGAACAACGCAACGCATTCATCGTGAAAGATTGCGCCCTGGTCGTCCTCGCCACCGGGATCCATGCGCAGAGCCTGCAGGGCCTCTACGAAGGCCTATTGGCAGTCCCCACCGATAGCGTCTACCACCACTTCTGGGGCGGCCTGCTGCGCGCGCGCTTCGACGACCCGGAGTTCAACAACGATTTCGCCGCCTGGGTCCGTCATGCCCTGCACGACCTGCCGCTGGCCGAGCGTCTGGCGGTCATCGATCCGGCGGACTTCGTGGATACCGAAGCGCTGCGCCAAGAGGTGCTCGAGGTGGTCGAGCAGCGTCTCGACGAAATCAGCGGGCCGCTATGGGCTCCGCGCGATCAACGCTTTCACTTCATGCGCGGCCAGCTGGTCGTCTTCGATACCGGCTTACGGCTCTCGGAACCCCATGAGCTCGTCGAGCTCCTGCCCAAACTGTCGCTCGGCAGCATGTACTACCACGTCATCGATGCGCGCAGCCGACCCACGCAGGGCGTCGATGATTTCCGCACCTGGATCGACGGTCACGCCGGTCTGGGTGAAGAACTCAGTCAGATCGACCCGTACTTCACCTCCCTGCAAGATCTGCGCGATCAGTATGCGCGCGTGGTCTCCGCCTACTTCACGATGGACGCCCGATGAATTCCCTGCTCACCGCCTATGCCGAAGTTGCCGGCAGCGATGTCGTGCAGCATCTGATCCAGTTGGCCGCGCCGCTTCGCGGGATGAAGATCGTGCACGTCAATTCCACGCGCGCCGGCGGTGGGGTTGCCGAAATCCTTCACAAGCTCGTCCCGCTGATGGAAGCGCTCGGAATCGACACCCGCTGGGAAGTGATTACCGGCGAGGAGTCGTTCTACCAATGCACCAAGGCCATCCACAACGCCATGCAGGGCAATCCGGCACCCGTGCCCGAGACCCTGATGCGCGCCTTCGAGGACACCACGGCGCGCAATGCCGAGATGTTGGGCCCAGTGCTGCGCGAGGCGGATGTGGTCTTCATCCACGATCCGCAGCCGGTCGGCCTGCTGCGCCATCTGCCCGATCGTCGTGGCAAATGGATCTGGCGCTGTCATATCGATGCCAGCCATCCGCAGCGCGCCGTATGGCGCTTCCTGCGCGGCTATGTCGCCGACCACGATGCCAGCGTTTTTTCCCTGGCTGATTTCGCCCAGCGCCTGCCGCACCCGATCTACCTGATTCCCCCCAGCATCGATCCATTGAGCGAAAAGAACATCGACCTGCCGGCCGAGCGCGCCGAAGCGATCTGCGCGCAGCAGGGCATCGATTCGGGACGTCCGCTCATGCTGCAGGTCTCGCGCTACGACCGCTTCAAGGATCCGCTCGGCGTCATCGCGGCCTACCGCCTGGCCAAGACCTTCATGCCCCGCCTGCAACTGGCCTTGGCAGGGGGCGCTGCGGACGACGACCCAGAAGGTGAGGCCGTCCTGGCCGATGTGCGCGCCGCGGCCGGGGGCGATGACGACATCAAGGTCTTGCTGCTTCCGCCCGATGCCCATACCACCATCAACGCCCTGCAGCGCTCGGCGCAGTTCGTGCTGCAGAAATCGTTGCGCGAAGGGTTCGGACTGACCGTGACCGAAGGGATGTGGAAGAGCAAGCCGGTGATCGGCGGCAACACCGGCGGCATTCGCCTGCAAGTCATCAACCACCACACCGGATTTCTGGTCAGTACGCCCGAAGGGGCCGCCCTGCGCGTACGCTATCTGCATCAGCACCCGGCGCTTTGCGCCGAGATGGGCGGCAAGGCCCGCGAATTCGTCCGGCAGAACTTCCTGATTACCCGTCAGTTGCGCGACTATCTGACCCTGATCCACGCGCTGATGGACGGCCGCAAGGACCGCATCGAGCTGGTCTGAGCCGGCATGGGGCCGATCTGAATCGAATCGAAGGTTGTCATTGTGATGCGAACCGCGCCGCGCCGACTCGCCGCCCTGTTGCTGGTGCTGCTCATCTTGGCCGGCATGGGATACGCCGTCCATCTGTGGCGCCGCGAAGCGCCCGCCGACCCGGTCCTGGTGCCCGTGGAACGCGCCGATCTGGTCGAACTCATCACCGCACAGGGCAAGCTGGAGCCCAAGGAATACGTCGATGTCGGCGCGCAGGTTTCCGGGCAGCTGCGCGACCTGCATGTGGAGATCGGCGACCGGGTCCGTCGCGGCCAGCTCATCGCTGAGATCGACCCGCGCATCTATGCCGCCCGGGTCGAGGCCGACCGCGCACGGCTGGCTTCGCTCGAGGCCCAGCTCGCCGAGCAACAGGCCCAGATCGTCTACGCGCGACAGGTACGCGACCGCAATCGCCAATTGATCAGCAAGAACGCCGTGAGCCGCGAAGCACTGGAGGAGAGCGAATCCACCCTGCGCGTCGCCGAAGCGCGGGCTGCCTCACTCAAGGCGCAGATCGAGGAGGCTCGCTCGACCCTGGCCGGTGACGAAGCGAATCTCGGCTACACCAAGATCTATGCGCCGATGGACGGAACGGTGGCGAGCCAGACCGCGCGCGAAGGCCAGACGCTCAACGCCAACCAGACCGCGCCGGTCATCCTGCAGATCGCCGACCTGGGCACCATGACGGTTCGGGCCCAGGTGGCCGAGGCCGACGTACCGCGCGTGCAACCCGGCATGGACGTTTCGTTCACCACGCTGGGATCGCTGAACCGGCGCTGGCAGGCGGTCGTGCGCCAGATCCTGCCCACACCGGAAGTCATCAACGATGTGGTGCTCTACAACGTGCTGGCCGATGTGGACAATCGCGATGGCGAGCTTATGAACGGGATGAGTACGCAGATGTTCTTCCACGTGGCCAGCGCCGAGGATGTGCCGGTGATACCCGCCGCGGCGCTCGGGCGGCGCCTGCCGGCGCAGGACAGCGATCGGGGCGAAGCCTATGAGGTGATGCGCCAGATCGATGATCGGCTGGAACGGACCGTGGTCCACATCGGATTGATGACCCGCACCCAGGCCGAGGTTCGCGACGGTCTCACCCCCGGGGATTCGGTGGCGCTGACCGCGCAGGTCACGCCGGGCGTCGCGGGGGGGACGCGTGGTATGGCGGCCGGGGCGGTGCATTGACGATGGCCGGCCCGCCACTGCTGGAATTGCGCGACATCGTGCGCCGCTTCAAGGCGGGAGACACTGAAGTCCGCGCGCTCGACGCGGTCTCGCTCTCGATCTGGCCCGGCGAGTTCGTCGCCATCATGGGGCCCTCGGGGTCGGGCAAGAGCACGCTCATGAACGTGATCGGCTGCCTCGACCGGCCCGACGACGGCGATTACCGGATTCTCGGCCGGTCGGTGGCTGGCCTGTCCGCCGACGAACTGGCCGGTCTGCGCCGACAGACCTTCGGTTTCGTGTTCCAGCGCTACAACCTGCTGGCCGGGGCGAGCGCGCTGGAAAACGTCGAAATGCCGGCACTGTACGCCGGTCTGCCGGCCACGGAACGCACCTCCCGGGGCCAGGCGCTGCTGACCCGGCTGGGCATGACCGATCGCGCCGACCACCGGCCCGCCCAATTGTCGGGCGGTCAACAACAGCGGGTGGCCATTGCCCGCGCCCTGATCAACGATCCGCCGGTGATCCTCGCCGACGAACCCACCGGAGCACTGGACAGCAAGAGCAGTGCCGAAGTCATGGATCTGCTCAAGACCCTCCATGCCGAAGGGCGGACCATCGTCGTCATCACCCACGATGCCCAAGTGGCCGCCCATGCCCAGCGCATCGTGCACATCACCGACGGCCGGCTCACCGAAACATCACCGCCAGCGGTGCCGGAGCGGCCCGCGCCGGATCGCCATCCCGTCGACGGTACCGGTCTGGTTCCGGATCTGGGCGAAGCGGTGAAAATGGCCTTGCGCGCACTGCGTACCAATCTTCTGCGCACCTCGCTGACCCTGCTGGGCATCGTGATCGGGGTTGCCTCGGTGGTGGTGATGCTGGCGGTGGGCGAGGGCGGCAAGCAGCAGGTGCTGCAGCAGATCAGCGCCATGGGCACCAATCTGCTGGTGATCCGTCCCGGCGCACCGGGCCTGCGCGGCAGCGGCGATATCGTCACCCTGACGCCTCAGGACGCCGATGCCATTGCCGCGCTGCCCGGCGTCTCACTGGTGGTTCCCGAGCGCAGCGGCCGGCTGACCGCGCGCGTGGGGGCCATCGACTACCTCACCACGGCACAGGGCGTCGGCGCGGATTTGCCGGCGCTGCGCGACTGGCCCGTGGTGCGGGGCAGTTTCTTCACCCGCCGCGACCTGAGCAGCTACGCCCCGGTGGCAGTGCTGGGCCAGACCGTAGCGCGGCTGCTGTTTCCCGGCGGCGACGATCCGGTCGGCCAATTCGTGCTGATCAAGAACGTGCCGTTCGAGATCATCGGCGTCATGGGCGAAAAGGGCGCCTCAACCTGGGGCACTGATCAGGACGATGTGATCTTCGTGCCGATCACCACCGCCCAGGTGCGCCTGTTCGGCCGCAACTACGTCAACGCCGTGACCGTCAAGGTCGCCGAGGTAACCCAGGTGGATGCGGTGCAGGAAGCGATCCGGCAACTGCTCATCACGCGGCATCGCACCGAGGATTTTCGTATCCGCAACATGGCGTCCATCCTGGAGACCGTCAACAGCGCCCAGACCACCCTGACGCTGCTGCTCGGCTCGGTGGCCGCCATTTCGCTGCTGGTCGGCGGCATCGGCGTGATGAACATCATGCTGGTCAGCGTGACCGAGCGCACCCGCGAGATTGGCATCCGCATGGCCACCGGGGCACGTATGCGCGACATCCTGCTGCAGTTCAACACCGAATCGGCAGTGGTCTGCACGGTCGGTGGCGTGGTCGGCCTCGTGCTCGGCCATCTGATCGGCATCGCGCTGCATTTCGCCGGCGTCGAGATCCGTTTCACCATGCCGCCGGCGGTACTGGCCTTCCTGAGCGCGGTGGGGACCGGCCTGCTATTCGGCTACCTGCCCGCGCGCAAGGCGGCCCGCCTCGATCCCGTCGTGGCGCTGGCCTCGGAATGACGCTATGGACCGACTGTTTCCGCTGCTGCTGCTCCTGAGTCTGGCCGGTTGCAGCCTGATGCCGGCTTACCAGCGTCCCGCCGTCGCCGTGCCCGCGCATTGGGCGCACACCGAAATCGGCGACGCGGGCATTGCCGACGCGTGGTGGACCGGGTTCGGCAGTCGCGTCCTTGATGGCTGGGTCGAGCAGGCATTGGCAGCCAACCAGGATTTGGCGGCGGCCGTCGCCCGCATCGATCAGGCCCGCGCCGCGGCCGTCATTGCCGGTGCACCGCGCTGGCCGAGTCTGAACGCCTCGCTGGCATTCACCGATGCCGATCGCAGCGGCAGCGCCACGATTTCCGGCAGCACCCAGACCGGCACGCGGACCACGGCGCAACTCAGCGCCGCCTATGAACTGGACCTGTTCGGACGGGTCGCCGCCACCCGGGCCGCGGCCCAGAGCCGGATCGAGGCCAGCCGCTACGACCTGCAGGCGCTGGGCCTGCTGACCAGTGCCGAGGTAACGCAGGCAGCGCTCGAACTGGCCGCCACCCTGGAGCAGATTCGTCTGGCGCAGGCCAATCTCGATTCGGCGCATGCCATCCTGGCCGTGCTGGAAGCACGCTTCGAGGCCGGTCGCGCCTCCGCGCTGGAGCGCGATCAACAACGCACCGTGGTCGCCAATACCGAAGCCGCCCTCGCGGCGCGGGAGCAAACCGCGAGCGGCCTGCGCAACCAACTGGCGCTGCTGACGGGTGTGGCCGCGCCCGCTTTCGCGCCCGCGACCATTGATTGGGCCGTCCTGCGTTTACCGGCCGTGACCCCCACCGTACCGGCTGCGCTGCTGACCCGGCGGCCGGACCTGCAGCGCGCCGAAGCCGATCTGAAGGCCGCCGGCGCCGACATTGGCGCTGCCCGCGCCGCGCTTTATCCCAACATACAGATCGGCTGGGATCGCGCCTGGACCCGCAGCCCCTCATTCACACTCACGACGCTGTCCGCCAGCGCCCTGGCACCGCTGTTCCGGGGCGGCGCCCTGCGCGGCGAAGTGGCCCGCACCGAGGCGCGCCGCGCGGAACTGGCGGCCGCCTATCGCCAAGCGGTCCTGACCGCCTTTCGGGAGGTCAGTGACGCCCTCGCGGCCCAGCGCCAGAGCGCCCTGCGCAGCGACGCACTGGAACGCGCGGCAGCGGCGGCGCGGGCCGCCTATGGGATCGCGCGTGCCCGCTTCGATGCCGGCGCGGTGGACTACGCCGATCTGCTCGAGGCGCAGCGCAGCCTGATCGCGGCGGAGGACGCCGCCGTCGCGGCGCGGCTGGAGCGCTTCAGCGCCGCGGTATCGCTGTATCGCACCCTCGGCGGCGGTCCCGCGCCGCTCCCGGCGGAGGGATGAATCACCGGACGGCCCCTTCCATCGATCGCATCCGGCGTTAAAATTTAGCGGACTTGACAGACGAATGGATGACTCATTGACGGTCGCCGGGCCAGGATGGCCACCCGCGTAACGTCAGGCAGACGGGCGGCCCTGCCCCGATGCGGCGCCCAGCCGCGTCTTCATTCTGCCCCGGGAGGTACATCATGCTGCTGTCCCGCATTCTCGACCCCGCGCTGACCCAAGGTCGGCTGACACTCATCGATCCTCAAGGCCATGCCCATCGCCTCGGTCCCGGCGGCGGACCCGAAGTGGCGATCCGGCTGCGCGATCCCGCTCTGCCCCGACGGCTGTTGCTGCATCCCGAACTGGCCACTGGCGAGGCCTACATGGATGGCCAGCTCACCGTGGAGCAGGGCTCCCTGCGCGACTTTCTGGCCCTGGCCAACCAGTGCGCCGAGGGCATCGCGCGCATGCCGCTGCAACGGCTCCTGGCCGCGGTGGGCCGTCCCCTGCGCTGGCTGCACCAGTTCAACCCGGCGCGGCGCGCGCACCGCAACGTCGCCCATCACTACGACCTGTCCGACGCGCTCTACGACCTCTTTCTCGACCGCGACCGGCAATATTCCTGCGCCTATTTCCCACGCGGCGACGAAACCCTGGAGGAGGCTCAGGCACTGAAGAAACGCCATATCGCCGCAAAACTCCTGCTGCAGCCCGGCCTGCGCGTGCTCGACATCGGCAGCGGCTGGGGCGGCCTGGCGCTGGATCTGGCGCGCCATGACGGCGTGGACGTGACCGGGCTGACGCTGTCGGCCGAGCAACTCAAGGTGGCACGCGCCCGTGCCGAATCGGAGGGGCTGAGCCCGCGCGTGCGTTTCGCGTTGCGCGACTACCGCGAGGAAACCGGGTTCTACGACCGCATCGTCTCGGTCGGCATGTTCGAACACGTGGGCGTCTCGCACTACACGCGCTTTTTCCGGCAGCTGGGCGAGCGTCTCGCGCCCGACGGCGTTGCCCTGATCCACGCCATCGGCCGCGCCGATCCACCCGGCGACACCAACGCCTGGACCCGCAAGTACATTTTCCCCGGCGGCTATTGTCCGGCGCTGTCCGAGGTGGTGGCCGCGGTGGAACGCAGCGGCCTGTGGCTGACCGACGTCGAAATCCTGCGCCTGCACTATGCCGAGACGCTGCGGCACTGGTTCGATCGTTTCCAGGCCCAGCGCGACCGCGCCCGGGCTCTCTACGACGAGCGGTTTTGCCGGATGTGGGAGTTCTATCTGGCCGGCGCCGAAATGGCGTTTCGCCACGGTCGGCTGATGGTGTTCCAGATCCAGCTGGCGCACCAGCGCGATGCCGTACCGCTCACGCGCGATTATCTCTATGCCCACGGTGGCGCGGCGCCAGCCGAGCAACCGTTGTGCGGGCAGCAGGCCTGACGGCGGATTTCGCATGGCCTCGACCAATGGCATAGAGTCTGCTTTGATTGGCAGGATGCGCGCCGCGTGGCGGCGCCCGTCACCAACCGCCAAACCACACCGCGGCGAGGAGAACTGCATGATTCCCGGAGAAATCGACCCCGCCGATGGCGAGCTGGAACTGAACGCCGGCCGCCCGGCGATCACCCTGGAGGTCGCCAACACCGGCGACCGACCGATCCAGGTCGGCTCACACTATCACTTTGCCGAAACCAACCCCGCGCTCGCGTTCGACCGCGCCGCCGCCCGCGGCATGCGGCTGGATATCCCCGCCGGCACGGCCGTGCGTTTCGAACCCGGCCAGAGCCGCGCCGTCGCCCTGATTCCCTATGGGGGAGCCGGGGCGGTCTGGGGCTTTCGCGGCGAGGTGATGGGTTCGCTCGACTGAGGGGCCGGCCGGCATGACGACCCGGCGCGACACGGAACCCGGCGGCGCGCCCGCCGAAGGACACGCCGAGATTGCCCGACGCCGCTCATTGCGCCACCTGTCCCGATCACCCGCCCGCACTGCCACCCCGACGCCCTGACTGACCCATCACCCATGAGGAACCCCACCATGCCGCATCGCATCGACCGCCGCGCCTATGCCGAGATGTTCGGCCCCACCACCGGCGATCGCGTCCGTCTGGGCGACACCGAGCTGTGGATCGAAGTCGAGCGCGACTTCACGGTCTATGGCGAGGAGGTGAAATTCGGCGGCGGCAAGGTGATCCGCGACGGCATGGGCCAGGCCCAGGCCAGCCGCGCCGACGGCGCGCTCGACACTGTCATCACCAACGCGCTCATCCTGGATCACTGGGGCGTGGTCAAGGCCGACATCGGCATCCGCGGCGGGCGCATCGTCGGCATCGGCAAGGCCGGCAACCCCGACGTGCAGCCGGGGGTGACGCTCATCGTCGGCCCCGGCACCGAGGTGATCGCCGGCGAGGGGATGATCGCCACCGCCGGCGGCATCGACGCGCACATCCACTTCATCTGCCCGCAGCAGATCGAAGAGGCGCTGATGTCCGGCATCACCACCATGATCGGCGGTGGCACGGGTCCGGCCACCGGCAGCAACGCCACCACCTGCACACCCGGCGCGTGGCACCTGGCGCGCATGCTGGAGGCGGCCGAAGCGTTCCCGATGAACCTCGGTTTTCTGGGCAAGGGCAACGCCAGCCGGCCCGAGGCGCTCATCGAGCAGATCGAGGCCGGCGCCATGGGCTTGAAGCTGCACGAGGACTGGGGCACCACCCCGGCGGCCATCGACTGCTGCCTCACCGTCGCCGAGCAGTTCGATGTGCAGGTCGCCATCCACACCGACACGCTCAACGAATCCGGGTTCGTGGAGGACACGCTGGCCGCCTTCAAGGGCCGCACCATCCACACGTACCACACCGAGGGCGCCGGCGGTGGCCACGCGCCGGACATCATCAAGGCCTGCGGCGCGCAGAACGTGCTGCCCTCCAGCACCAACCCGACGCGGCCCTACACCATCAACACCGTGGACGAACACCTCGACATGCTGATGGTGTGTCACCACCTCGATCCGAGCATCGCCGAGGACGTGGCCTTCGCCGAGTCGCGCATCCGCCGCGAGACCATCGCGGCCGAGGACATCCTGCACGACCTGGGCGCGTTTTCGATGATCAGCTCGGACTCTCAGGCCATGGGCCGCGTGGGCGAGGTCGTGACCCGCACCTGGCAGACCGCGCACAAGATGAAGGTGCAGCGCGGCGCCCTGCCGCAGGACAGCGCCCGGGCCGACAACTTCCGCGCCCGCCGCTACGTGGCGAAATACACCATCAACCCCGCCATCAGCCACGGCATCGCCCACGAGGTGGGCTCACTGGAGGCCGGCAAGCTCGCCGACATCGTGCTGTGGAAGCCGGCCTTCTTCGGCACCAAGCCGGCGCTGATCCTCAAGGGCGGGGCCATCGCCGCCGCCCCCATGGGTGACCCCAACGCCTCCATCCCCACCCCGCAGCCGGTGCACTACCGGCCCATGTTCGGCGCCTTTGGCCCGGCCATCGCCGCCACCAGCCTCACCTTTGTCTCACAGGCCGCGCTGGATGCCGGCGTGCCGGCAACGCTGGGCCTGCGCCGCCGCGCAGTGGCGGTAAAGGGCACGCGCAGCGTGACCAAGTCCGACATGGTGCTCAACGACTATGCGCCGCTGATGGAGGTGGATTCGCAGACCTACGAGGTGCGCGCCGATGGCGTGCTGCTGACCTGCGAGCCGGCCAAGGTGTTGCCGCTGGCGCAGCGGTATTACCTGTTTTGAAGAGCCGTGTCCGCCGGCGATGCACGGGGACGTTTCACCAGGTCAGCCACAGGCGCCGCCGCCGATTACCGGTTCCGCGACACCATCGGGTCTTCGCCCTTGGAGCGCGACCTGCCTTTTTCCTCTGCGCGCTTAAGTTCGCGCTCTTGCGTCTCCGTTAATGCCTCTGTGCCGCGCAGTTGTTCATCGGACAGCTGCGCGGCCGTGCGCCGGGTGTCCGCGTTGTAGCGACGCGCGGATTCGCGATCGCCTTCGCCCTGATTCTTGATGGTTTCGGCCATGATGTGTCTCCTGATTGCTCGAGAGTCACTCATTGGGAGGCACATGGCCGTGAAAAAGTTCAACCCGGCGGGCTCTGGCGTGACTCAGAAGCCGCGCGATCGGGCGCTGGCGCCGTCGAATAGCCGCCGCGTCAGTTCTCGAGGCGGAAGCCGACCTTCAAGATCACCTGAAAGTGGCCGACCTTGCCGTCAACCAGGTGGCCGCGTGTCTGTACGACCTCGAACCAGTCGAGATGACGCAGGCTCTTGCCCGCCTCGGCAATGGCGTTGCGGATGGCGTCGTCGGTTCCGTTGGGCGAAGAGCCGACGATCTCCACAACCTTGTACGTATGGCTGCTCATGGGCTGACCTCCTGTGGGTTGGGTGTCGCCTGCACGCGCAGGCAGGATTTGACCCTAGACCTGTAGAGGGCGCAGGGCAAGCGTGCCTGCCGACGCGGCGCCGCCGGACGTGCGGGACGCCGGGGTGCGCGCCCGATGCCGTTCAGCTGCAGCCGGGCGGGTCGGGCACAGGCCGCTCGGGGCCGGCGGCAGGTGACGGTGCGTGGGGGGTTGCGTTCGCCGGAAGGCCGCGATTGCTTTTCTTTTTCTATCTCCCTGATTGGCATCCAGAGCGCATTGCCCGATACGGCCGAATATCCACTGATCGGCCTTATTCATTCGCGGCTTATCGCGATTTGTGATAACATTATGGCTTCCGCTATTCGATTGGTTTTATTCATCCGTGAATCGAAGGCCGGGGCAGGGCATTCGTTTTTTGCCAATCGGAATGCTTGTTTATTTGCTGCGTCCGGGCCTGTTTCATTGATGTCCGGATGAGTTTTTTGGCGGTATTCATTTCGCTGCCGGAACGAGAGGTTGTTTATGTGTGGGATTGCGGGCGAGATTCGTTTTGACGGCCAGGTGGCTGATCCGGCAGCCGTCGAGCGCATGGCCGAGGTGCTGGCGCCACGGGGGCCTGACGGTGCCGGTCGCATCGGCTACGGACCGGTCGCTTTCGCCCACCGCCGGCTGAAGATCATCGACATCAGCGCGCGTGCGCAGCAGCCGATGCTGGACAATGAACTCGGCTTGCTCATGGTGTTCAATGGCGCCATCTACAACTACCCCGAGTTGCGCCAGGAACTGCAGGGACTCGGTTACCGCTTTTTCTCTTCCGGTGATACCGAGGTCATTCTCAAGGCCTATCACGCCTGGGGTCCCGCCTGCGTGCAGCGCCTGCAGGGAATGTTTGCGTTCGCCATCTGGGAGCGCGACAGCGGTGCCGTGTTTCTCGCCCGGGATCGTCTGGGCATCAAGCCGCTGTATTACACCGAGCAGCCAGGCCGCTTTCGCTTCGCCTCCACGCTGCCGGCCCTGCTGGCCGGTGGCGACATATCGACCGATATCGACCCCGTCGCACTGCATCACTACATGAGTTTTCATGCCGTGGTGCCGGCGCCGCACACCATCGTGCAGGGTGTGCGCAAGCTGCCGCCGGCCACCACGCTGCGCATCGGCGCCGACGGCAGCCTGCAGTTCGACACCTACTGGACGCCCAATTTCGATCGTGACGCGGCCGACGGCGCGCGGGATTTCGGTGAGTGGCGCGAGCAGGTGCTCGACAGCCTGCGCCTGGCGGTGCGGCGCCGACTGGTGGCGGACGTGCCGGTGGGCGTCTTGCTGTCCGGAGGGCTCGATTCGAGCCTGATCGTCGGCCTGCTGGCCGAGCAGGGGCAACAGGGCCTGCACACGTTTTCCATCGGCTTCGAGGCGGTCGACGCCGAGAAGGGCGACGAGTTTGAGTATTCGGACCTGATCGCCAAGCACTTCGGCACCCGACACGAACGCATCTTCATCGGTGCCGATCGTCTGCTGCCGGCGCTGCCGGACTGCGTGGCGGCGATGTCCGAGCCCATGGTCAGCCACGACGCGGTGGGTTTCTACCTGCTCTCGCAGCAGGTGGCCAAGCACGTGAAGGTGGTGCAAAGCGGGCAGGGCGCCGACGAGGTGTTCGGCGGTTATCACTGGTATCCGCCGCTGCTCGAAAGCCGCGATCCGCTCGAGGATTACGCGCGGCACTTCTTCGACCGCGACCATGCCGAGTACGCGCGCTGTGTGCAGGCGCCGTGGGTGGGCGAGGACTATAGCCGCCAGTTCGTGGCCGGGCATTTCGCGCAGCCGGGCGCGACCGGCGGCATCGACAAGGCGCTGCGCCTGGATACGACCATCATGCTGGTGGATGATCCGGTCAAGCGCGTGGACAACATGACCATGGCCTGGGGGCTGGAGGCGCGGGTGCCGTTCCTGGACCATGAGCTGGTGGAGCTGGCGGCGCGCATCCCGGCCGAACACAAGATCCGCGAGGGCGGCAAGTACGTGCTGAAGGAGGCGGCGCGCCAGGTGATTCCCGGAGCGGTCATTGATCGCCCGAAAGGGTATTTCCCGGTGCCGGCGCTCAAGTACATCCGCGGCGCGTATCTCGACTTTGTGCGTGACATCCTGCTGCAGCCGCGCGCGCGCCAGCGCGGCGTGTTCGACAATGCGTATGTCGACACCCTGCTGGCCGAGCCGGAGGCGCACATCACGCCGCTGCGTGGCTCCAAGCTGTGGCAGATCACGCTGCTTGAGTTGTGGCTGCAGCAGCAGGGTCTTTGATCCCGCGACAGGGAGACTCTCGGGTGAGCAACTCACAAAAGCGCGTCAAGCATCGGCTCGAGCGGGGCAATGCGCCGAGCCTGCGCAACTGGGATCCGGAGCAGGCGGACTCGCGTCTGCAGGCACAGCCCGGCGCCCAGAACGTGGCGGTGGAGTGTGGCTGGGGGCGTGTGATCTTCGGCCAGACCTTTCCCGACCCGCTGCAGGTGGTGCGGTTGCTGGAAAGCGAGAAGACCGGCCACCGCGATATCGCCATTTATCTGCGCGAGCCGCATGTGGTGACCGCCAGCGCGCCGAACAGCGTGTTTCTGGACCCGTCGCACACGTACCGGCTGTGGTTGTATGACTACCGTCCGGCGGCGCGCCGCGTCGCCGGGCTGATCGTGCGTCGGCTCAACAGCCACGCCGACGCGCAGGCGGCGCATGACCTGTACTGCAAGCGGGGCATGCTGCCGCCGGACCCGGATTTCATCTGGGCCCACCGCAAGTCAACGACGATCTGCTACCTGGTGGCCGAGCATGAGGAAACCGGCAAGGTGCTCGGCGTGGTGATGGGGGTCGACCATGTCGAGGCGTTCGGCGATCCGGAAAACGGCGCTTCCCTGTGGGCGCTGGTGGCCGATCCGCAGGCGCCGTTGCCGGGGGTGGGCGAGGCGCTGACCCGGCAGTTGGCGGAGTTCTTCCAGGTGCGCGGGCGGGCCTTCATGGACCTGTCGGTGATGCACGACAACCGGCAGGCGATTCGCCTTTACGAGAAGCTGGGTTTCCAGCGCGTGCCGGTGTTCTGCCTCAAGCACAAGAATTCGTACAACGAACCGCTGTTCGTGGGTCCGCAGCCGAACGAATACGAGCAGCTCAACGTCTATGCCCGGATCATCGTCGACGAGGCGGCGCGGCGCGGCATTGGTGTCAATGTCATCGACGCCGAGGGTGGGTACTTCGAACTCACCTACGGTGGACGCAGCGTGCTGTGTCGCGAATCGCTGAGCGAGCTCACCTCCGCCGTCGCCATGAGCGTGTGCGACGACAAGCTGGCCAGCAACCGCTTCCTGCGCCGCGCCGGTCTGCGTCTGCCGCAGCAATGCGTGGCCGGTGCCGCGCGCCAGAACCGGGCCTTCCTGGAGCGGCATGGGCCGCTGGTGGTCAAGCCCGCGCGCGGTGAGCAGGGGCGCGGCATCACCGTCGACGTGCGCGACGCCGCGGCGCTGACCCGCGCCGTTCGCGTGGCGCGCCGCTACTGCGACACGGTGCTGCTGGAAGAGCTGGTGCCCGGCGACGACCTGCGGGTGGTGGTGATCGACTTCGAGGTGGTCGCCGCCGCGGTGCGTCGGCCGCCGCAGGTCTTCGGCACCGGGCAGGCAACCGTTCGCGAACTGATCGAGAAACTCAGCCGGCGGCGGCTGGCCGCCAGTGCCGGCGAGAGCCACATCCCGCTGGACGACGAAACCGCCCGTTGCGTGCGTCTGGCAGGCTACGAGCTGGACCAGGTGTTGCCCAGCGGCGTCAGCCTGCAGGTGCGAAAGACGGCCAACCTGCATACCGGCGGGACCTTGCATGACGTGACCGACAGCCTGCATCCGACCCTGGCGGACGCCGCGGTGCAGGCGGCGAGGGCGTTGAACATTCCGGTGGTGGGTCTCGATTTCCTGGTGACCGCGCCGGATCGGCCCGAGCATGTGATCATCGAAGCCAACGAGCGCCCCGGACTGGCCAATCACGAGCCGCAGCCGACCGCGCAGCGCTTCGTGGACCTGTTGTTCCCCATTACTCGCCGCCTGCCGGCGATCTGAAAAACGTCATCGCCATGAGAGTCCTCCCCATCGACCAGCGCTATGTGCTGGATATCCTGATGAAACTGCTGCACACGCCCAGTCCGTCCGGTTACACGGACCGGGTGGTGCACGTGGTGTGCGAGGAGCTCAAGCGCCTGGGTGTGCCGTTCGAGCTGACACGCCTGGGTGCCATTCGGGCCACCGTGCGTGGCGCGGCACGTGCACCGGCGCGCGCCATCGTCAGCCACCTGGACACGCTCGGCGCGCAAGTGAAGGCACTCAAGCCCAACGGGCGCCTGGAGGTGGTGCCGGTGGGCCACTGGAACGCCCGTTTCGCCGAAGGGGCACGCGTGACGCTGTTCACCGATGGGGGGTCGCATCGGGGCAGTTTGCTGCCGCTGAAGGCATCCGGTCATACCTTCGGGCCGGAGGTCGACAGTCAGCCGTCGGCGTGGAACAACCTGGAGTTGCGTCTCGACGAGCCGCTTGGCGGTATTGAAGACTTGATGAAGCTTGGCATCTACGTTGGTGATTTCGTGGCGGTTGATGCCAATCCCGAGCTGTCGGACAACGGCTTCATCAACTCCCGCCACCTCGACGACAAGGCCGGTGTGGCAGTGGCGCTGGGCACGCTCAAGGCGCTGCACGACACGCGGCCGACGCTGCCCAGCGATGTCTACTTCCTGTTCACCATTCTGGAGGAGGTCGGCGTCGGTGCATCGGCCGTGCTGCCGGACACGGTGGCCGAGATGGTGGCCATCGACAACGGCACCACCGCACCGGGGCAGAACTCGGCCGAATACGGCGCGACCATCGCCATGGCCGACTCGTCCGGGCCGTTCGACTACCACCTCACCCGGCGCCTGCTGCTGCTGTGCAAGGAGTTCGGCATCGCGCACCAGCGCGACGTGTTCCGCTACTACCGCTCGGACATTGCCGCCGCGCTGCAGGCCGGGCACGACCTGCGCACCGCCCTGGTGTGCTTCGGCATCGACGGCTCGCACGGCTGGGAACGCATCCATTGGAATGCGCTCGAGTCGCTGATAGGCCTGCTGAGCGTGTACGTACAAAGTGGCGCCATGTTCCAGCGCGAGCGCGAGGCACTGGGGCCGCAGGATGGTTTTCCGATCCAGCCGCAGTGAGCACCGATACTTGGCTGGCCCGAGAGTTGCTTGAGATCCAGTCATGCAGGTGTTCGACCACGTTCTGACCGGTGCCACCGGCGCCGATTCGCTGACCCTTAGCTTCGACCGGCGCGTGCGTTCGCGCCAGCGCGTGCGCCTGGACAGTGGCCTGCCCGCGTTGCTGGCCTTGCCGCGCGGCACCGTGCTGCGCGGCGGCGACGTGCTCGGCGGGCCCGGGGGTGCCACCGTGGTGGTGCGGTCCGCCAGCGAGGCGGTGTCCACCGCCACCGCCGACACGCCGCTGCTGGTGCTGCGTGCCGCCTATCACCTGGGCAACCGGCATGTGGCGGTGCAGCTGGGCGACGGCTGGCTGCGTTACCTGCACGACCACGTGCTCGACGACATGCTGCGTGGGCTCGGCCTGCAGGTGGCGGTCGGCGAGTCGCCGTTCGAGCCGGAGGCGGGCGCCTATGCGGCGGCCGGCCATGGACACACGCACGCCCACTGATGGTGCGCTGGCCGACCTGCGGCTGCGCCAACTGACCAGCGCCACCCTGCCGGTGGGCGCCTTTGCGTATTCACAGGGCCTGGAAACCGCGGTCGAGCTGGGGTGGGTCGGCGACCTGCCACAGGCGGCGGCGTGGATCGGCGGTCAGCTGCAGCACAGCCTGGCGCGGGTGGAAGTGCCCCTGCTGGCACGGCTGATGGCAGCCTTTTCGGCCGGGGACCGGGACGCGGCAATGCACTGGTCCGGGCTGCTGCTGGCGATGCGCGACACCGCGGAACTGCGCGCCCAGGAACGCGCGCTGGCCAGCGCCTGGGCGGTGCTGCTGGGCGACCTGGATCTCGATGACGCACGCACCTGGGTCGACCTGCCGCAGCGCACCGCGCTGGCCCTGTTTGCCCTGGCTGCCACACGTTTTCGCATTGCCCCGCCCACGGCGGCGCAGGCCTGCCTGTGGGCCTGGCTGGAGGCACAGGTCAGCGCGGCGGTGCGGGCGGTACCGCTGGGCCATACGGCCGCGCAGCGCCTGCTGTATGAGCTGGCCCAGGATATTCCGGCGGTGGTGGCGAGCGGGCTGGCCGTGGCCGATGCCGACATCGGAGCGGCGGCGCCGGCGCTGGCCATCGCCAGCTGCCGGCACGAGACCCAGTACAGCCGTCTTTTTCGATCTTGAATTCAGGAGATACGCATGTTGGATACATCGGTGGCCGGGCCGCTGCGCGTGGGGATTGGCGGGCCGGTCGGTTCCGGCAAGACGGCGCTGACCGAGGCCCTGTGCCGCGCGCTGCGCGATCGCTATCAGATCGCCGTGGTCACCAACGACATCTACACCCGCGAGGATGCCGAATTCCTGACCCGGGCCGGGGCGCTGGCGCCGGAGCGCATCGTCGGCGTGGAAACCGGTGGCTGTCCGCACACGGCGATTCGCGAGGACGCCTCAATGAACCTGGCCGCGGTGGCCGATCTGTCGCGCCGGTTCGCGCCGCTGGACGTGGTGTTCGTGGAGTCCGGCGGCGACAACCTGGCGGCGACCTTCAGCCCCGAGCTGTCGGACCTGACGCTGTACGTGATCGACGTGTCGGCCGGCGACAAGATCCCGCGCAAGGGTGGGCCGGGCATCACCCGCTCGGACCTGCTGATCATCAACAAGACCGACCTGGCGCCGCACGTCGGCGCCTCGCTGGAGGTGATGGACCGTGACGCCCGGCGCATGCGTGGCGAGCGGCCGTTCGTGTTCACCTGCCTGAAGACCGGAACCGGGCTGGATGAGGTGATCGCGTTCATCGAACGTGAGGGTGCGCTCACCGGTTGAACCGCTTTGGGCCGGCGCGGCGCCGAAGGGGCGTTGTGCGCACCAGGGCGGTGCACATGCCGGTCGATGTCGAGTGCGTTACTGGGGGATTGCCATTGCACAGCGGGTCGCGCGCTGCATGGCATGGTGGTTGCTAATCGAACACCGCCATTCGGGAGGAGGCATCGCTTAACTTTCAGGGAGCACGGGCATGCCTGTGAAGCATTTCGCAAGAACAACACTGCTGGCCGCGACCGCCAGCGTGGGCCTATTGGCCGCCGACACCGCCAATGCCGGCGCCAAGATCGAGATCGACGACACCAAGTGGGTGTCGGTGGGCGCCGGTCTGCGCACCAGTTTCAGTTCGGTGGAGGACGCGGCGCCGGACGACGGGCGCTCGAACGACTTCACGGTTGACAGCATCCGCCTGTACCTGAACGCCCAGCTGCATGAATACATCATGCTGGAGTTCAACACCGAGCGGTACGACACCGGCGATGACGACGACGTTCGCATGCTGGATGCGATCGCCAAGTTCACCTTCGCGCCCGAGTTCAACATCTGGATGGGGCGTCATCTGCCGCCGTCGGACCGCGCCAACCTGGACGGCCCGTACTACCTGAACGCCTGGACCTTCCCGATCGCGCAGGCCTATCCGGCCATCTTCGCCGGTCGCGACGAGGGTGTCTCCGTGAACGGTTCCATCGACGGTGGCGTGTTCGGCTATGCGCTTGGCGTCTACGACGGCATGGACACGTCGTATTCCGGCATCAACTCGCTGAACAACCCCAACCAGGACGACAACCTGCTGTTCGCCGGGCGTCTGCAGTGGGCACTGTGGGATCCGGAGCCGGGCTTCTACACCACCAGCTCCTATTTCGGCGCGAAGGACATCCTGACCTTCGGTGTCGCCGCCCAGTACCAGTCCGACGGCACCGGCACCTTGGCGTCGCCGGGGGATTTCTTCGGCTGGAACGTGGACGTGCTGCTGGAGAAGAAGGTCGGCGACGGCGGTGCGGTGAGCCTGGAAGGCGCCTACTACGACTACGACCACGACGACCAGATGCCGGCCTTCGGCTACCAGGGCAGCGGCTACTTCGTGCTGGCCAGCTTCCTGACACCGCAGACCTACGGCGTCGGCAAGCTGCAGCCGCATGTGCGCTTCCAGCAGGTGGACGACGACAACGCGCCGGATCACGACCGCTGGGAAGTGGGTCTCGGCTACATCATCGACGGCCAGAACGCCAAGGTCATCGCCACCTACGGCGCCGACGACTACGACGGTGCCGACAGCACCGACTTTTTCATCCTCGGCGTGCAGCTGCAGATCTGAGCCCCCCGGATCACAGGAGAATTTCGCATGACTGATCGCATGACTTCGTTTGCCCGGCGACTGGCCCTGGCCGCCACGGGCGCCTTGCTGGCCGGCATGGCGCAGGCCGCCGACACCATCAAGGTGGGTGTGCTGCACTCGCTGTCCGGCACCATGGCCATTTCCGAGACCACGCTCAAGGACACCGTGCTGATGCTGGTGGACGAGCAGAACAAGAAGGGCGGCGTGCTCGGCAAGCCGCTCGAGGCGGTGGTGGTGGACCCGGCCTCCAACTGGCCGCTGTTCGCCGAGAAGGCGCGCGAACTGCTCAGCAAGGAGCAGGTCGACGTGGTGTTCGGCTGCTGGACCTCGGTGTCGCGCAAGTCCGTGCTGCCGGTGTTCGAGGAGCTGAACGGGCTGCTGTTCTACCCGGTGCAGTACGAGGGCGAGGAGTCGTCCAAGAATGTGTTCTACACCGGCGCCGCGCCCAACCAGCAGGCCATTCCGGCGGTCGACTACTTCATGAACGAGCTGGGCATCGAGCGCTGGGTGCTGGCCGGCACCGACTACGTGTACCCGCGCACCACCAACAAGATCCTCGAGGCGTACCTGAAGTCGAAGGGCGTGAAGGACGAGGACATCATGATCAACTACACGCCGTTCGGGCACTCGGACTGGCAGTCGATCGTCGCCGAGATCAAGCAGTTCGGCGCTGCCGGCAAGAAGACCGGCGTGGTGTCCACCATCAATGGCGATGCCAACGTGCCGTTCTACAAGGAACTGGCGGCCCAGGGCATCAAGGCCGAGGACATTCCGGTGGTGGCCTTCTCCGTGGGTGAGGAGGAGCTGTCCGGCCTCGACGCCGGTCCGCTGGTCGGCCACCTGGCGGCCTGGAACTACTTCATGAGCGTGGACACGCCGCAGAACGCCCAGTTCATCGAGCAGTGGCACAGCTTCATCGGGGATTCCAAGCGCGTCACCAACGACCCGATGGAAGCCCACGTCATCGGCTTCAACATGTGGGTCAAGGCGGTCGAGAAGGCCGGTACCACCGACGTCGACGCCGTGGCCGACGCCATGATCGGCATCGAGGTGCCGAACATGACCGGCGGCATGGCCAAGATGCTGCCCAACCATCACCTGACCAAGCCGGTGCTGATCGGCGAGATCCAGGCCGACGGCCAGTTCGAGACGGTCTGGGAGACCGACGACCTGGTCCCCGGCGATGCCTGGTCGGACTACCTGCCCGGCTCCAAGGACATCGAGGCCGACTGGGTGAGCCTGAAGTGCGGCAACTACAACACCATCACCAAGAAGTGTTCGGGTCAGAACTACGAGTGATCTGACCGTCCCGACCTTCCCCCCGGGCTGCGGCCCGGGGGCTTTCCTCGTTTTTCCGGGATGCCCGTGAAACACATTCGAATGCGCATGCCGGCCGCCGTGGCGGCCCTGTTCCTGGTGCTGTGCGCCCTGGTGCAGCCGGCCGGGGCGCAGCAGCCTCCCCAGGCGGCGGTACAGGCGCTGGCGACCGCCGGTTTCGGTGCCAAGGCGGCCCTGCTGGAGCAGATCGCCGACAGCGGCGAGCCGTGGGCGCGGCCCGTGCTGCAGGCCCTGCTCGACGGCGACCTCAAGATGCGCAAGGCGGACGGCCAGGTGGTGCTGACGCGCCCGGCCGCAGACGGTTTTGCGCTCTACGACCCGATTGACGGCCAAGAACTGGGGCAGGCCGGCCGTTTCGACCTCAAGCGCCTGGCCATCAACAACGCCCTGCGCGGTCAGCTGCGCACCCTGATCGCCACCCTGAGCCTGGGCGATCCGGACCCGGCGCGGCGCCGGGCGGCGGTGCGCGCCCTGTATGACGAAATCG